>NZ_JARUBJ010000002.1:4115500-4422500 GCF_029626145.1 Micromonospora sp. WMMD961
GACCCGTTCGTCGCCGGCCGCCTCGGTGGCGCCCCGGGTCATCGTGCCGTCCGGGTCGGCGCCCCAGGTGGCGATGTCCACCCGGGTGCGTTCGGCGATGGCCCGGATCGCGGCGCTGAAGGTGGCCGCCTCGAACCGTTCGGCGACGCGCTGCCCGAGCCGGGCGTACGCCTGCTCGACGAGGGTCAGCTCGGTGTCGTACGTCCGGTCGCCGGTGAGCCGGCGTACCTTGGTCACCCGCAGCACGGCGACCAGCGCCTGGGTCAGCTCGGCCGGGGTCGGGCCGGCGTTGACGCCGACCAGGTTGGTGAAGAACGCGCCCACCGAGGTGTTGGCGTCGCGCCAGTACAGGTGCAGTTTCGCCACCAGCGGCGGCTGCCCTTCGGCGGTGCGCAGCGCGGCGAAGTGCTCGTCGATCAGCCCCTGCACGGTGACCGTGTACGCGCCGGGGCCGAGCCCGTCGGGCAGCGCGGCGTCGATGGCCGCGTAGTAGTCGGCGCTGGACAGGGTGAGCGCGGCGTCCTGGCTCAGCCCGGTCGGGGTCTCCCGGTGGAACGTCAGCGTCCAGCCGGCGTCGTTGCCGACCGCGCCCTGGCGGACCTGACCGGTCTGGAACGGCGTGAGCGTCAACGCAGCACCCTCCTCAGCTTCTTGTCGAGCAGGTAGCGGTAGCGCAGCCGGCCGGGGCCCAGCTCGGATTCGACCCGTTGGGCGGGTGGACGGCGACGCCAGACGAACTCGTTGATCGGCGGCGGTCCGAACTGGTCCACCGCCCGGTCGGCGCGCCGCCAGGCCAGCGCGACGGACGAGCCGTAGTCGCCGGATCCGCGTACCGTCCCGGCGTGCAGCAGCCAGCTCAGCACCAGCAGCTCCACGGCGATCGGAGCTGAGCCGGCGGCGGTCGACGAGCCGGTGTCGGTCGTCAGGCCGGCGTCGGGGCAGACCCGGCGCAGGCCGGCCGCGAGCGGCACCGAGCCGAGGATCCGGGTGCCCTGGCGGACGACCAGGCGCAGCGGCACCCGGCCGACCAGCACGGGTGGCCGGGGTGTGGTCGGCGGCGCGGGTCGCGGAGCCAGGTCGTCGGCGGAGCTGCTCACCACGGCGAGCGGGTCGGTGTCCAGCCACTGCCGGGCCAGCCCGGTGGGCAGGATCAGCACCGCGTGCACACCTGCGCCCAACTCGACGCGGTGCGGGAGGCCGGCGGTGAGGCTCTGCCGCACCTCGGTGAACCCGTCGGGCACCTCGACGGGCGTCTCCGGCAGCAGGTATCTGTCGATCGGGAACGGTGGCATCAGTTGCCCAACCCGTCGGCGAGCGCGCCGACTCCGATGCTGGCCACGTCGAGCAGCTTGCCGAGCAGGCTGGGACGGGGCACGTGGACGAGGGTGATGGTGGTGTCCAGGACGTCACGGCGGGCGGCGGAGGCGTTGAAGGTCAACGACTGCACCTGCATGTCGGTGCGAATGGTCATCGAGGTGACCAGGATCAGCCCGCCGAACTTCCCCCCGGAGTACGCCGCGAGGGCGGTGCCGCGTTTGCTCGCCTCGGCCATCGTCTCCAGGGCGAACTTCCAGGCGTAGCGTTCCGCGCCGACGAGCACCCCGGTCAGCGTGATGGTGTCGTCGTGGGTGGCCACGATGGCCTTGTGGGCGGTGGACCCGATCGGGGGCAGGTGGTACGTCTGCGCGAGGGAGATGGCGGTGACCGCCCACAGTGGGATGGGCAGCACCCCGTCGCTGATGATCGCCGACGGCACCGTGCCGTACCGCATGAAGCTGCTGGTGATGGCCATGCTCAGCGCCCTCCGGTGGGTGGCAGCGGCACCGGCGTACCGGTGGGTTCGACGGCCAGGCCCAGGTCGCGCAGGGCCTGGGTGATCTCGCGGACCTCGCCGGCGGCGCTGGTGACGCGCAGCCGCAGCCGCCGCTCTTCGAGCGCCCGACTGATCCGGGCGGGCCGGGTGGACGCGGAACCGCGCCGGTTGATCCGGTCGATCTCGGCGGCGGCGTCCTCCATCCGGGAGATCGCGTCGAGGATCCGCGGGTCGGGGGTGAAACCGGGGTCGTCACGGTGCAGCCGGGCGATGGCGTCGCGGAAGTCGGCGGCGTCGCGGCGCAGGTTGGTGGCCAGGTTCTCGGTGAGTGCGCTGACTCCGCTGACGCTCGTCGCGCGGTGCGATTTGTCGTCGAGCAGCCACACCCAGCCGTCGTGGCCGATGCCGACCAGGTCGGTGCCGGCGACCTTGACGTTGGCGTCCGGTCCCTTGAGGAACAGCTCGATGCTGCTCAGCGAGAACGCGGCGCTGTACTCGCCGAGCACGCCGCGGCCGTAGGTGACCATCTCGTGGCGCAGGTACGCGCGGAAGCCGGGGCCGTCGTCGGCGCGGCCGCCCCGCTCCCGGAAGCGCCGCCACAGGGTGGCCAGCGCCTCCGGGTTGTGCGCGGCGAGCTGCTGGGTGAGCCACACGTCGCCGCTGGCCACCACCGCCCGCAGCTCCGGGTCGGCGATGCGGGCCAGGACCTCGGCCAACCGCACCTCGTTCATCTGCAGGCCCCGCGAGCGGGCCCGGCCGAGATCGTCGACGGCGGCGCGCAGCCGGGCCAGCTCGTCGGGGGTGAGCCGGCCGCCGAGCCGGGTCTCCAGGTCCGCGACGGCGGCCCGCTTACCGCTCTCGGTCTCGCTGGCCACCGCCCGCCACAGCGCCTGCGGCTCCAGCTCGGCGGCGCGGCGCAGGGCAGCCTGCCGGTCCGCCGGCATGGCCCGGAACGCATCGCCCACCGCGGCTGCCGGCTCGCTGTGCCGACCGCCGCCGGCCTCGAAGTCCCGCAGCAACGACTCGGCGTACGCGGCGGCGTCGTCGGCAAGCCGCAGCGGCGCGTCACCCACGATCCCGTCGCGCGGTCGGCTCAGCTCACGCATCTCCGTTCGGAGTTGGTCGAAGTACTCCCCCAACGCGGACACCGGTGTGCCCTCGGGCAGGGCGCGGCCCTCAAGGACGTGGTCCAGGATCGCGGCGATGTTCTCCCGCAGCACGGCGATGCGTTCCAGCCGGCTCACCGCGTTGCCCAGATGCAGGTCGCCGACGTCGTCGACGATGCGGCGGATGAGGTGCTCCAGCAGCCGTCGGGACCGCACCTCGCCGCCCTCGCTGTGCCCGGCCACGGTACGCAGGAAACGGCGCAGCCGCGGGTTGGCGTCGGCGGCGGCGTGCACCGCCGCGGAGTCCAGGAAGCGACCGGCGCGGAACCGGCGCGGCGGCGTCATGGCCGCACCACCGGCACGCCCGGGTCGGACGCGGTCGTGTGCGGCGAGTCGAGCACCATGAGGATGAACCGGGCGCCCTCCGGGCCGCCGACCGCGCCGCTGAGCATCGCCCCGCGCTCCACGTAGGCCAGGATCGGCTCCATCAGCTTCTGCACGACCCGTTCCAGCACCTCGTTGAGCAGGATCTCGGTCAGAAACGCCTCCAGCAGGTCCCGGGAGGCGGCCTCGATGATCTGCCGGGTGACCCGGCGCACCACGTACCGCCGGGCGGCGCGCAGCCCGGCGCGGACGCCGAAGCGCAGGGCGACCCGGCCGCCGCGCACCGCCGCGCCGCCGATGGTGCCGGCCTCCGGTATCAGCGACAGGGCCAGCCCGAGGTACGCGGCGAACAGCTCCACCTCGACCTCGGTGCGGGTGAGCACCAGCTCCGGGTCGAGCATGGACGCGTAGAGGCGGGCGCGCTGGTGGGCGTGCGCCACGTCGACGGCGGCGACGGCCACCCCGACCACGAAGCCCAGCGGCGGGCAGAGCACCGACAGCGCGATGATCCCCACCATCATGCCGAACGCGCTCAGCGCCTCTCGGCCCAGCTCGGTGCTGAACAGGTCGTCGACCCCGGTGGCGTAGTAGAGGTTGCCGCCGAAGAACTCGCCGATCTGCTGGTGGGTGACCAGGTGGATGCCCTGCAGCGCGTAGCGTCCGCCGGGGATGGTGGCCGACGGGATGTGCTCGCTGATCCGGCTGGAGCGGAAGGCGAATGGGGCGTCGGTACGGGCGCGGCCGAGCATCTCGGTGTTGTTGCGCTGCATCTCGTGCAGCACGCGCCACAGCTCGTCGCGGATGGCGGACCGGTTGCCGGCGAAGCGGGCCAGCACGTCGGGCACGTCGGTGATCTGCTTGACCAGCGGGTCGATGCCCTCGGCCTCGCCGCGTTGGATGACCAGCGCCTGTTCGATCTCGGCGAGGGTCCACAGCACCGCGTGCGAGTCGCGGATCCGGGTGGTGCCGTCCCGTTCGACGATCTCGCCGGCCGCCCCGGGGCTGGTCAGGGCGGCCTCGGCGGCGAGGAACGCGCTGGAGATGGCGCGGGCGGCCCCGTACCAGGCGGTGGACGGGTTGGCCATGCTCAGCGTGGCGACGGTGCCGTCGCCCAGGTCGGTGTGCGCCTGCGTCCACCGGGCGGCCTCGTGCCGGCGCAACCGCTCCCGCAACCCCTGCAACTCGGCGTAGTCGGTGAGCTGGGAGACGATCAACCGCTCGAAGATCGGCGCGTACCTGTCGAAGTTGGCGATCCGCGCGTCGATGCCGGTGCGCGAGCTGAGCAGCAGTTGCACGAGCATGGCCTGGCTGCCGACGACGAAGAGCTGCCCGACCGCGCCCTTCACGGCCGGGCTGAACGCCTGGAGGAAGTGCAGGTTCCAGGAGGCGGACGTGTCGATCCAGCCGCCCTGGATCCGGGCGAAGTGCTCGGGCTGGCGGTAGCGGCCCATCACGAGTTGGGCGAGGCGATCCAGGCGGGGCAGCACACCGGCGAGGTGGCGCAGGAACTGCACGGCCGGCGAGGCGACCGGCCGGAAGTCCAGCGGGCCGAGCCCGCCGGAGCCTTCCGGCACCGGACGGGTGAACGCCTCCCGCTCGGCCGAGCCGACCAGCAGGCTGATCGCCGCGGCCCGACCGCGCAGCATGGCGGCGGCCTGGAGGCAGAAGTTCGCCGGGTAACGGCACGGCTCGCCCATCTGCAGCCGGAACGCGATGTCGTCCATCAGCTGGCGCAGCTCGTCGCCGTCCGGGCCGAGGGCGGCCAGCTCCGGTTCGCCGTTGAAGGGGGCGCAGGCCCGCATCTCGGAGTGTTCGCCGGTGACGGCGGGGAACCGGCGACCCTCGGTGCCGGATGGGGCGCTGGGGCTGCTCGGGTCGAAGACGAACCCACCCCGCCGGGCACCGCCGGTGCCGTCCCCGCCGCTGCCACCGGCACCCCCGCCGGGCCCGGTGCCGGTGCCGAGGCCACCGGTGCCGGTGCCGTCGGGTCCGCTGCCGCCGCCGGATCCGCTGCCCACACCGGATCCGCCTGCACCCGCCCCTGAACCGGTGCCGTCGCCGGTGCCGCCGCCGGGCGGTGCGTTCGGGTCCGGCGGAGCGGCCGGGCGCTGTTCGACGGTGATGGGCAGCAGGTTCGCCGTGCCGGTCCAGTGCAGCGTGGCGTCGGTCTCCTCGGTGCCCACCAGCAGCAGGGAGACCCCACCGATGCTGATCACCACGAGGCAGGTCGGCACCGCACCGCCCACCGAGGCGAGGATCGCGTCGACCCGCCGGGTCACCTCGGCGTCGACGGCCCGCTCGATCTGCGCCTGGTACTCGTCCACACTGGTGGTCTCGCCACGCGGCTGGGCGGTCCGCAACCGCTGCCGGATGTCGGCGCTCAGCTCCTCGTCCACCATCGCCACCAGGGCACTGCGGTCGGCCACCGGCCGCCGCTGCACCGTGCCGGGCTGCGGGCTGGGCACCCGCTCCTCCACCTCGAAGTGCGGCTGCGGGGTGGCCCGGAACACCGTCTCGCCGAACCGCTCGAAGGTGAGCACCGACAGCGGAGTGGTGGTCACCATGACCACCCAGACCGGGCGTCCGTCGGAGCCGACCACCCGGGCGATCACACCCTGCGGGGTGCCCGACGGCAGACCCCCGTGCTGGCGTACCGCCTCGCGGGCCAGCTCGACGAAGTGGCTGGCCAGGTACGTGACCGGGCGCAGCAGCCACTGGTAGGTCACCGGCGGCGGGTCGTCGCCGTCCACCGGCACCTCGGCGGCGTCGCCACCGTCGTCGTAGGACGGCACCCGGTAGACGGCCAGCAGGTGACGCATCCGCTGCGGGTCGAACACCTCGGCCGGCGGCCGGCTCAGCGGCGCGGCCACGCCGGCGGGCAGCACCGGGTCCAGCCGCGCCGCAGTGATCACCTCGTCGATGCGCCGGCGCAGCCGGGCCTCGAAGGCCCGCCGGTCGTCCGGGGACACCCGCTCGCCGCCCGCGCCGGTCCAGCGGAACTCCGGCGAGTTGGGGCGTACCTCCAGATAGCCGCCGCGGGGTGCGACCACCTCGCGGCGGGAGCGTTCCAACGCGCGGGCCAGGGCCGCGCCGAGCGCGTCGGTCACCGCCTCCGGCCGCTCCGTCACCGACCGGGCGTCCAGCCGGATCCGCACCGGCACGTGCACCGAGATGGCCACCGTCAGAACCGCCCGTCCAGGTGCTCGGCGAGGCGGGCCAACGCGAGGTCGGCGAGCGCGTCGGCGTCGACGGCGTCGCCGGCCGCGACCACCTCGATCTCCACCGGGAAGTGGTACGCGATGACCGCGCGATCGTCCTCGGCGACCTGCTCGGCCTCCGCCTCGCTGCCGGCCGCCGGCAGCACCAGCTCACCCGCGTGCACCAGGGCCAGCCCGGTACGGGTGACCCGGGCGGCACGGCCAGCACCGGTCGCCATTTCGCTACCTCCGGTTGATCCTCGTCGGGTTACGGCAGGACGGACTGGTCGCCGGTCTTCGGGTCGACGGTGGCGGCGAGGCTGAAGCCGCTGAAGGTGGCCGCGGGAGCGCCGGAGATGGTGGCGGTGGTCGGGGTGGCGCTGGTGATCAGGCAGTCGCGCAGCACGAAGGACGAGAACGACCAGTCGTCGCCGGTGTGCTCCAGCAGCGCGATGTCGAACAGCTCCCCGTCCAGGGCCAGCTTGGTGAGCCGACCGGCGACGTCCCCGATCGCCTTGACGGTCATGGTGAAGTTCATCGAGACCGGCGCGTGGATGGCGCCCATGTGGGTCACCTCGCACGAGTGCAGCGCCTCGACGTTGAGCGAGAAGGACGGGCTGAACGAGTCGATCGGGCTGATCAGCACCGTCTCGGTGCCCTTGGTGTACTGCACCGCGAGGCGGGTCTTCCACTCCATGGTCTGGTTCCTCCGGGTCAGAACTTGGCCACGAGCGTGACCAGCAGGCGGCTCACGGCCGGGCCGTAGGTGACGGTGACGACCAGGTCGACGGTGCGGTCGGCCCGGGCGGCGGTGACGATCGAGGTGTCGGTGGCGGTACGCGCGACCTCGGGGATGGCGAGGATGTCCAGTACCGGGATCTCGATGCGGTAGTCGTCGATCACCGCCTGCCGCTTGAGCGGGCCGAGGATGCCGTCGACCTGGGTCTTCAGCAGCGTCATGCCCGGCTTGGTGATCCGTGCGTCACCGACCAGGCCGATCAGGCCGGCGCGCAGCATGAACTCGATCTGGTCGAGGGTGCGGACCAGGTCGACGTGCAGCAGGCTGGCGTCGGAGGTGAACAGCCGTCCGTCGGCGAAGTGCAGGCTCTCCCCGGTGATCAGGGTCGGGTCGATTATCGGCGTCAGGTTGGCCTCGGAGAGGCTCTTGATCTCGGCGGGGCTGTACTGCTTGGCCACCGGGATGGCGACTCCACGGATCTTCTTGAGCACGATGCTGTGGTGCACGGGAAGTCCGGCCACGGCGGCCATCGCGGCAGTGGCCGCGTCGCCGTCCGCGCCCCGGGCGGCGATCATCATCATCCGGCTGGTGCTGCTCTTGAGCGGGTTCGCGGTGGCGGTGATGTCCGCGACGTAGGTGGGGCTCTTCTCGGTGGCCGGGTTGACCATGGCGAACCCGATCCGCCGTTGGCCGGCCGCGGACATCGTCTCCACGTGCGCCTTGAGGGCGTGCAGTCCGGTGGGCGCGCCCGCACCGGCGGGGTTCCCGACGCTCGACTCGTTGGCCAGCGACACCATTGTCACGTCGTCGGCGGCTTCCAGACCGCCGAGCGCGGCGGCGTAGTCGTCGCCGGCGACCTTGACCCCGTACACCTTGGCCGGGCGCGGGTCCTGCAGGAACGCCAACTCCAACGAGTTGTAGAGGGCGTTGCGGACCACGTTGCCGGCCTGCCGGCGGGCGAAGTTGGTGACCGCGTCGTCGAGGGTCTCGATCCGGACCGGCGTGTTGGCCGGCGCGGAGCCGCCGTCGGCCGTCGACGGTGCCTTGCCCACCACGGCGATGACGCCCGGAGAGCGCTGCGCCAGCGGCGCCGGTGGTGGCACGATCCGGACCTCGATGAACGGGAATGCTGCTGTCGGTGCCACGGGTCCTCCCGGACGAAGTTGCTGCTGGTCTGAGTTCTCAGGTCGAGACGGCGGCGAGTCCGATGCCGCTGCGGGCGAGCCACTGGCCGGCCCGGGCGAACCGGGCGGCCCGCTTCTGTGCGTCGGTGCCGGTGTCGCCGCCGGGCCAGCCGTCGTCGTCGAACGTCTCGACGGGGACCACCCAGACGGCGACCACCCGGTGTCGTCGCCGGACGTCGTCCGGTGCGGGCACGTCCAGCCCCAACTCCTCGGCGCGGGCCCGCACCAGTCGGGTTTCCACCAGCAGGTCGGCCAGGGAGAAGCCCTTGTCGCGGATCAGCACGGCGGCGGCGAACGGCAGTGGGCGCGGAGTGGGTGGGGCGGCCGACGGCGCGGCGTAGCGCAGTTTCACGGTGGCGCCGGCGGCCTGCCCGCGCATTCGCGTCACCAGGTCACCGGCGTTCGTGGCGCCGACACCCGCGAGCAGTCGGTCCAGGTGCGCGTCGGTGAACGCGGCCGGCTGGTGCAGTCCGGCCCGCAGGCGGGTCACCAGCCGCGTCCGGCGTTCGGTCTCCAACTGCGCCGGGTCGGACGGCAACGCGCCCAGGTCGGCGATGATCTGCGGGTCCACGTCGAAGGCGGGCACCGCCACGTCGAGGTCCTCGACCCGGTCCCGGGCAGCGCTGGTGCGCACCACCAGGCTGCCCCGCCACAGCGCGTCGATCCGCAGCGCCGCACCGCCGAGGCCGTGCAGGCGCACCCGCAGCTCCGTCCTTTCGGTGCCCGCGGAGCCCAGCCACTCCCCCTCGGCCACCGTGACGGGGGCGGCGGCGAAGCCGAGGGTCAGCTCGTCGAAGACCGCCGCGTACGGCGGCGCGACCGGCATCGCCTCGGTGTCGTACGCGGCCTCGACCAGGTGTGCCAGCGACGCCTCGTCGAAGAGCGACGCGCGGGTGCCCGGGTCGGCCAGCCGCACCAGCACCGCGTCGACGAAGTCCACCGCACGGCCTCCCCGTTGCCCGCGCCGGTGCACAGTGCCCGGCTCCGGCACGAGGATCGCGAAGCGCCCGTCACCCGAGCGTCACCGCCACCGTCACCGCGCCCGCGTGCTGCCCCGACTGTCGGGAACTGAGCACCCGGTCAACGGAGGCGGGGCGGCATGTCCTTGGACGAGCGTGATGCCACACCGGCATCACGATGCCGCTGCGGCATCACGCTGTTCGCGGTGCCCGGGCTCGCCTGGCCGACCGGGAGCAGCACGAGCATCCCGATGCTGACCCAGACGTACGCGTTCGCGCCGAGGAACCCCAGCGGCCCGGCCGACCCGTTGGCGAAGACCCAGACCAGCCCACTGCAGAGCACGACGTACCCGGCGACGCCGGCACGTGCCCGACGACGGGCGGGCGGGTCGACCGGCGGCCACGGCAGCGTGGCCGCGGCGATCACCACCAACCCCGGTACCAGCCACACCAGGTGGTGCACCCAGGTGACCGGGCTGACCAGGCACGCGACCACACCGGTCAACGCGAAGCCGGCGCGTTCGTCGCCGACGCGCACCGCCCGGCGAGCCCGTAACGCCCACACGACCAGCACGACGGCGACCAGCGCCAACCACAGCCGCCGGTCCGGGTGCGCCGGGTCGAGCCGGGCGACCACGCCGAGCAGGGACTGGTTGGACACGTACGCCAACCGGCCCACCCGGTCGGTGTCCCACAGCGCCTCGGTGAAGAACGTGCGGGTGGCGTCCGGCGCGAGGGCCGCCGTGACAGTGGTGGCGGCGACGGCGGTGCCGATGGCGGTGGCGGCGGCCCGCCAGCGACCGGTGACCAGCAGGTAACCGACGAAGACCGCCGGGGTGAGCTTGACGGCCGCGGCCAGGCCGGTCCCGACGCCGGCCAGCCGGCTGCCCCGCTCCACCAACCACAGGTCCAGGTAGACCAGCGCCACCAGCACCAGGTTGACCTGCCCGAAGCTGACCGTGTCCCGCACCGGGTTGAGCCCGGCCAGCAGACAACACGACAGCGCGAGCGCGTACCAGCGGCTCCAGCCGTGCCGCCGGGCCACCGGGTCCACGAGCAGGTGCAGCAGGAACACGACGGCGAGGGCCGTGAGCAGCAGGTTCGCCACGATCGTCGGGTACCAGGCCAGCGCGGCCATCGGCAGCATGCTCGCGGCCGCGAACGGCGGGTAGGTGAAGCCGTACCCGTTGCTGGTGGTCCACTCGTACAGGTCACCGCCGCGTACCCAGTGGCCGACCGCACCGTGGTAGACGCCGACGTCGAACCAACCCCGGTGACCGGGGAGCACCGCGATCGCCACCGTGAGTGCGACGGCCAGCGCGGCCACCGTCGCCGCTCGACGCCGGTCGGCGCTCATCGGGCCACCTCCACGGCCGCCGGTGGCAACAGCAGGCGCAGTGAGCCGACCACGAGCAGCCCCACCAGCACCCCGGCGGCGGCCAGCACCGCCTGCGCGGTGTCCGGTCCGAACCCACTGGGCAGCGCCACGAACGCGAGCACCACCGCGCCCAGTGCCGCCGCCGGCCGGGCCCGCCCGTGTGCCGCCGCCGCGACCAGGACCAGACCCCAGAGCGCGTACCAGGGCCGGGTCGCCGGGCCGAGCAGGGCCGCCGCCAGCAGCACCAACCCCAGCGCGTACGCCGGGCCGAGCCGCCGCCGATGCCACCACGCGGCGACCGCCACGGCCAGTACGGCGGCCACCCCCAGCGCCAGGCAGAGCCGCATCGGAGCGTCGCCCAGGTGCAGACCGGACCGGCCCGCTGCCCGCAGCGCCACCCGACCGAGCGCGCTGGAGATCGACCAGCTGTGCCGGTACATCGGTGTGCCGAGTGCGCCGATCCACCCGTACCCGATGCCGGTGGCCCAGGTGACCGCGGCGGCGGTGCCCACCGCGACCCCCGCGGTGCGTGCCACCGAGGTCGGCAGCCCGCGGTGACGCGCGGCGAGCGAGACGACCACCAGCAGCCCGACCACCGCCGGCACCTTGACCAGCGCGGCGAGGGTGACCAGCACGGTCGCGGCGCCGTAGCGGTGCGCGAAGGCGAGACTCAGCCCGGCCACCAGCAGCCCCAGCATCACCGCCTCGTTGTGCGCGCCGGCGATGAGGTGCAACGGTACGAGAGGGTTGAGCACACCCAGCCAGAGCGCGGCCGACGGGTCCACGCCACAGTGCCGGGCCAGCCTGGGCAGGTACGCCACCAGCAGCGCCACCCCGGCCACCGCCACCAGGCGGAGACCGAGCACACCCAGCACCAGTTCGCCGCCGGTCACACCACTGACGACGGCCGCCACGGCGAGGAACACCGGCCCGTACGGCGCGGGGGTCTGCTGCCACATCTGCGGCACCTCGACGGCCAACGCACCGCCCAACTGGGCCACCCCGTGCCGGTACACGTCGATGTCGGCGAGGACCATCGCGCCCTGCGCCAGATAGCTGTAGGCGTCCCGGCTGAACAGCGGCGGCGCCACCAGCAGCGGCCCCGCCCAGCAGGCCAGGGTGAGCGTGGCCGACCGCCGTACCGTCCGGGACTCTGCTGTCCGCGCGGCGCGCGGGGCGGTGTGCGCGGGCCGCAGGTCACGGCCCGCCCACCACCACGCGGCCACGAGCAGGGTCAGGCCCGCGTACCCGCAGAGCAGCCCCGGCCCCGCGAGTTGCCGCAGCGCGCTCCACCAGGCCGCGTGCGCGCCGACGGGCAGCGCCCCGGCGGCCAGGCCGGCGCAGGACAGCAGCGTGGCACCGACGCCCCCGAGCAGCCGGTACGCGACGACGGTCGGCAGTGTGCGCACCCGGGCAGGATGTCGTCCCCGACTGACCGGCACACGACGCCCCGACGATCACCAGACGACGGCGTGGTGTCGCACCGGCTTCGTCGTCGGCAGCGCTCCCATGACGGCGTGGCTACGGGCATTTCGGGCACTGGTTGTTAGCGTGAGACGCGGATCCGAGGCCGTGGAGGGTGCCATGACGGACGCCCCCGACGGCAGGCCGAGGCCCACCGACCTGTGGCGACACCGGGGCATTCGCGCGCTGGTCGTCGCCCGCGACGGCAGTGTCCGCGGTTGGCGGTGGTGGGCGCGGAACTGGGATCGGCTGGTCGCCGCCCTCCAGGACGAGGCACCCGTCGGGTTGGCCGCACCGGCACCGTCCGGCCCCCTCATCGAGCAGCGCACCGCACCCAGGCAGATCGTGGTGCCCGCCCAGGGTTACGTGTATTCCTTCCACATCCGTGCGACGTTTGCCTGGTCGTCCGCGGTGAGCGTGCGTGCCGAGGTGTTGAGCTGGTACGCCGACTACTTCATGCCGCAGGCGCTCCAGCGGCTGACCCGGGTGGCCGCCGACGCCGCCCGTGAGTTGGCCCCGCACCGCGCGGCGGACCTGGAGAGGCACCTGCAGCAGTCGCTCGCCGAGCAGGGCCCGTGGGGGTACAAGCGAGGCGACCTTGAGGTCAGCTGCGAGCCGGACGTCGCCGTCCGGCTCGACGAGCAGATCAGGCGGGCGGTTCAGCCACAGATCGATCGGTTGGTCGACCTCGACTGTCGCCTTGAAGAGCACCTGCAGCGGGCGCGGTACGCCGAAGAACTCAGCCGCCGGTGGCTCGGCATCCTGGACGAACACCTCGCGGTGGCCGGTGGCGACCCGGACCTGGCCAGCGCCCGGCAGCACATGCTCAGCAGACAGCGCGATGCCGTCCGGTGGATCGACGAACTGCTGGGCCAGCGTCGCCGTCCGGAGGCGGGCCGATTCGGGTCGCCGAACGTCGCGCCCCGACAGGGTCACCCCGGCACGGGTGGCGACGTGCCGAGGTGAGGCCACCCACCAGCCGGCTATCGGATTTCTGTCATTCTCGTCGCCTTGATCGGCATGCGAACATCGGAATGCGAGGCTGCGCGACGCTATCCGGCACCAGATCCAAGAAACAGCTCCAGGAAGGGCGGC
Organism: Micromonospora sp. WMMD961; assembly: GCF_029626145.1. Classification (NCBI taxonomy): domain Bacteria; kingdom Bacillati; phylum Actinomycetota; class Actinomycetes; order Micromonosporales; family Micromonosporaceae; genus Micromonospora; species Micromonospora sp. WMMD961. The sequence continues at coordinate 4,128,820 of NZ_JARUBJ010000002.1, forward strand.
TGATGCGTAGGACCTGGCTGTTCTTCCGAAAGAGCCCACTTGTCGCGGTACTCACCGCAGGGATCGCGTTCACGCTCGCGGTGCTCGGTCAGGCGTTGGTGGGGCAACTGGGTCAGAACGTCGCCGACAAAGCCACCACTCAAACGACGTCGCTCCTGGCGGTTCTCATCTTCATCCTCATCGTGGTGATCGCCATCCTCGTCTCATTACGGGGCAGCGTCGAGGAGCTGACGCGACGCGCCGGTCTCTCCATTCAGTACTACCCGCTGGATCCCGGCCAGCACTCGCCGGAGCGGGACGAGAAGGCGCGGGCCCTCTACGCGGCCGCGCGGATGGTCATCGAGTCGGCGAACGAGGACGGCGACTCCCGCATCTACGCGGTCAACTCATTCGTGGAGGTCGGCATCCAGCCGGGCGATGCCCACGTGAAGGACCACAGCCTGCGGTACCTCGAATCACTCAATCGGAAGCTCGGAAGAGTCAGCTATCACCGCATCGTGCAGCTCTCACAATTCGACATGAACCGGCTGGAGCGCCACCCCGACGAATCGATAGCGGAGCTCGTGGCGGAGAACTACCTGGCGCACTATCGGGAGATCGTTAAAGCCGGCCAGCAGGGCAAGGAAGCCGTGCTGGAGGCGGTGCTCGGCAGATACCCGACCTGTTTCGTCCTCGTTCAAAACGCCGCAGACGGGAAATATGGTGGTCGGCTGATATGGCAGATGCACCAGCACGTCGACGGCAAGGCGCGGGAGGACGTCGTCGAGCTGACCGGCATCTACATCATCAACGACCCCGACGGCATCTTCATCGGCACCTTCGTGCGATGGTTCAACGACCTCCGGGCGGCGCAACGGCCACGCCGACATCTGACCCTCGCAAACCTCAACGGCACCGCGCCGGTAGAAACCACGACAGCTGCTCCCGTCAGCCCTCGCCAGCGCCAGCCCTGGTGGAACCTCCGTCAGAGCCAACGCTGAGGCCTCAAGCGCACGCAGGGTCAGCAGCTCACCCACGCACTGCTCAGCGTCGAACGCCGCCGGCACTACCCGGGCTTCGCAGCTTCGCCGCCCGCAGCGGCATCAATTGACCGCGCGGGCTCTAACGCATCGGTCAGATGTTGGGATATGCGTCCTCGATGCGTTCCGCTTGGACGTACGTAAGGAAGTCCGCCTGTTCGCTGTGACCCAGTGCCTCGAATGTCAGCCGGCTCAGCTGGCCGAGCCTGGCGGCGGCATCATCGTCGGAGTGCGCCCGGTCGACCAGCTCAAACACCGCCTTGCCCCGGTACGGGCCGCCGCTCGCAGCAAGGTCCGTCAAGTCCTCGTTGGTCATCTGCTTCACCGGCGGCACCGGAAGGTTGGGCGGAGGCGGCGCGGTCATGGATCAACTCCGAAGAGGTTCCTCCTGGTGTGCGCTCTGACGAACGGCACGAGGCGCCCCCCCGGTCGCGGAAGCCCGGTGTCGCTCCCCCGTTCAACAACCGGGGCGATCTCGGTGGCCCAGCTCGGTCCGGCAGGCGGTGATCGTTGGCAGCTGAGCAGTTCGGTGCGCGGCGTGTCGAACTGCTCAGCTGCCAACGATCAAGGGAAACCCTCAGCTTGGGACGTCGCGGTGGCGGAAGGCCGTCACTCCTGCGGCGAGGAGGGCCGCGGCGACCGCCGTCAGCACGACCAGGGGCAGCGCCGCCGGGTCGACCGCGGGCACGGACGGCACGTGGGTGTACGGCGACAGGTCGAGCGCGGCCTGGGGCAGCTCCAGCACCGCCCCGAGTTGCCCGAGCAGCAGGAAGACCAGCAGGACCGTCCAGGACAGCACCACCGACCAGCGGGGCAGCAGCCCGAACAGGGTGGTCACCACTCCGGCCACCACGAGCAGGGCGGGGAGGCGCAGCAGCGCGGCCCCGCCCAGGTCGACGGCCTGGCCGAACGGGTCGTCGGTGACCAGGCCGTAGCCGAGCCCGGTGGTCAGGCCGGCGAGCAGCAGCAGCGCGGCCGCGCCGAGGGTCGCGGCGAGCACCTGGGTGCCGAGCCAGCGGGTACGGCTGACCGCGGTGGCGAGCGCGGCTTCCAGGACGCCGTCGGTTTCGTCGCCGCGTACCCGAAGGAGGGCCTGCACCACGTACGCGCCGATGGTCAGCGCGAAGAGCCCGAGCATCGCGGCCAGGTACGCGTCGACCAGAACCCCGCCCCCGCCCATCGCGTTGATGGCTTCGGCGGCTGCCGGGTTGGCGTCGATCATGGCGTTGAACTCGTCGGCGGCGATGCCCATGGAGAACCCGAGCACGGCCACCCCGACCGCCCAGCCGAGCAGCGTGCCGCGCTGCATGCGCCAGGCCAGCCCGGCGGGGCTGAGCAGTCGTGGCGCGGCAGTAGCCGGTCCGCGTCGGGGCGCGACCAGCCCGGCGCCCTGGTCGCGTCGCTCGGCGAGGGCGTACGCCACCGCCACTCCGGCGAGCAGCAGCGCGACCGGGAGGGCGAGGACCCACCACCGTTCGCCCTCGAAGGCCCGCACCTGGTTGCCCCAGCCGAGCGGGGAGATCCATGACGGCCAGGCGCTCTGCACCCGGGTGCCGTCGGCGCTCTGCTCGCCGAGCACGTCACCGGCGGCGCGCAGCACGAAGGAGACCCCGACGGTGGCGGCGGCGAGCGCGTTGGCGCCCCGGGAGGTGACGGAGAGCTGGGCGGTGACCGCGGCGATCGCGGTGAAGGCGACCCCGACACCGCCGATCGCGGCGGCGGCCGCGACGGAACCGGCCAACGGCAGGCCGGCACCGACCAGGGCGAGCGCGAGCAGGGCGACGGCGACCACGTTCGCGGCGACGATGACGAGCAGCGCGGCGGTGAGCGGCGCGTACCGGCCGACGACGGAGGCGCCGAGCAACTCCGCCCGGCCGGTCTCCTCGTTCTGCCGGGTGTGCCGGGTCACCGCGAAGGTGCTCAGCAGGGCGACGATCAGGGCCAGCGTCACGTACGTCTCGGCGACGACCACCGCACCGAGGTCGGTGCCGGCGATGGGGCCGTTGAAGGCGCGGGCGACGAGGCTGGACGCCGAGGTGGTGGCGTAGACCTGACGGGCCGCCTGGTCCGGGTAGATGCCGGCGACGCTGGCCGCGAGGGCGTAGCCGAGCAGCGGTGTGCCGAGGACCCAGATGGCGAGGCGGACCCGGTCGCGGCGCAGCACGAGCCGGGCCAGCAGGGCCGTGCCGGTGAGGGCGCTCACCGGGCACCTGCCTGCGGTGCGTCAGCCTGCGAGCTGGCGTCCGAGGCACCGGCGGCCGGAGCACCGGCAGCCGACCCAGCACCATCAGCCGGACCAGCACCGGCGGGGTCGTCGCCGTAGTGGCGCAGGAACAGCTGCTCCAGGGTGGGCGGGGTGCTGGTCAGGGCACGTACGCCGAAGCGGACGAGCTGACCGAGCAGCGCGTCGAGGTGGGCCGGCTCGACCTCCAGGTGGGTACGCCCGTCGACCTCGTGCACGTCGTGCACACCGGGCAGCGCGTCCAGGCCACTGACCGGGCGGGCGGTCTCCACGGTGACCGCCGTGCGGGTGAGGTGGCGCAACTCGGTGAGGGTGCCGGACTCGACGGTGCGGCCCTCGCGGATGATGCTGACCCGGTCGCAGAGCGCCTCGACCTCGGCGAGCACGTGGCTGGAGAGCAGCACTGTGGCACCGGCCTGCTTGACCCGTCGGACCTCGTCCTGGAACACCGCCTCCATGAGGGGGTCGAGGCCCGACGTGGGCTCGTCGAGCACGTACAACTCCACCGGGGAGGCGAAGGCGGCGACGATGGCCACCTTCTGCCGGTTGCCCTTGGAGTACGTGCGGCAGCGGCGGGTCGGGTCCAGGTCGAAGCGGTGCAGCAGCTCGTCGCGGCGACGCCGGTCGAGGCCGCCGCGCAGCCGACCGAGCAGGTCGATGGCTTCTCCGCCGGTGAGGTTGGGCCAGAGGCTGACGTCGCCCGGCACGTACGCCAGTCGGCGGTGCAGCCGGACCGCGTCGCGCCACGGGTCGGCGTCGAGCACCTGGGCGTCTCCGGAGTCGCGACGGAGCAGCCCGAGCAGGATGCGGATGGTGGTGGACTTGCCGGAGCCGTTGGGCCCGAGGAAGCCGTGCACCTCCCCCTGCTCGACCCGCAGATCCAGCCCGTCGAGTGCCCGGATGGCACCGAACGTCTTGACCAGGTTGCCGATCGAGATGACGGGCATCGCCCCTCCTGCCGTTGGCTGCGTCGACCGCCCCCACTGTACTGACCGATGGTTAGTCGAATCAACGCCGATCGTGCCTACCGGTCAGGACGTCGCTAGGCTGGCCGGCATGACCGCCGATCCCCCGGACGACACCCGGACCCGGATCCTGCGCGCCGCGCTCGACCTGTTCGCCGAGCACGGTTACCAACGCACGTCGCTGCGGCAGATCGGCGAGCGGTTACGGCTGACCAAGGCCGCGATCCTGTACCACTTCCCGGCCAAGGAACACCTGCTCGCCGCCCTGGTCGAGCCGCTGGTGGCCGACCTGGAGGCGTTGCTCGACAGCGCGCAGACGCAGCCCACCGAGCAAGCGCGGTGGACGGTGCTGGAGGGCTGGGTGGACGTCATGCTCGCCCATCGCCGGCCGCTCGGCATGCTCTTCCACGACATCGCGTTGGTCGGTCGCGGCGACACGTACCACCGGCTGATGGAGGTCGCCATGCGGGCCAACGACCTCATCGCCGGGCCGGACGCCGGGTGCCGGGAGCGGGTCCGCGCGGTGCAGGCGGTGGCCGCCTGCAGCGATCCGATCGTCTTCTTCACCGACGTGTCCGACGAGGCGCTCCGCGCCGACATGCTCGACGGCGTACGCCGGCTGCTGGCCCCGCTGCCCGCGGACGGCGCAGCTGGGACACGCCCGGACGGCACAGCCCCGCTGCCCGCCGACGCCGGCCCGGCCGCGAACCCCGCAGCCACGCCACGCCCGACCACGACGATCCCGCCGCCCACACGCGTCACCTCCGCGCGCACGACGGCGAGGCAACCGGCCCCGGGGGGCGCGACCCCGACGACGCCATCGGGCTCGGTCAGCGCAGCGGCGAGCCCGCGCCGACGGCCGGGGCGACCGCCGGCGCTGGGTCGGGAGCAGGTGGAGGCGGCCCGGCGGATGCACGCGGCGGGCACCCACTCGGTGGATGCCATCGCCGCGACGCTGGGTGTCTCGCGGGCCACCGTCTACCGACACCTCGGCCCGGAATAATGAGACAGTTTTAGCGACGGTTTCGAGACGGTTGTGAGCGGATGCTCAGGCCGCCAGTGTGGCGTAGCGGCCGTTGCGGTTCAGCAGGCTGTCATGGGTGCCGGCCTCGACGATCCGGCCGTGGTCGAGCACCGCGATCTGGTCGGCGTCGCGGACGGTGGAGAGCCGGTGCGCAATGGTGATGGTGGTCCGGCCCTCGGCCAGCACGTCGAACGCGCGTTGCACGGCCCGTTCGGTCTCGGTGTCCAGCGCGCTGGTGGCCTCGTCGAGGACCAGGATGCGCGGGTCGCGCAGCAACGTGCGGGCGATGGCGAGGCGCTGTTTCTCGCCTCCCGAGAAGCGGTGCCCGCGTGAGCCGACCATCGTGTCGTAGCCGTCGGGGAGGCCGGCGATCAGGTCGTGGATCTGGGCCGCGCGGGCGGCGTCCTCGATCTCGGTGTTGGTGGCGTCCGGCCGGGCGTAGCGCAGGTTCTCCCGGACGGTGGTGTGCAGCAGGTACGTCTCCTGGCTGACCACGCCGACGATCGCGGCCAGGTCGGCCAGGCGCAGGTCGCGCAGGTCGACGCCGTCGACGGTGATCCGGCCTGCGGTCGGATCGTGCAGTCGGCTGACCAGCCCGGCGAGCGTGCTCTTGCCGGAGCCGGTCTCGCCGACCAGGGCGAGGCTGGTGCCGGCGGGCACGTCCAGTGTGATCCCGGCGAGCGCGGCGGTGTCGCTGCCCGGGTAGCCGAAGGTGACGTCCTCCAGGCGCAGGTGGCCGCGCACCCGGGCGGGGTCGAGGCGGACCGGTTCGGCGGGGTCGGCCACGTCGACCGGCAGGTCCAGGTATTCGAAGATCCGGGCGAACAGCGCCAGCGACGCGGTGAGCGAGACACCCACGTTGAGCAGGCCCATCAGCGGCCGGAACAGGCCACCCTGCAGGGCGGTGAAGGCGACCAGGGTGCCGATGCTGAGCGTGCCGGCGGTGCCGGGGAGCCCGGCGGCGAGGTAGATGACCGCCGGTACGGCGGCGAAGATGATGCTCATCGAGGCCATCCGCCAGCGGCCGGCCAGCTCGCTGCGCAGTTCCAGGTCGACCAGTCGGGCCGAGGAGGCGGTGAACCGCTCGATGAGCGCAGGGCCGGTGCCGAGGGTCTTGGCCAGCTGCACACCGCTGATCGAGAGTCCTTCCTCGACGGTGACGTTGAGGTCGGCGAGTTCGCGTTGCCGCTGGGCGGTGATCTCCCGGCGCATCCGGGCGACCCGGCGGGTCAGCCAGACGGCGGGCGGCAGCACCACGAGCGAGACCAGGGAGAGTTGCCAGGAGAGGGCGACCATGGCGACGGCGGTGGCGACCACTGTGGTGAGGTTGGACGCGACGGCGGTGGCGGTGGAGGTGACCACCGACTGCATGCCGCCGATGTCGTTGGTGATGCGGGACTGCACCTCGCCGGTGCGGGTACGGGTGAAGAAGCCCAGCGACTGGCGTTGGAGGTGGCTGAAGACGTCGGTGCGCAGCCGGTGCATGACGTGCTGGCCGACCTGGGTGGAGATCCAGGTCTGCACGACGCCGAGGGCGGAGGTCACCGCGGCCACGGCGACCATGCCGAGGACCAGCCAGACCAGCAGGGTCACGTCGCCCTGCGGCAGCGCCCGGTCGATGACGGCGCGCAGCAGGAACGGGCTGGCCATCGCGACGATCGAGGAGAGCACGATGATCGCGGTGACGGCGGCGAGCGCGGGTCGGTGGGGATTGAACAGACGGCCGATGCGACGCAGCGACACCTGTCGGGCCTGTGCCTTCTCTTCGGCGCTGACGGTGCGGCGGCCACGGTCGCGGCCCATGGGGGTGGGTTCCAAGGAAAACTGCCCTTCGATCGGGGATATTACTGAGGTTACCTCAACATGAGGGAACAACCGCATCTGCTGCTACGGTATTCCGGTGACCGAGCACACCCCCGCGAGCGCCGACGACGAGAGCCTGGCCGAGACGTTCTGGGCGGTGGCGTCCCGTTTACGCCGGCAGACTCGGGAGTCGTTGGCACCCTGGGACATCAGCCCCAGCCAGTCCCGGGCGCTCGGTGTGCTGGGCCGGCACGGCGAGGTACGCCCCGGCACCCTCGCCGAGCACCTGCGCATCGCGCCCCGCTCGGCGACCGAGGTCGTCGACGACCTGCAAGCCCGTGGGCTCGTCGAACGCCGACCCGACCCGGCCGACCGGCGAGCCACGCTCGTCGCCCTCACCGACGAGGGCAACCGGGTCAGCACCGCCATCCGAGCCGCCCGCCGGGCCGAGGCCGACCGCTTCTTCGGGCACCTCGACGACACCGACCGGGCCGAGCTGGCCCGCATCCTGCGCACCCTGCGCGGCTGAGCCGTACGCGGGCTCACCTGCGGGTTTGCCCGCCCGCCGCGCGGGTAGCCAGCGGCCCCGTTCCCACCGCGGGCCCCGCCACCACCAGTCGGGGAGACCTGACAGGAGGGGCCATGTCTGCCCTGGACCAGCACCGCCCCGCCTGATGTGCGGGATCAGCGGGGAGGCGCGGTTCGACGGCCGGTCGCCCGACTCGGCGGCGGTCACCCGGATGACCGAGGCGATGCGCTCCCGTGGCCCGGACGACGAGGGCCTGTTCGCCGACGGTTGGGTGACCCTCGGGCACCGCCGGTTGACCATCATCGACCTGTCCGACGCCGGCGGGCAGCCCATGGTCCGTGACGACCTGGGCCTCGCGCTGGTCTTCAACGGCTGCATCTACAACTATCCCGAGCTGCGCGAGGAGTTGCAGAACGCCGGGTACGCCTTCGGGTCCACCAGCGACACCGAGGTGATCCTGGTGGCGTACGCGCACTGGGGTGAGCGTTTCGTCGACCACCTGGTCGGCATGTTCGCGATCGGCCTGGTGGACCGGGCCCGGCAGCGGTTGGTCCTGGCCCGTGACCGGCTCGGCATCAAACCGCTCTACCTCGCCGAGACGGCCGGGCGGCTGCGGTTCGCCTCCACCCTACCCGCACTGCTGCGGGCCGGCGACGTCGACACCGACATCGACCCGGTGGCGCTGCACCACTACCTGTCCTGGCACTCCATCGTGCCCGCGCCCCGGACGGTGCTGCGCGGTGTGCGCAAGCTGCCGCCGGCCACCCTGCGGGTGATCGAGGCGGACGGGCGCAGCCGCGAGGAGGTGTACTGGCGACCCGACTACGTGCGGGAGCCCGCCGACGCGGGGATGGACGCCGCCGACTGGCGGGCCACCATCGGGGACTCGCTGCGCGCGGCGGTACGCCGACGGCTGGTCGCCGACGTACCGGTAGGCGTGCTCTTGTCCGGTGGGCTGGACTCCAGCCTCATCGTGGCGCTCCTCGCGGAGGCCGGCCAGCGGCACCTGCGGACGTTCAGCATCGGCTTCGACAGCCGCGGCGACGAGTCCGGCGACGAGTTCCACTACTCCGACCTGGTGGCCCGCGCGTTCGACACCGACCACCACCGGATCCGGCTGGCCGACGACGATCTGGTGCCGGCCGTACGGCGGGCCGTGCTGGCGATGACCGAGCCGATGGGCAGCCACGACGTGGTCGCCTTCCACCTGCTGTCCGAGCAGGTGGCGCAACACGTGAAGGTGGCGCAGTCCGGGCAGGGCGCCGACGAGGTGTTCGCCGGTTACGGCTATCACCAGCCGCTCACCGAGGCACCTCGGCACAGCGCCGCCGAGACGTTCGCCGCCGCGTTCTTCGACCGCGACCACGACGAGCTGAGCAGCCTGGTCGGCCCGGAGTACGCGCTGGGGCGCGACGCCAGCCGGGAACTGCTCGCCGCGCACCTCGCCGCGCCGGGAGCGCAGACCGCGCTGGACGCCGTGCTGCGCCTGGACACCCACCTGATGCTCCCGGACGACCCGGTCAAGCGGGTGGACAGCATGAGCATGGCGTGGGGCCTCGAGGTACGCACTCCCTTCCTCGACCAGGACCTGGTCACCCTGGCCGCGCACTGCCCGCCGGAGCACAAGGTCGCGCAGGGCGGTAAGGGCGTGCTCAAGGAGGTCGCCCGGGAGGTGCTGCCCGCCGAGGTGATCGACCGCCGCAAGGGGTATTTTCCGGTACCGGCGCTACGCACGGTGGACGGCCCGGTGCGGGAGCTGGTCGCCGAGGCGTTGCAGGCGCCGGCCGCGCGCGAGCGGGGGTTGTTCCGCCCCGGATACGTCGCCCGCCTGCTCGCCGAACCGGACCGGGCCGAGGCGGCGGCGGGCAGTAACAAGCTGTGGCAGCTCGGCCTGCTGGAGCTGTGGCTGCAGACGCACGACGTCCGCTGAGTCCCGCCGCTCGCCGCAGGGTCGCGGTCAGGCGGCGGCCGTGCGGGCGGCCAGGTCGTCGACGACGGCGCGCAGGTCGCCGGTACGTTCCAGCACCCGACGCTGCCGGGTCGCGCCGGTCCCGTCGCGGCGCAGTCGGGCCAGGTGTGCCAACACGTACCCGAGGTCACCGTGGCGCAGCAGGGCCGGTGCGATCACCGCCATCAGCTCGTCGACCATTGCCCAGGCTGGTCGGGTGCCGCCGGCGCGCAGGTCGATCAGCTCGCCGTCGAGGCCGTCGTGGGCGGCCCGCCAGTGCGCGGCGGCGACCAGACAGTCCCGGGTGTGCGGGGCGGTCGCCCCGGCGCGTACGTCGTCGGCGAGGGTGGCGACGAGGGACCGGACCAGTGCGGCGACCAGCACCGCGTCGTCCACGTCGGCGCAGACGTCGCCCACCCGCACCTCCACCGTCGGGTAGGCCGACGACGGCCGGGCGTACCAGTAGACCATCGCGGCGTCGAGCATGATGCCGGCGGCGATCAGCTCGTCCACGGTCCGGTCGTAGTCGGCGGCGGAGTCGAAGTAGGGCGTCGGGCCGATGCTGGGCCAGCGTTCCAACTGCATCGACCGCCAACTGGCGTGGCCGGTGTCGCGCCCGTCGTGCAGCGGCGAGTTGGTGGTGATCGCCTGGATCACCGGCAGCCACGTACGCAGGTGGTTGCAGACCTGCACGGCCAGTTCCCGGTCGGGCAGCCCGACGTGCACGTGACAGCCGCAGACCGCCGGGTCGTGCGCCACCGGGCCGTACCGGCGCGACATCGCGTGGTAGCGCGGCCGGTCGGGGACGGTCCGGTGCGGCTCGGCCACGGGGGTGGCGCCGACGGCCACCAGTCGGGCGCCGGCCGCCGTGGCGGCCTCGGCGGCGAAGTGGCGCAGCGACACCAGGTGCGTGCGCAGCTCGTTGAGGTCGGCGCAGACCGGCGTGACCATCTCCACCATGCTGTGCCGGAACTCCTGACGGCTCTGGTCGCGGGCCGGGCCCCGCAGCGCGGCCAACACCCGGTCGGCCACCGGCAGGTTGCGCCCGCTGTCCGGGTCGAGCAGAAGGAACTCCTCCTCCACGCCGAGCGTGAGGACGGACAGGTCGGGCACCTCGGCGACGGTCGGACGGTACGCCATGGCCGCCTCCATCCGCTCCTGCGACCACGGGTGGACCCGTGGCCGGGGCGCCTCGGTTTCCCGGCCCGGCGCCGCGGCAAACGCGCGGTCAGCCCGCGAGGGCCGTGGCGCGTGCGACGAGGAAGGCCCGTTCGGCCTCGTTGTCCGTCAACGCGACGGCTGTCCGGTACGCGTCGACCGCTTCCGCCTCCCGGCCGAGCCGGGCCAGCAGGTCGGCGCGCACCGCGTGGTGCACGTGGTAGCCGTCCAGGTCGAGACGGTCCACCTCGGCCAGCGCCACCGCCGGCCCGGCCACCTCGGCGAGCGCGACGGCCCGGTTCAGCGCCACCACCGAACTGGGCGCGATGGCTGTCAGGTGGTCGTACAGCGCAAGGATCTGATGCCAGTCGGTGTCGGCGGCGCGCGGTGCGGCGCTGCGCACGGCGGCGATCGCGGCCTGGATCTGGTACGGCCCGGGTCGGTCGCGGCGCAGGCAGCGCCGGACCAGCACCTGCCCTTCGGCGATCAGCTGGGCGTCCCACCTGCCGCGGTCCTGCCGGGGCAGCGGAACGAGGTCGCCGTCGGCGGTGGTCCGCGCGGCACGGCGCGACTCGGTGAGCAGCATCAGCGCGAGCAGCCCGAGCGCCTCGGGTTCGTCCGGCATCAATTCGACGAGCAGGCGGGTCAGCCGGATCGCCTCGAGGCACAGCTCGGCGCGGAACAGGTGCCGTCCGGTGCTGGCCGTGTGCCCCTCGTTGAAGATCAGGTAGAGCACCGCGAGCACGGCGTGCAGCCGGTCGGGCAGGTCGGCGTCGCGCGGTATCCGGTACGGGATCCGGGCGTGGCGGATCTTCGACTTGGCGCGGACCAGCCGCTGCGCCATGGTCGACTCCGGCACCAGGAAGGCTCGGGCGATCTCGGCGGTGCGCAGTCCGCCGAGCAGGCGCAGGGTGAGGGCGACCCGGGCGGTCGGGGCGAGCGCCGGATGACAGCAGGTGAAGATCAGCCGTAGCCGGTCGTCGCGCACCGGGCCCTCCTCGACGGTGGCATCGGCGGCGAACAGCAGGGCCGCCTGGGCATGCCGATCAGCGCGGGACGTCTCGCGGCGCAGCCGATCGAACGCCCGGTTCCGGGCAGTGGTGATGATCCAACCCGCTGGGCTGGGTGGCGGGCCGGTCGTCGGCCACCGCGCTACCGCGATGACGAAGGCCTCCTGGACGGCCTCCTCGGCGAGGTCGATGTCGCCGAGGAGGCGTACCAGGACGGCGACCGCGCGCCCGTACTCTGCGCGGAACACCGCCTCGACGTCTGGCACCGTCAGGCTCCGGCCCCGTCGTGGAAGGGCCGGACCTCGATCGGCAGCGTGGTGGCCAGCGCGTAGCGGCGGCCCCAGTCCAGGGCGGCGTCCAGGTCCGGCACGTCGATGATGGTGATGCCGCCCAGGTACTCCTTGCCCTCGACGAACGGCCCGTCGGTGACCAGGACCTCGCCGCCCTCGCGCGCACGCAGCACGGTGGCGGTCTCCGGGCCGTGCAGACCGTGCCCGAACACCCACGACCCGGTCGACGCCAACTCGTCGCGGAAATCGGCGAGCTGGCGCATCACCCCGTCCAGGAACTCCGGGTCCGGTGGCAGCTCACCCTGTGGCTGGTGAAGGCTGAGCAGGTACAACGTCATCGTTCCTCCTCGCGGGCGGTCGGCCTGGCACCGACCTCTCATCCTCCACACGATCGGCCGCCGCCCGGATCGACAGGCCGGCAGAAAATTCTCGGCGGCCGGCCCGGCCCCGCTGTTGGCACGTCCTTTGCTGTGCACCCACGGATGCGACGGTGCGTCCGTCCCGGATGTCGCCTCGGTGGGTGCAGAGCAAAGGACTAAGGACAGGGGTACGGTCCGCCGGCGCCGCGACCGAGCCGGCAGTCATGCCTACGGCGGTTGTGGGTAGACCCCGGTGTGGCCGACGGCTTGCGGGTGGTCGTGGTCGGCGCCGGTTTCTCCGGGCTCGCCGCCGCGCTGGCGCTCACCCGTGCCGGCGCCGAGGTGCGCTTGCTGGAGGCCCGTGACCGGGTGGGTGGTCGGGTGTTGACCCGCTGGCTGCCCGACGTCACCCAGCTCGACCTGGGCGCGCAGTGGATCGGCCCGACGCAGGACCGGATGTACGCGCTGGTCGCCGAGCACGGGCTGGCCACCTTCGCGTCGGCGGCGCTCGGCGCGCCAAGCGTGCTCTGGGCCGGTCAGCGGCGGGCCGAGCCGCCGGCGCGGGCCGCCCGGGTGCTCAGCCTGCTCGACGAGTACGCCGCCCGATTGGACCCGGCCGCGCCCTGGCAGGCAGCGGAGGCCGCGCAGTGGGACCGGACGATCCTCGGCGGCTGGCTGCGCGCCACGGCCGGGGACGACGACACCGCCGACTACCTGGGGCGGCTGCTCGCCGGCGGGTTGCTGGCCACCGGCGCGGACGAGGTGTCGTTGTTGCACCTGCTGTTCTACCTGCGCAGCGCCGGTGGGACCGGACCCCTGCTGGCGATGGCGGGCGGCGCGCAGCAGGACCGGATCGTGGGCGGGCCACCGGCGCTGGCCGAACGGATGGCCGCCGCCCTGCCGCCGGGGGCGCTGACGCTGGCCGCGCCGGTGCGGTCCGTGGAACAGAACGTCGACGGGGTGACGGTGTGGACCGACACCGGGCGCGTGAACGGCGACGCCCTGGTGGTCGCGCTGGCCCCGGCTCTGGCGGGACGGATCAGGTACGCCCCGCCGCTGCCTGCCTTGCGCGACGGGTTGACCCAGCGGATGCCGATGGGCTCGGCGCTGAAGGTGCACGCCGTCTACCCGGAGCCGTTCTGGCGGGCCGACGGGTTCTCCGGGGTGTCCACCAGCACCAGTGGTCCACTCACCGAGACGGTCGACAACTCCACCCCGACCTCCCCGCTCGGGGTGTTGACCGGGTTCAGTTACGCCTCGGACGCGGCCGTGCTGCGCGAGATGTCTCCCGAGCGGCGTCGGCGGTGCCTGCTGGACGCGTTCGCCACGGTGGTCGGGCCACGCGCCGGCGACCCCGTCGACCTCGTCGAGTACGACTGGTCGGCCGAGGAGTGGACGCGCGGCTGTTTCTCCGGTGCGCTCACCCCGGGGGCCTGGGGCGCGTACGGCCCGCACCTGCGGGCACCGGTGGGCCGGGTGCACTGGGCGGGTACCGAGACGGCGACCCGTTGGACGGGCTACCTGGAGGGCGCGGTGCGGGCCGGCGAGCGGGCGGCGGCCGAGGTGCTGGCCGGCTGAGGTTCTGGCCGGCTGAGGTGCTGGTCGGGGGGCGGCACGACCGTGGCCGGCCCGGTCTCGGCGGGACCGGGCCGGCCTCGGCCCTGGGTGTCACCCGGCCGACCCGGTCCGATGAGACGACCGGGCCGGCGCGGGTGCCCCGGTCAGGGGTAGGTGGTCAGGTACACCTGCTGGTTGGCCGCGTTCGCGGTGCCACCGGCGTTGTTGATCACCCGGTTGATGGTGCCGACGCCACCGAGCGAGACGGTGACCATGTTCGTGAAGCGCACGTTCGGGTTGTTGGGTACCTCGAAGGACCGTTCCTCGACCACTGCCGGGTTCACGTTGAAGTAGCTGTAGCTGCCCAACCCCCACGCCTGGTGACTGGTCACCGAGTCGGCGACCTTGTACGCGGCGTAGCCCCGGGTCGACCCGTTCATCCAGGCGGCCTGGTTGGGCGGGTCGTACGGCAGCTCGTTCTGGTAGAAGTACGTCCGGCCGCCGTTGCCGTTCCAGATGGTCTGGTACTTCTGGTAGTGCTCGACGAAGAGGCCGTACATGGTGACGTTGTCGCCGTTGACGGTCAGCCCGGTGTCGGCGGTGTTCAGCGTCCACCCGGTCGGCACGCCGCTGGCGGCGTGGTCGGCCCGCCACAGCCACATGTGGTCGCCGATCACGTTGTCGCTGTTGACAGTCAGCGAGTTGGTGGCCTTGCCGACGTGTGGCCCGCCGATGCGGAAGAACACGTCGTGCAGCGAGGTCGGGTTCGAGGCGTGGCTCGCGGACGAGCCGGACGGCCCGACCTCCATGAGCACCGGCGAGTTGGTCGTACCAGCCTCGAACATCAGGCCGGCCACCTTGACGCCGTCCACATCGGCCACCCGCATTCCGACGCTGCCGTTGTCGGCCTGGATGGTGGCCAGGCCGAGGCCGAGGACCACCGTGTCGGCCCGGTTGACCTGGATCGGCTCGGTGACGTGGTGCACGCCCGGGGTGAAGAGCAGGTGCCGGCCCTGGGCGAGGGCCGCGTTGATGGTGGCGGCGCTGGTGCCCGGCTGGACGATGTAGAACTGCGACAGTGAGATGGACGAGCCGGCCGGGGTCTTGTTGTACCAGCTGGTGCCGGTGGAGTTGGTGCGCAGGGCGGGCACGAAGACCCGGTACTCACCGGTGCCGTCGACGTAGAGGAACGGCTTCTCCCGCACCTGCGGGGTCTGCGCGATGACCGTGTGCGACGGGTTGGGGAAGCTCGGCGGCGGGGCGCCGTTGACGCCCTGGAACACCATGTTCCACACCGAGCCGGTCCAGCCGTTGCCGAACTCGCTGTTGCGGGAGTACCACTGCTGCTGCGAGCCGGAGACGACCAGCCCGTCGATGCGGGTGTCGGCCAGCAGGCCGCCGCTGGACCAGCCGTCGCCGCCGTTCCAGAGCTGGATCTGGTTCTGCGCGCCGCGCAGGTGCATCCGCCGGTACGGGGCGGCCTGTGACACCGCCCACCGCTCCACGGTCTGCCCGGCGGGCAGGGTGACGGAGAGGTTCTCGGCGGCCCGCCAGAAGTTCTGGGTCGCGTTGCCGCCGAACCAGAACGCCTCGGCGCGGACGTGGCCGTTGAGGTTGACGTCGTCGGGGCTCATGCCGAGGCCGGCGACCTGGGTGAAGAAGCCGAGGTTGACGTCGGCGGTGTAGGTGCCGGGCTTGAACAGCACCGCGTAGCGCTGCGGGCCGAACTGGTTGGTCTCCTGCTGGGTGAAGAGGGTGTCGAGTCGGCTCTGAATGGTCGACGTGGGCGTGCTCGGGTCGAAGACGAACGTGTTCGGGCCCAGGTTGGGGTTGCGCGGGTCGGTCGTGTCGACCGGAGGCTCGCTGGTGCCGCCGGTGGTGTTCACCGCCAGCTCCCACAGCGAGTAGCCGTAGGCGGTGCCCCGGGCGGTGCCGTACACCCGCAGGTATCGGCCGCTGCCGCTGACGTTGAGGGTCTGCGTGCCGCCGGTGCCGGTGGTGGTCGAGTAGATGCTGGTCCAGGTGGCACCGTCGGCCGAGGTCTGGACCTGGAAGGCCCGGGCGTACGCGGCCTCCCAGGTGAGGACCACCCGGCAGATGGTGCGGGTGCTGCCGAGGTCGACGCGCAGCCACTGCGGGTCGCTGGCGGCGCTGGCCCACCGGGTGCCGGGGTTGCCGTCCACGGCGGCGGACGCCGCGAGGCCGGCGTCCTGGGTGGACGAGGCGGTCGCCGGGCTGCCCTGGGCCACGTTGGTGCTGCCGCAGGTCGGCGTGGTGCCACCGGTCTCGCCGTAGACCTGGAACTCCCAGAGCGAGTAACCGTAGCCGGTGCCGCGGGCGGTGCCGTTCATCCGTACGTAGCGG
The DNA here is from genome assembly GCF_029626145.1 of Micromonospora sp. WMMD961. NCBI lineage: Bacteria > Bacillati > Actinomycetota > Actinomycetes > Micromonosporales > Micromonosporaceae > Micromonospora > Micromonospora sp. WMMD961. The sequence goes on from NZ_JARUBJ010000002.1 coordinate 4,145,088, forward strand.
CCGGCGCCGGTGACGGTGAGGTTCTGGGTGCCGCCGGTGCCGGTGGTGGTCGAGTAGATCGTGGTCCAGGTGGCCCCGTCGTCGGAGGTCTGGAGCTGGAACGCGCGTCCGTAGGCGCCCTCCCAGAGCAGGTTGACCTGGGTGATGGTGGCGCGGCTGCCCAGGTCGACCTGGAGCCACTGCGGGTCGCTGAACGCGCTGGCCCAGCGGGTGCCGGTGTTGCCGTCCACTGCGGCGGCGGCCGGGGTGCCGGCGTTCTCGGTGGACGAGGCGGTGGCGGGCCGCCCCTGGGAGAGCAGGGTGGGTGCGGCCTGCGCGGGGGCGCTGGCCACGGCCGGGGTGAGCGCCGCGACCAGGGCCACGGTGAGCCCGACCAGCAGGTGCCGGACTGCCCGGGGACGCGGGCGTACGGATGTAGCACGAGATGTCATGACATCGCCTGTCGATAGGGGGGTACGGGGGGTGCCGCGCGGTTGGGATCGGCTCGCCCGTGGCGCCGTGGGTGGTTCCGCCGATGCGGCGTCGCGGGTCGGAGAGCGCTTTCGTGTGAGTGTTGCGGCGAGATTGCGACGGCGTCAAGACATCGATCTATAACTTCGTTATTTATCCCGAGAGCTCAACTTTGTGTAATTTGCCGCCGGCCGCGCCGTCGTCCGCGCTCAGCGCCGCACGCCACCCTCGGTGAGGAAGCGGGCGATCGGGAGGGTGGCCGCGCCGAGCGCCACGGCGTCCACGCCGAGCCGGCACAGCTCGATCGACGCCTGTTCGTACGGCTGGCGTAGCGCCTGCCGACCGGCGGCCTCGCGCACGGCCGGCAGCAGGTCGCCCAACGCCATCGCCGCCCAGCCGCCGAGCACCACCCGCTCCGGGTTGAACAGGTTGATCAGGTTGGCCACTCCGGCCCCGAGGTAGCCGGCGGTGTCGTCGAGGACCCGTCGCGCGGTGGCCGAGGTGTCGGCGGCGGCGACCAGGGCGGCGATCTGGGACTCCTCGTCCTCGCCCGGCACCGGTCGACCCCGGCGGGCCTCCCGGTAGCGATCGATGATCGCCTCCGCGCCCACGTACGCCTCCAGGCAGCCGCGCGCGCCGCACCGGCAGGCCCGGCCGCCGTACACCAGGGTGGTGTGCCCCCACTCCCCCGCGCTGCTGGACGCTCCCCGGTAGGTGGCGCCGTTGGTCACCACCGACGCGCCCACGCCGGAGCCGACCAGCGCGAAGACGGCGTGCCGGGCGCCCCGGCCGGCACCGAACCACATCTCGGCCTGGCCGAGGGTCTTGGCACCGTTGTCGATGTGCAGCGGCAGGTCGGTGCCGGCCGCGATCAGGCGCTCCAGCGGCACCCGGTCCCAGCCGAGGGCCTGGGCGTGCACGACTGCCTCGATGCCCTGCTCGACCACGCCGGAGACGCCGATGCCGACGCCCAGCACGTCGGCGGGGGCCACCCCGGCCCGGCCGGTCACCGCGTCGATCCCGGCCAGCACGTGCCCGGCCACCAGATCCGGCTCGGTACGCGCCGGGTCGAGCGGGTACTCGACGCTGGCCAGCAGGGTCATCGCGAAGTCGAACAGCTCCACCCGGACCCGGGTCTCGCCGACGTCCACGCCGACCAGGAAGGCGAAGCGGGGCGCGATCCGCAGCAGCATGCTGGGCCGACCGCCGTCGGACTCGGCGGCGCCGGCCTCGGCGACCAGCCCTTCGTCGATCAGGTCGGCCACCACGTTGCTGACCGCCGGCTGGCTCAGCCCGGTGCTGCGCACCAGGTCCTGCCGGGTGAGCGGACCGTCGAGGAAGAGCTTGGTCAGCAGGGCGGACCTGTTGCGCAGCCGCACGCTGCGGTTGGTGGCACGCGCCAGCTCCACTCGTCACCTCGTTCCCGTCGGCCGTTCGAGGCGACTGTAACCGCCTCGTGCTTGACGACCCACCGGCCAACAACTTTAATGACGACATAAATTAAGCCGTGATGTAACTCCCGGGAAACGCCGACGGACCCCCGACGGCGCACCCCCGAACCCTGTCCGCAGCCGTCCACCCGTCGCCCGACCCCTATCGGCGACGGCGGTCGGCGGACCCCACCACGCACCGGAAGGGCTGACCGTGTCGAGACGACACCTCGGGATATTCACCGCCGCCGTACTGGCCGCCGCATCGCTGACCGCCTGCGGCGGCTCCGGCGACGACTCCGCCTCATCCCCCAAGACGCTGACCTACTGGGCCAGCAACCAGGGCGCCAGCCTGGAGGCCGACAAGACCATCCTCCAGCCGGAGCTGGACAAGTTCGAGAAGCAGACCGGGATCAAGGTCACCGTCGAGGTGGTCCCCTGGTCGGACCTGCTCAACCGCCTGCTCGCGGCCGCCACCTCCGGCAAGGGCCCGGACGTGGTCAACATCGGCAACACCTGGTCGGCCTCGTTGCAGGCCACCGGCGCTCTCGTCGAGTTCGACGACGCCACCCTGCAGGCCGTGGGCGGCAAGGACCGGATCGTGCCGGCCGCGCTCGCCGCCGCCGGCGCGCCCGGCAAGCCGCCGGCCGCCGTGCCGCTGTACAGCATGGCGTACAGCCTGTACTACAACAAGAAGTCGTTCGCCGACGCCGGCATCACCGCACCGCCGACCACCTGGGAGCAACTCGCCGAGTACGGCAAGAAGCTGAGCACCGGCGGCAAGTGGGGCCTGGCGATCGAGGGGGCCAACCCGTCGGAGAACGCGCACCACGCCTTCACCTTCAGCCAGCAGTACGGCGGTGAGTGGTTCGACTCGGCCGGCAAGCCGACCTTCGACACCCCGCAGAACGTGTCGGCGATCAAGCGGTACATCGACTTCATGGCCGCCGACAAGATCACCAACCCGAGCAACGCCGAGTACGCGCAGAACCAGTCGGTCTCCGACTTCGCCAACGGCAAGGCCGCCATGCTGCTCTGGCAGTCCGCCGGCTCGAACCTGAAGACGCAGAACATGCCGGCCGACGCGTACGGGGTGGCCCCGGTGCCGTTCCTGGCGAACCCGCCGGCCGGTGGCAAGAAGGTCAACAGCATGGTCGCCGGGATCAACATGGCGGTCTTCAAGCACACCAAGAACAAGGACGGCGCGCTGAGCTTCGTCAAGTTCATGACCAGCGACGAGGAGCAGACGATCCTCAACAAGACGTACGGCTCGCTGCCGGCGGTGAAGACCGCCGGCTCCGACCCGGCGTTCAGCGCCCCGGAGCAGAAGACCATCCAGGAGACCCTGGTCACCACGGCGGCACCGCTGCCGCAGGTGCCCGAGGAGAGCACCTTCGAGACCCTGGTCGGCACCGCGATGAAGGAGCTGTTCGCGGACGCGGCCAGCGGCAAGCCGGTCACCGAGGCCTCGGTGAAGGCGAAGCTGACCGACGCGCAGCAGAAGATGCGCTGACCCAGGCGTCACCGGTGGCCGTGGTCGGGTGCTGAGCCCGACCACGGCCACCGCCTCCGAGAGGACCCCGATGGCAACCAGCACCACCGCGCCGGACGCCGACCGGCGCGAACCCCGGGCCGGGTCACCGGCACGGAAGCCGGACCGCCGGCCCCGCGGCCCGCGCCGCTCGCTCCTGCCGTATCTGCTGCTCGCCCCGGCCATCGTGCTGGAACTCGCCATCCACGTGATCCCGATGGTGGTCGGCGTCTGGATGAGCATGCTGGAGCTGACCCAGTTCCACATCCGCGACTGGTCCACCGCCCCCTTCGTGGGATGGGAGAACTACCGGGCGACGCTCGACCTGAACAGCGCCGCCGGCAAGGAACTGCTGCACTCGTTCTGGATCACCCTGGCCTACAGCGTCCTCTCGGTCGGTTTCGCCTGGCTGCTCGGCGTCTCCGCCGCAGTCGTGCTGCAGCGACCCTTCCGGGGAAGGGCGATCCTGCGGGCGCTGTTCCTCACCCCGTACGCCCTGCCGGTCTACGCCGCGGTGATCACCTGGAGTTTCCTGCTGCAACGTGACACCGGCCTGGTCAACCACGTCCTCGTCGACCAGCTCGGGCTGCTGGGCGAGCGGCCGTTCTGGCTGATCGGCGACAACAGCTTCTGGTCGCTGCTGGTGGTTTCGGTCTGGCGCAACTGGCCGTTCGCGTTCCTGTGCCTGATGGCCGGCCTGCAGAACGTGCCCGGCGAGCTGTACGAGGCCGCCGCGATCGACGGCGCCGGGTTCTGGCGTCGGCTGCGCTCGGTCACCCTGCCCATGCTGCGGCCGGTGAACCTGGTGCTGCTGCTGGTGCTGTTCCTGTGGACGTTCAACGACTTCAACACCCCGTTCGTGCTCTTCGGCGGTTCCGCGCCGGAGCAGGCCGACCTGATCTCCATCCACATCTACCGCAGCTCCTTCAAGACCTGGGACTTCGGCTCCGGCTCGGCGATGTCCGTGGCACTGCTGCTGTTCCTGATGATCGTCTCGGCCGCGTACCTGCTGATCACCAACCGTCGGAGGGACGACCATGCGTGAGACCGCCGGTGAACGCTGGGGCCGGCGCATCGTGCTGACCCTGCTCACCCTCTTCGTCGTCATCCCGCTCTACGTGATGGTCACCTCCGCCGCGAAGCCGTTGCAGGACGTGCAGAACGGCTTCACCTGGTGGCCCAGCCGGCCCACCCTGCAACCGTTCGTCGACATGTGGAGCACCGTGCCGCTGGCCCGGTACCTGGTGAACAGCCTGGTGGTGTCGAGCATCGCGGCGGTCTGCTCGGTGGCGATCGCCATCTTCGCCGCGTTCGCGGTGAGCCGGTACCGGTTCCGTGGCCGGGGCGTCTTCACGGTGACCGTGCTGTCCACCCAGATGTTCCCCGGCATCCTGTTCCTGCTGCCGCTGTTCCTCATCTACGTCAACCTGGGCAACGCCACCGGCATCGAGCTGTACGCCAGCCGCACCGGCCTGGTGATCACGTACCTGACGTTCTCGTTGCCGTTCTCGATCTGGATGCTGGTCGGTTACTTCGACTCGATCCCCCGGGGGTTGGACGAGGCGGCGCAGGTCGACGGCGCGGGGCCGCTGCGCACCCTGTTCCAGGTCATCCTGCCGGCCGCCGTGCCCGGCGTCGTCGCGGTCACCGTGTACGCGTTCATGACCGCCTGGGGTGAGGTGCTGTTCGCGTCGGTGATGACCGACGAGAGCAGCCGCACCCTGGCCGTCGGCCTGCAGGGCTACTCCACCCAGTTCAACGTCTACTGGAACCAGATCATGGCCGCCTCGCTGGTGGTCAGCATCCCGGTCGTCGTCGGGTTCCTGGCCCTGCAGCGGTACTTCGTCGCCGGCCTCACCGCCGGCGCGGTCAAGTGAGTCATCCGATCCCAGAGGAGAACCATCCCGTGCCCGACCTGTCCAAGCTGCCACCCGACTTCCTCTGGGGTGTCGCCACGGCGGCGTACCAGATCGAGGGGGCCGTCGACGTCGACGGCCGGGCGCCGTCCATCTGGGACACCTTCTCGGCGACCCCCGGCAACGTCGACAACGGCGACACCGGCGCGGTGGCCTGCGACCACTACCACCGGTGGCCGGAGGACCTGGGGTTGCTGCGCCGGCTCGGCGTGGACGCGTACCGTTTCTCGGTGGCCTGGCCCCGGGTGATGCCCGACGGCGTCGGTCGGGTCAACCCCGCCGGGCTGGACTTCTACGACCGGCTCGTCGACACGCTGCTCGCCGACGGGATCCGGCCGTTCGTCACGCTGTACCACTGGGATCTGCCGCAGGTCCTGCAGGACCGGGGCGGGTGGCCGGAGCGCGCGACCGCCGAGGCGTTCGCCGACTACGCGGCGGTGGTGGCCGCCCGCCTCGGTGACCGGGTGGCCGACTGGTGCACTGTCAACGAGCCGCTCTGCGTGTGCTGGATCGGGCACCTGGAGGGGAACATGGCCCCCGGTGAGCGGGACCTGACCCGCGCGGTGCACGCCTCGCACCACGTACTGCTCGGGCACGGCCTGGCCACCCAGGCGATCCGGGCCAACGCCGCCCGTGCGGCCTCGGTGGGCCTGGTGCTCAACCTCAGCCCGATCGAGGCGGCGACCGACCGGCCGGAGGACGTCGCGGCGGCCCACCGGGCCGACGGGCACGTCAACCGGTGGTGGCTGGACCCGATCCACGGGCGCGGATACCCCGCCGACATGATCGCCACCTACGGCGTCGAGCCACCGGTGCGCGGCGACGACCTGACGGTGATCGCCACGCCGACCGACTTCCTCGGGGTGAACTACTACTTCCGGCAGTTGGTGGTCGACGACCCGACCGGTCCGGCGCCGTACGCCCGGCAGGTGCCGGTCCCCGGCTCGGTGGAGACCGCGATGGGTTGGGAGGTGTACCCGGCGGGCCTGGAGCGGCTGCTGGTCGACGTGCACGAGGAGTACCGGCCGGGCCGGATCATCGTCACCGAGAGCGGGTCGGCGTGGCCGGACGAGGTCACCGCGGACGGCACCGTGGAGGACAAGGAGCGCACCGACCACCTGGAACAACACCTGGCGGCGTGCGCCTCGGCGGTGGCCCGGGGCGTGCCGCTGGACGGTTACTTCGTCTGGTCGCTGTTGGACAACTTCGAGTGGGCGTACGGCTACGACAAGCGCTTCGGGCTGGTGCACGTCGACTACGCCACCCAGCGGCGGACGATGAAGGCGAGCGGCCTGCGCTACGCCGAGGTGATCCGCGCCCACCAGCGAGCCGCCCGGGCGACCGGCACCGCCACGCCGGTGGCCTGAGCGGCGGGCAGTGTGACGGCCGTCCGGGGGTGACCCTGGGCGGCCGTTCGTGTCCCGGTCGGACGAAACCGCCACCGACCGCCGCGCCGAGTGGCTAGCCTGCGGCAATGTCCGCAGCACGCGACGAGATCGAGCAGCCCGACCCGACCGGGCGGGTATCCGGCACCGAGCGGATGACGGCCTTCAGCGACGGCGTCTTCGCCATCGTCATCACGCTGCTCGTCATCGACCTGCGGGTGCCGGAATACCACGAGGGTGAACTGCTGACCGGCCTGCTGCACGAGGGGGCCTCGTACCTCGCCTTCGTGGTGTCCTTCGTCTACATCGGGGTGCTGTGGCTCAACCACCACGCGCTGCTGCGGCTGATCCGCCGGACCACCCTCGCGTTGAGCTGGATCAACCTCGGCGTCCTCTTCGGAGCGGTGATCATTCCCTTCCCCACCGCGGTGCTGGCGTCCGCGTTCACCCGGGGCGACATCGACGACCAGCGCGCGGCGGTCGCCCTGTACGCGCTGTCCGCGGCGTTGATGTCGGCGCCCTGGCTGGTGTTCTTCGGCTACCTGCACCGCCACCCGGCGCTGCTCGAACACCGGGTCAGCCCGGGGTACGTGCGGGCGCAGCGGCTGCGACCGGTGACCGGCCTCGTCCTGTACGGGCTCGGCGGCCTGCTCGGCTGGTTCGTCAACCCGTTGCTGGGCCTGATCGCCGTCATCGTGATGATCGCCTATCACGCGGTGACCAGCCGGGGACTGCCTCGGTGGCTGACGCGTCACTGACTGCGCGCAGGTCGGCCGGGATGTCCACGTCGGCGGGTGTGCCGACGTCGTCGCAGGGCACCTCGACCACCAGGTCCGGCCGCTCGCGCAGCAGGTCGCGGGCACCACTGTCGCCCACGGCGTACCGGTCCAGCAGCGGCCAGGTCTGCCGGGCCAGCAGGATCGGGTGGCCCGGCCGTCCACCGTAGGTGGCGACCACGACGAACGCCTCACCGGCGTACGCCTCGCGCACCCGCCGGACCGCGACCGGGCTGAGCAGCGGCTGGTCGACGAGGACCACTACCGCGGCCGACACGTCGGCGGGCAGCGAGGCCAGGCCGAGGCGCAACGACGAGCCCAGCCCGTCGGACCAGCGGTCGTGGCGCACCGGCACCGCACCGGGCAGCTCGGGCACCTGGTCGGCGCCCGCGCCGAGTACCACGTGCACAGGTGCGCAGCCGCCGTCGCCGAGCAGCCGGACCCCGCGCCGCACCAACGGCTCACCGTCCAGCTCGACCAGCGCCTTCGGGCGGCCGTACCGTCGCCCGGCACCGGCCGCCAGCAACAGCCCGGCGGTCAACCCACACCACCTTCGTACGATCGGATTGGCATAATTCGTCACCCCATGTACCGGTAAGGCTAGTCTGGGCCGGTGCAGGGCGGAGGAGAGAACACCACGACCGAGGAGCGGCACTCGTCCCGGGTGACGTTCGAGGTGAACAGCTCGCCACACGAGGTGACGCTGGACAACCGCACCACCCTGCTCGACACGTTGCGCGAGCACCTCGGCCTGACCGGGGCGAAGAAGGGCTGCGACCACGGCCAGTGCGGCTCCTGCACCGTCCTGCTCGACGGCCGCCGGGTGAAGAGCTGTCTGGTCTTCGCGGTCACCCTGGACGGCCGGTCGGTGGTCACCGTCGAAGGGCTGGCCGGGCCGGACGGGCTGTCCCCGTTGCAGGCCGCGTTCGTCGCGCACGACGCGTTCCAGTGCGGCTACTGCACCCCCGGGCAACTCTGCTCCGCCCTGGGCATGCTCGACGAGGTGGCCAAGGGGTGGCCCAGCGCGGTCACCGACGACCTGGACGCGACCGCCGAGTTGACCGACGCGGAGATCCGCGAGCGGATGGCCGGCAACCTGTGCCGCTGTGCCGCGTACCCGCACATCGTCGCGGCCGTGCGCGAGACGGCGGCGACGTGAAGGCGTTCCGCTACCACCGGCCGGCCGACGTGGCCGACGCGGTCGCCGTGCTGACCGCCGAACCGAGCGCCGCGTACCTGGGCGGCGGGACCAACCTGGTGGACCTGATGAAACTCGGGGTGCAACGCCCCGAGGTGCTGGTGGACGTGACCCGGCTCCCGCTGGACGCGGTCGAACAGCTGCCCGACGGCGGGCTGCGGATCGGCGCGACGGTCCGCAACAGCGACCTCGCCGCCCACCCGGCGGTGCGCCGGGACTACCCGGTGCTGGCCCGCGCCCTGCTCGCCGCCGCCTCCGGGCAGCTGCGCAACATGGCCACCACCGGCGGCAACCTGTTGCAGCGCACCCGCTGCGTCTACTTCCAGGACACCGGCAAGGCGTGCAACAAGCGGGAGCCGGGCAGCGGTTGCGCCGCCCTGCACGGGCAGAACCGCGACCTGGCGGTGCTGGACTGGTCCGAGCAGTGCGTCGCCACCCACCCGTCCGACCTGGCCGTCGCACTGGCCGCCCTCGACGCGGTGGTGCAGGTGCACGAGGTCGACGGCTCCCGCGACATCCCGCTCACCGCCCTGTACCGCTCCCCCGGCATCCACCCGGACCGCGAGACCACACTGACCCGGGGCGCGCTGATCACCGCCGTCCGGTTGCCGCCGCTGCCGGCCGCGCGCCGCTCGACGTACCTGAAGGTGCGCGACCGGGCCTCGTTCGCCTTCGCCGCCGGCTCGGTGGCCGCGGTGCTGGACCTCGACGGCGACACCGTCCGGGACGTGCGGTTGGCGTACGGGGCGGTGGCACACCGGCCGTGGCGGGCGTACCGGGCCGAGGAGGAGCTGCGCGGTCGTCCGTTCAGCCCCGAGTTGGCCGCCCGGGCCGCCGACGCGGAGCTGGCCGAGGCGCGACCGCTGCGGCACAACGGCTTCAAGCTGCCGCTGACCCGGGCCATCACCGTGCGGGCGCTCACCGAACTGGCGTCGGCATGAGCGCCGGGGCGGTCGGGCGGACGTACCCCCGGTTGGAGGGCCCCGCGAAGGTCACCGGCACGGCCCGCTACGCGGTGGAGTACCCGGTCGACGGGGTCACCTACGGCTGGGCGGTGCCGGCGGCGGTGGTGCGGGGCCGGATCACCCGGGTCGACCCGACGGAAGCGTTGGCGTCGCCCGGGGTGCTGGCTGTGGTGCACCACGGCAACGCGCCCCGGATGGCGCCCGGCCCACAGCCGGAGCTGTGGCTGTTGCAGGAGCCTGCGGTGCACTACCGGGGGCAGTACGTCGCCGTGGTGGTGGCCACCAGCCTGGAGGCGGCCCGCGAGGGTGCCCGGTTGGTCCGGATCGACTACGACGCCGGTCCGCACAGCACCGTACTCACCGCCGACCATCCCGGCCTGTACAGGCCGGACCAGGTCAACCCCAGCTATCCGACGGACACCACCGAGGGCGACTTCGACGCCGGGTACGCGGCCGCCCCGGTGCGGGTGGACGTCACGTACCGGACGCCGGCGTACCACAACAGCCCGATGGAGCCGCACGCCACCACGGCGCAGTGGCACGACGGGCGGCTGGTGGTGCACGATTCCACCCAGGGCGCGACACCGGTGCGCGCCACCCTCGCCGAGCTGTTCGAGCTGCCGCCGGAGTCGATCCGGGTGATCGCCGAGCACATCGGCGGCGGCTTCGGCAGCAAGGGGTACGCCAAGGCGTCGGTGGTGCTGGCCGCCCTCGCCGCCCGGCACGTGGACCGGCCGGTCAAGCTGGCGCTGACCCGGCAACAGCTGTTCGGCCCGGTCGGGTACCGCACCCCCACCATCCAGCGCGTCCGCCTCGCCGCCGACACCGACGGTCGGCTCACCGCGATCTGCCACGACGCGATCAGCCAGACCTCGACCGTGCGGGAGTTCGCCGAGCAGACCGCCGTCTACACCCGCAGCATGTACGCCGCGCCGCACCGCCGCACCACGCACCGGGTGGCCCGCCTCGACGTGCCCACGCCGTTCTGGATGCGCGCCCCCGGCGAGTGCCCCGGCGCGTACGCGCTGGAGTCCGCCATGGACGAGCTGGCCGTCGCCGTCGGCATCGACCCGGTGGAGCTGCGCATCCGCAACGACACCGCTGTCGACCCCGACCAGGGGCGGCCGTTCACCAGCCGCAACCTGGTGAACTGCCTACGCGAGGGTGCCCGGCGCTTCGGCTGGACCGACCGGGACCCGACGCCCCGCGCCCGGCGCGACGGGCGCTGGCTGATCGGCACGGGGGTGGCCGGTTCGAGCTACCCGGCGCGGGCCCGGCCGTCCACGGCGACGGCCACCGCCCGAACCGACGGGAGTTTCCTGGTCCGGATCAACGCCACCGACATCGGCACCGGCGCCCGGACGGCGATCTGGCAGGTGGCCGCCGACGCGCTCGGCGTGTCGCCGGAGCGGGTGGAGATCCGGATCGGGGACAGCGCGCTGCCGACGGCGCCGCTGGCCGGCGGCTCGATGGGGACCGCCAGCTGGAGCTGGGCGGTGATCCGCGCCGCGCAGGCGCTGCGCGAGAAGCTGCCCGACCGCGCGCCGCCGACCGGAGAGGTGACCGCCGAGGCCGACACCACCGAGGAGGTGGGCGGGCAACCCACGCTCCCCCGGTACGCGTACGGGGCGCACTTCGTCGAGGTGCGGGTGGACGCGGACACCGGCGAGGTACGCGTGAACCGGATGCTCGGTGTGTTCGCCGCCGGGCGGGTGGTGAACCCGACGACGGCGCGCAGCCAGCTCATCGGCGGGATGACGATGGGGCTGTCGATGGCGCTGCACGAGGAGGGGCTGCTCGACGAGCGGTACGGCGACTGGGTCAACCACGACCTGGCCACGTACCACATCACCGGCTGCGCGGACGTGGAGTCCATCGAGGCGTACTGGCTCGACGAGCGCGACGACGAGCTGAACCCGGCCGGGGTGAAGGGCATCGGTGAGATCGGCATCGTCGGCGCCGCCGCGGCGGTCGCCAACGCGGTGCACCACGCGACCGGCGTACGGATCCGGGAGCTGCCGATCCGGCTCGACAAACTCATCGGAGTATCAAACTTGGCTTAAATAAGCCGGTGGTGATACAACTGTCGTCGTGCACGCCTTCGACGTGCTGGGCGATCCGGTCCGGCGCCGCATCCTGGAGCTGCTCGCCGGTGGCGAGCAGACCGCCGGTGCGGTCAGCACTGTCATCCGCGACGAGTTCGGCATCTCCCAACCCGCCGTGTCCCAGCACCTCAAGGTGCTACGGGACAACGGCTTCGCCACGGTGCGGCCGGAGGGCACCCGGCGGCTGTACGCGGTCGACCCCCGCCCCCTGCGCGAGGTCGACGGCTGGCTGGAGCACTTCCGCCGGTTCTGGACCCCACCCCTGGCGGCACTCGCCACCGAGCTGGCCCGGGGTCGACGCGAGCGTCGGCTGCGCGGGCCCGCCGACCCACCCGACGAGAGGAACACCTGATGTTCGACGCCACCGAGCAGATCAACGCCGTCCGGCGCACGGTCGGCAGCCGCGCCCTGGAGGCCGGCGAGGCGCGGGTCACCACGATCAGCCAGACCTACCAGGCAGCGATCGAGGATCTGTGGGACGCCTGCACCAACGCCGAGCGCATTCCACGCTGGTTCCTGCCGATCTCCGGCGACCTGCGGCTGGGCGGCAGCTACCAGCTCCAGGGCAACGCCGGCGGCACCGTCGAGAGCTGCGAGCCGCCGCGCCGCTTCACCGCCACCTGGGAGATGGGCGGCGAGGTGAGCTGGATCGAGGTGCGCCTCACCCCGGTCGACGGCGAGCAGACCCGCCTCGACCTGGACCACATCGCGCACGTCGACCAGGACCGGTGGGCCCAGTTCGGGCCGGGTGCGGTCGGCGTCGGCTGGGACCTCGGGCTACTCGGCCTCGCCTCGTACCTGGCCGGCGACGGCAGCGGGATCACCCCGGACCAGGCCGCCGAGTGGGCCGTCTCCGCCGAGGGACGACGGGCCATGGAGCTGAGCAGCCAGCTGTGGTGCGAGGCGAGCATCGACGCCGGCACCGACGCCGACGAGGCGAAGGCCGCCGCCGAACGCACCACCGCCTTCTACACCGGCACACCGGAGGCCTGAGTCCGAAGGCCTGGAGCCGCCGGCCCCGGAGCGCGGAAATGGGGCCGCGAGGGCCGGGACCCGGGGCCGCGAGGGCTGGGCCTGGGCGCTGGCGGCGGCGCGACAGGCGGGCCGGCGATCGGAGTAGCGTGCTGCGGCATGACCGGCACGCCGTACTCGCACTGCTCCTCCTGTGGCGCCGCCTACCCGCCGGCCGCCGGCTGGCCCCGGGTCTGTGCGGCCTGCGGCCAGACCGTCTGGCGTAACCCGCTCCCGGTGGCGGTCGCGGTGCTGCCGGTCCGCACAGCCGAGGGCCTGGGCGTGGTGGTGGTCCGCCGGGACATCGAGCCGGCCCGCGGCCTGCTCGCGCTGCCCGGCGGCTTCATCGAGTACGGCGAGGAGTGGTCCGACGCACTCGTCCGTGAGCTGCGGGAGGAGACCGGCCTGGTCGCGGCGGCCGAGGACGCCCGACTGTTCGCGGTGCACGGCGCCCCGGCGGGCGGCACCATGATGGTCTTCGGGGTGCTGCCCGAGCAGCGGGCCGAGGACCTGCCCGCGTCGGCGCCGACCGAGGAGGCGACCGAGTGGTTGGTGCTCACCGACCCGGTCGAGCTGGCGTTCTCCACCCACACCCGGGTGCTGGCCGACTTCCTCAACCCCGACAGCCCTGCCTGACCCCACGCGACACTTCGCCGCACCTGAGAGCCTGCCCCGGCCCGGCCGCCAGCGACCCCGAACACACGCTTCACTGACACGACCGCGCACGGTCGTGCTCGATCATTGTTGTAGTGGCATCGCGCGGACGCCGAGGCCACTACTTCCTGGTTCGAGCACGACCGTGCGGGGCGCGGTGCGTGGCGGCGTGGCGTGGCATGGCGGGGGTGCGCTGGGCGCGGGGTACGGCAGCGCCGTCAGGCCGAGCGGCGGCGGTGGGCGCGTCTGGTCGTGCGTCGGGGGGCAGCGCGTCGTCGGTGCCGGTCAGGTAGCCACTGGCCTGCGGCTCGAACAACGACGCCGCCCGGGACCACTGCCGGCGAGCACCCGCTGTCTCTAGGTAGCCTGCGCGTCGTCCGGCGCACCCTCCGCCACCGGCAGCAACACCCGGAAGGTGGTCCGCCCCGGCTCGGTCTCCACCCGGATGTCGCCGTGGTGCTTGTGCACCACGATCCGGTACGAGATGTCCAGGCCCAACCCGGTGCCCGCGCCGACCGGCTTGGTGGTGAAGAACGGTTCGAAGATGCGCGGCCGCACCTCCGGCGGGATACCCGGACCGGTGTCGGTGATCTCCACCGCCAGCTGGTCGCCGACGAGTCCGGTGCGGACGGTCAACACCCCCTTCTCACCCATCGCGCCCAACGCGTTGTCGATCAGGTTGGTCCACACCTGGTTCAGCTCGGCCGCGTACGCCGGCACCGGCGGAAGGCCACGGTCGTACTCGCGAACCAGCTTGACCTCGGCGGGGATCTTCCCCTTGAACATCACCAGCGTGGCGTCGAGCAGGTCGTGCACGTCCACCACCCGGTGCGGCGCGCGGTCCAGCTGCGAGTACTGCTTGGCGGCGCCCACCAGGCCCGAAATCCGGGTCACCGCGTCGCCAATCTCCCGCATCAAGAGTTCGGTGTCGACGGTGTACGTGAGCCACCGCACCGCCGCCTCCAGGTCGGCCGGGCCGACCGCTGCCTTCACCTGCGCCAACCAGGCCGTGTCGAGCCCGCCACCGACCAGGATCGGCGCCAGGTCCCAGGCGCCCTCGACCCCGTGTTCCTCCAACCAGTCGGTCAGGGTGTCCTCCGCGTCGGCGGTGGCAACCGGGGTCAACTTCGGCGCGGTGGCGACCCGGGCGACGGCCTCCTCCTGCAACGCGACGAGGCCGTGCAGAGCGCTGCCGTCGAGCCGACCGTCGGCGACCATCGCGAGCTTGTGGCGCATCCCGGCAACCCGGTCCCGCAGCACCGACGTCGCCCGCACCGCCGCCGCAGCCGGATTGTTCAGCTCATGGGTCAGCCCCGCCGACAGCGAGCCGAGGGCCAGTAGCCGCTCCCGTTCACCGACGATGGCCTGCGAATCCCGCATCCCGAAGAACAGCCCCTCCAACAGGTGCATGGGCATCGGGAACCACGACCGCAGGGCATCCGCGAAATCCTCCGCCGGGAGCACGAAGAAGTCGGCGTCGGTCACCGCCCGCAGGCTGTTGCGGTAGATCTGGTCCACCTGGTCACCCAGGTACGCCTGGGTAGCCCCGCCGTACACCCCGCGCTGCTCGGTCCGGCTGACCTCCACGTCGTCGCCGTGCACCAGACGACTCAACGCCACCGCCCCGCGCACCAACACGAAGAAGCAGGTCGCCGGCTCGCCCTCGGCGTACACGAGAGTCCCCCCGGCCCGCTGCTCGACCCGACCATGCTCGGCCAGCCAGTCGAGCTGCGCGTCGTCGAGAGCCTCGAACAGGAACAGGGTACGCAGCTGCGCAGGTGTCAGCCGATCAGACTGAATGGTCACTGGGCCTCCTCTGTTCGCGACTGCGGGGCTCGCAACACCGGCTCACTCCTCGCGCTCACTGGGCCTCCTCTGTTCGCGACTGCGGGGCTCGCAACACCGGCTCACTCCTCGCGCTCACTGGGCCTCCTCTGTTCGCGACTGCGGGGCTCGCAACACCGGCTCACTCCTCGCGCTCACTGGGCCTCCAGGTAGCGGTGCACGAGCGAGACGGCCATCGCGCCCTCGCCGACGGCCGACGCGACCCGCTTGACCGACTCGGCCCGCACGTCGCCGGCGGCGAACACGCCCGGCACGCTGGTCTCCAGGTGGTACGGGTCGCGGGACAGCGACCAGCCCGCCGGCCGCCGCCCCCCGGCCAGCAGATCCGGGCCGGTGACGACGAAGCCACGCTGATCGCGGACCAGCACCCCGTCCAGCCAGTCGGTACGCGGCTCCGCACCGATGAAGATGAACAACCACGAGGCGTCGACCGAACGGGCGTCCCCGGTGCGGGTGTCGCAGAGGGTCAACCGCTCCAGGTGGCCCTCCCCGGCCCCGCCGACCACGGCGGTGTGCGGGTGCACGGTGATCCGGTCGATCCGTTCCAACTGGTCGATCAGGTACCGCGACATCGAGGCGGTCAGGTCCGCGCCACGGATCAGCAGGTGCACCCTCGACGCGTACCGGGAGAAGTGCACAGCGGCCTGCCCGGCGGAGTTGGCCCCACCGACGATGTAGACGTCCTGCTCGACGCAGCTCGGCGCCTCGGTGGCGGCGGCACCGTAGAACACCCCCCGGCCGGTGAAGTCGGCCAGCCCGGGGGCGTCGAGCACCCGGTACGACACCCCCGTCGCCAGCACCACGGTGTGCGCCGCGATCTCGCTGCCGTCACCGAAGCGCAGCAGCCGGGCGCCGCCCGCCTCGCGGAGACCGACCACCTCCCGCGCGCTGAGCAGCTCCGCGCCGAACTTCACCGCCTGCCGCCGGGCCCGGTCGGTCAACTGCGCTCCGGAGACGCCGTCCGGGAAACCCAGGTAGTTCTCGATACGGCTGCTCTGGCCGGCCTGCCCGCCGGTCGCCCGCCGCTCGACGAGCACGGTACGCAGCCCCTCCGACGCCCCGTACACCGCCGAACCGAGGCCGGCCGGGCCGCCGCCGATCACCACCAGGTCGTAGAAGTCGGACGCCGGCACCACCGTCAGACCGGCCAACGCGGCCAACTCGGCCTCGCTGGGGGCGATCAGCGCCTTGCCCTCGGGGGTCACCACCAGCGGTACGTCCGCCTCGGTGGCACCGGCCGCGTCGAGCAACCGGACACCCTCCGGGTCGTCGGAGAGCAACCAGCGGTACGGCACCAGGTTGCGGGCCAGGAAGTCGCGGACCTTGAACGACGGCGACGACCACCGGTGCCCGACGACCCGGATCTCGGCGCTCGCCGCGTCCGGGGTGGCCGCCCACGCCTCCAGCAGCACGTCGACCACCGGGTACAGCTTCTCCTCCGGCGGATGCCACGGCTTGAGCAGGTAGTGGTCCAGGTCCACCACGTTGATCGCCTCGATCGCGGCGTCGGTGTCCGCGTACGCGGTGAGGAGCACCCGGCGGGCGGCCGGGAAGATGTCCATGGCCGCCTCGAGGAACTCCACGCCGGTCATCTCCGGCATCCGATGGTCGGCCAGCAGCAGCGCCACCTGTTCGCCGCGCAGCTTGACCTCCCGCAGCGCGTCCAGCGCCTCCGGCCCCGACGAGGCCCGCAGCACCCGGTAGCGGTCGCCGTAGCGGCGCCGGACGTCCCGGGCGACCGCCCGGGACACCACGGGGTCGTCGTCGACGGTCAGGATCACCGGGTTCGCCATGGCGCCATGAAACCACCTGCCGCGGGTCGACCGCACCAGGGCGTGAGGTCCGCCGCACGGTTGACCGGGCTCGGGACGGGTAAGCCGGGCGAGCCGCGCGGGGCCGCACCCTTGGCCACCCGCCCGGTTGCCGCGCACACCTCCGGGGGGCCCATGGCGGACGCGACACCGACCGGACCGCCTGCGGTCGGCCCGATCGTGGAGCTGCGGGTGCACGGCGTCTCCGGCGCGGGGGCGGACCAGGTGTTGGACCGGCCGCACGTGCACCAGGTCGCCGGAGACCGCAGCGGGGGGTTCTACCGACCGCGTCCCGGCTACCCGGACTCGGCGGGAACCGACGGGCTGACGCTGGAGGCGTACCGCTGGAGCGACCTGCCGTCCGGCACCGCCGTCCGGACGCTGTCGCTGGTGTTCCTGCTGCCGTTCATGCTCTGCAACGTGGCGTTCTGGATGCGACCGGCGAGCCGTGGCGCGAAGCACACCATCCTGGCGCTGTGCCGGGTGCTCGCCCTCACTCTCACCGTGCTCTACGTGCTCTCCATCGTCGGGGTGGCGCTGGACCTGATCGCGTGGCGCTGCATGGGCACCCCGTCGTGCCTGGCCGGCCGGAGCTGGCTGTCCTGGCTCGGCGGACGCCCGACCGGGCTCCGCCTGGGTGTCCTGGCGCTCGTTCCGGTCGCCGCCATCGGGCTCCTCTGGTGGCTGTCCGCCCGCCCGAGCCACTCGTTCGACGCGTTCCGCACCTCGGTCGGAGCACCAGCTTCCAAGCACCAGTTGAGCGCCGTCGGTCAGTGGGACGGAGAGCCACTGGTGGGTCGGCTGCGCTCGGTCCACGTCGCGACGGCGTTCGCCGCGCTGGACGGGAGCCTGCTGGCCGCCCGGGCCAGCCAGCACTCCTCCTGGGTGATGATGACCCTGCTGACGGCCACCGGGGCGGTGCTGTTGGCCTGCCTGGCCCTGGTCACCGTGGTGCCGAGGATCGACCGCCCCGGCCCGGCGCCCCGGGTGGACGGCGTCTTCCGCGGGCTGCGCACGATCGCCGTCGGCCTGACGATGCTGGTGATCGTGCACGTGGTCATCAGCCCGGCGCCGTGGCCGCAAGGTGGTGCGCTGCCCGGTTACAGCGCGATCGTCGCCTGGCTGTTCGTCAGCCAGACCGTGCTGGTGGTCGCGCTCGCCGCGCTGGTGATCTGGCGGCGGGGTAGCGGGCAGCGCAGGTCACCGCTGCGCGCGTTGGGAGTGCCGGTCTTCATGACGATCTCGGCCGGGCTCGCCGTGGCGTTCTCGGCCGAGCTGGTCTACCGGGTGGCGGACCTGCTCGATCGCGAGGGGACGACTGCGGACGGACTGGAGACCAGCCCTCCCCTGGCGTACAAGTGGGCGATTTTCGGGTTCTTCCTCGCGGTGGTGACCGCGCTGCTGGTAGCCGCCCTGGTCACCAGGGTGACGCGGCGCGGGCGGCGGCGGGCCGCGCGGGCGATCGTGGCCGCCGACTTCCCGCACGCGCCGCCGCAGGCGGCAGACCGGCTGCGCCGGGTCGAGCAAGCGGTGGCCCGGGCCCGTTTCACCGAACGGTTGGAACCGCTCTCGGTGGTGTACGCCGGCCTGGCGGCGCTCGGCCTGGCCACCAGCGTGCTCGGCCTGCTCCAGCTCCTGCCCGGCGACGTGGCGCAGCAGTACGTCGGCGTGCCGGAGGACATGGTCAACTTCCTGATCGGGTCGGGCAGCTACGTGATCGCCGCGATCCTGCTCGGCCTGGTGGTGGGCGGCATCTTCGCGTACCGGACGGCGCAGTTCCGCCGGTACGTGGGTGTGCTCTGGGATCTGGGCACCTTCTGGCCCCGGGCGGCGCACCCGTTCGCGCCGCCGTGCTACGCCGAGCGGGCCGTGCCGGAGCTGGCCAAGCGGATCTCCTACCTGGTGAAACAGGGGCATGGTGTGTTGCTGGCGGGACACAGCCACGGCTCGGTGCTGCTCGCCGCCGCGATTCTGCAACTGCCCACCCGGATCACCGACCGGGTCGCCCTGCTGACCTACGGGTCACCGCTGGGCCGGCTGTACTCCCGGCTGTTCCCGGCGTACACCGACGAACCGGCGCTGCGGGAGATCGGCGAGCGGGTCGGCTGGCGGTGGCTCAACCTGTGGCGCGACACCGACCCGATCGGCGGTTGGATCTTCGCCTCCCACCGGCCCGGGCGGGCGGAGAAACTGACCGGGCCGGCGGCGACGGTGGACCGCCGGCTGGTCGACCCGGCGGACGTGGTGCCCGCCCCCAGCGACAGCGTGCCACCACCGATCCTCGGGCACTGGCCGTGTGAGTCGCAGGACGCGTTCACCGAGGCCGAGCGGGACCTGATCGCGCGGCTGCGCCCCACCCCCCTCGGGCGGGACTGAGCCGACCGGCGCGGTGCCCGCAATACCAGATGTCGTCGCGGGGTGACGCCGTCTATCGTCGCGGTGTGACTCCGTCCAAGCAGCCCGGACGCCGGCTGATCGCCTCGAACAAGAAGGCCCGGCACGAGTACGAGGTGCTGCGCACGTACGAGGCGGGCATCGTGCTGGTCGGGACCGAGGTCAAGTCGCTACGCGAGGGACGGGCATCGCTGGTCGACGCGTTCGCGCACGAACGAGACGGCGAGATCGTGCTGTACGGCCTGCACATCGCCGAATACACCTACGGCACGTGGACCAACCACGCACCCCGCCGCAACCGCAAGCTGCTGCTGCACCGGGCCGAGATCGACCGGATCCTCGACAAGGTCCGCGAGGGCGGGGTGACCATGGTCCCACTGTCGATGTACTTCGAGAACGGCTACGCCAAGGTCGAGCTGGCGCTGGCGAAGGGCAAACGCTCCTACGACAAGCGGCAGACGCTGGCCGAGCGCGACGCCAACCGGGAGATCGCCCGCGAGTTGGGCCGGCACCTCAAGGGCCACCCCCGCCGCCACTGAGCCGCCGCGACGTCGGCTACTGGGCGCATTTGCTGGCTTCGCCATCCACCGCCTTATGCGGATGCAGGCCTTCCAGGTCTTTTGTGCTCGCAGGTGCGAACGATAAGGTCGGCCGGTGACGACCTTCCGGATCGGTGAGGCGGCCGACCTGCTCGGCGTCAGCGCCGACACCATTCGCCGCTGGGTGGACGCCGGGCGGCTGCCGGCGGGGCGCGACGAGCACGGCCACCGGGTCATCGATGGTGTCGACCTGGCCGCGTTCGCCCGCGCCCAGGCCGCCGACCCGGACGCGGGCGCCGAGTTCTCCTCGGCCCGCAACCGGTTGCGCGGCATCGTCGTCGACGTCCGCAAGGACACGGTGATGGCCCAGGTCGACATCCAGGCGGGCCCGTTCCGGGTCGTGTCGTTGATGAGCCGGGAGGCCGTCGACGAGCTCGATCTGCGGGTGGGGTCGGTGGCCGTTGCGGTGATCAAGTCGACCACGGTCGTGGTGGAGCGGGCCGTCCCCTCCCCGGCGCGGGGACGGGCCGGCGGATGAGCGCGGGGAGCAGGCGTACGGCGGTGGCCGTGCTGGTGGCGGCCGTCCTGGCGGTGGCCGGCTGCGGCGCGGGCGACGAGCGGTCAACCGGCAGCGGTGGGGACGGGCGGGTGACCGGCACGGTGACGGTGTTCGCGGCCGCCTCGCTGACCGAGTCGTTCACCCGCATCGGAAAGGACTTCGAGGCCGCCAACCCGGGCAGCCGGGTGACCCTCAACATGGCCGGCAGTTCCGCCCTGGCCACCCAGATCAGCCAGGGCGCGCCGGCGGACGTGTTCGCCTCGGCCGCCCCGGCGAACATGACCACGGTCACCGAGGCCGGCGACGCCGACGGCACGCCGAGCACCTTCGCTCGCAACCAGTTGGTGATCGCCGTTCCCCGGGGCAACCCGAGGGCGGTGGCCGGCCTGGCGGACCTGGCCAGCCCGGGTGTGAAGGTGGCGCTCTGCGCCGGTCAGGTGCCCTGCGGCGCGGCGGCCCGCACCGCCCTGGACGCGGCCGGCGTCGCGCTGACGCCGGTGACCCTGGAGCGTGACGTCAAGGGTGCGCTCGCCAAGGTGAAGCTCGGCGAGGTCGACGCGGCGCTGGTCTACCGCACGGACGCGCGGGCGGCCAGCGCCGACGTGACCGGCGTGGAGTTTCCCGAGTCGGCGCGGGCGGTCAACGACTACCCGATCGTCGCGTTGAAGGACGCGCCGAATCCGGTCGGCGCGCGGGCCTTCGTCGCGTACGTCCGCTCGGCGCCGGCGCAGGCGGTCCTCGCCGAGGCGGGGTTCCAGGCTCCGTGAGGCAGGTCCGCGACCACAACACACTCCGGAGGCGGCCGACCACGTCCCGACGGCGAGGGCGAGTGCCGGCTGCGCTGCTGATCCCCGCCGGGCTGGGGTTGCTGTTTCTCGTCCTGCCGTTGGCGGGGCTGCTGATCCGAACGCCGTGGACGACCTTGCCGGATCGGCTCACCGAGCCGGGCGCCCTGACCGCTCTGCGGTTGTCGGTGCAGACCGCCACCCTGGCCACGGCGCTCTGCCTGCTGCTCGGGGTGCCGCTCGCCTGGGTGCTGGCCCGGGTCGAGTTTCCCGGCCGTCGACTGGTGCGCGCGCTGGTCACCGTGCCGCTGGTGCTGCCACCGGTGGTCGGTGGGGTGGCGCTGTTGCTGGTCTTCGGCCGGCGTGGCCTGCTCGGCGGCTGGCTCGACAGCACGCTCGGCATCACCCTGCCCTTCACCACCGCGGGCGTCGTGTTGGCCGAGGCGTTCGTCGCCATGCCGTTCCTGGTGATCGCCGTGGAGGGTGCGCTGCGCGCCGCCGACCACCGCTTCGAGGAGGCCGCGGCGACGCTGGGCGCCGGCCGATGGACCACCTTCACCCACGTCACGCTGCCGCTGGTGGCGCCCGGGTTGGCCGCCGGGGCGGTGCTCTGCTGGGCGCGGGCGCTCGGCGAGTTCGGGGCCACCATCACCTTCGCCGGCAACTACCCTGGCCGGACGCAGACCATGCCGCTCGCCGTCTACCTGGCGTTGGAGACCGACCTGGAGTCCGCGATCGTGCTCAGCCTGGTGCTGCTCTTCGTGTCGGTCGGCATCCTCGTCGCATTGCGGGACCGCTGGATGACCACCGCATGAGCGGTCGACTCCTCGACACCCGGCTCGTCGTCGACCGGGGCGCCTTCCGGCTCGACGTGCCGTTGCGGGTCGCGCCGGGCGAGGTGGTGGCGCTGCTGGGCCCGAACGGCGCCGGCAAGACCACCGCGCTGCGCGCGCTGGCCGGGCTGCATCCCCTCACCGACGGGCACGTCACCCTCGACGGCGTCGACCTGGACCGCCCGGTGACCGGAGGCTGGGTGCCCACCGAACGCCGCTCGATCGGCGTGGTCTTCCAGGACTACCTGCTCTTTCCGCACCTCAGCGCCTTGGACAACGTGGCCTTCGGGCCGCGCCGGCACGGCGTCGAGCGGAGGGCCGCCCGCGCCACGGCCCGGGAGTGGCTGCGTCGGGTCGGGCTTGACGCGCAGGCACAGCGCCGGCCCCGGCAGCTCTCCGGCGGTCAGGCGCAGCGGGTGGCGCTGGCCCGCGCGTTGGCGGTGGCACCGTCGCTGCTGCTGCTGGACGAACCGCTCGCCGCGCTGGACGCCCGCAGCCGGTTGGACACCCGCGCGGAGCTGCACCGGCACCTGTCCGCGCACCCGGGCGCGACCGTGCTGGTCACTCATGACCCGCTGGACGCGCTGGCGCTGGCCGACCGGCTGGTCATCGTGGAGGGTGGCCGGGTGGTGCAGGAGGGCGACGGGCCGAGCGTCACCGCCCGCCCGCGCACCGACTACGTCGCCCGGCTGGTCGGTCTGAACCTGTATCGCGGCCGCGCCGACGGACACGGTGTGCGGGTTTCGCCGGAGCTGACCCTCACGGTCGCCGACCGGTTGGACGGCGAAGCGTTCGTGGCGTTCCGTCCGGCCGCGGTCGCTCTGCACCCGGCCCGGCCGGACGGCAGCCCGCGCAACACCTGGGCAGCCACCGTGGCCGGCGTGCAGCGCCACGGCGACAACGTGCGGGTGCAACTGGAGGGGCCGATCGGGGTGGCCGCAGATGTCACGCCGGCCGCCGCCGCCCAGCTGCGGCTGATCCCCGGCCAGCGGGTCTGGGTAGCGGTCAAGGCGACCGAGACCCATGCCTACCCGGCCACCGGCTGACGGTCGCTGGCCGGCTGGGGCGTGCCCGCCCGAGCGGGCGTACCCCGGCACGGGCGGCGCACACCGACGGTGCGCGACGGCGGGTCAGTCGGCGAGCAGGTCGGCGTGTGCGGCACGCAGTCGGGCCAGCGTCGGGTCGCTGCCCGGGACGACCCGGCGATCCAGCTCGGCCCACACCTCGGCCAGCGCCGCGCGGACCGCGCCCAGCTCTGCGGCGTGTCGCTGGCTGCTGCGTCGGTGCTGCTCATCGAGGCGACGAGCCCAACCGGCGGTGACCGTGGCGAGGCGGTCGGCGTCGGCGCGGGCCTGCGCGCCACTGCGGGCGGCTGCGGCGGGGACGATCGCGGCGACCGGGCGGGGATCGCCGTCGCGGGTGACGACGGTGACCGCGTCGGTCAGCTCGGCCAGCGCGACGAGCTGGCTGAACCGGGTGCGCGCCTCACGCAGCGGCACGGAACGCGGCGAATCGGAATGAGGGGTGAGCGCGGGAACGGCCATGGATGCATGGTGCCGCGCGGGTGTGACAACTATTCGTCGTCGTCAGTGGACGGTGCGTGCCGCGGTGGACCACTCGTCGGCCAGCACCGACCAGACCTCGAGGTCGATCCGACCACGCGGACCCGGTCTGAGCTGGCGGAGCGTGCCGTCGAGGCGGAAGCCGAGCCGCCGGGCGAGGGCCTTGCTGCGGGTGTTGTCGGCGGTGGTCCGCCACTCCACCCGCTGGATGCCGCGCTCGCGGACCGCCCAGTCGACGATCCGGCGGACCGCCGGCGCGACCATGCCCTTGCCCTCGGCCGCCGGCTCCACCCAGCATCCGACCTCGCAGGCACCGGTGGTCACGTCGAACGACACGAAGATGACCCCGCCGACGAGGGTGCCCCGCCACCACAGCCCCCAGATGCCACCGCTGTCGCCGGCCCAGCGGTCGGCGTACCGCTGCAGGACCGCACGGGCCGACGGCAGGTCGGTGGCGGCGAAGGACGGCGACACCCAGGGCTGGATGTGCGCGCGGGCCCGGTCCAGGTGGGCGAGGAACTCCTCGGCCCGCCACGGGTCCAGCGGGCGCAGCTCGACATCCTCGGTCAACGGCAGGGCGAACACCGGGCCTCCACTCGGGTGTGCGTCGATCGTCGACAGCAGGCTCGCACAGGCCGAGACCTCCGGGCCGCACCGGGGCACGCTCAGGTACGTGTGGGTGCGGTAGCCGAGCCGGAGCACCGGACAGCACGGCCTCGGCGATTGTGGTGGCAGGGCGTGAACCTGCCGTGCTCCCACGCCGACTGAACAGGTGAAGGAGGGCCGATGAGCGATGAGTTGCTGGTGGTCCGCTGTCAGCTCGGTGAGCGGGAGGCGTTCGCCGATCTGGTGCAGGGCTGGCATCCGGCGGTCGAGCGGTACGTCGGGCGGATGCTCGGCGGGTCCGACGACGACGTGGTGCAGGAGATCTGGCTGGCGGTCTTCCGAGGATTGCCGAAGCTGCGGCAGCCGGATCGGTTCGCTCCGTGGCTCTTCGCCATCGCCCGCCGGGCGGTGATGAACCGGCTGCGGGATGCGTACAGCCGTCCCGAGCCGGAGCCGATCGACGACCTGCCGGGTGACGACGAGGCGGAGGAGATCGTCAACCGGGAGACCCTGGCCGGAGTGCTGGCGAGCCTACCTGCCCGGGAACGGGAGCTGCTCTTCCTCTTCTACCTTGAGGATCTGCCGCTGGACGCCTGCGCGCAGATCTGCGCCGTACCCGTCGGCACCGTCAAGTCGCGGCTCAACCGGGCCCGCAGGTTGTTCCGCAACGAACTGCTACGGAAGGGGTACGAGGCATGACGCCGGAAGAGGTGTTGGCGCGACTCGACGCGCCGCTGTCGCTGCGGAGGCGGGTCGGCTACCTGACCGTGGCCCTCGCCGGTCTCACCGGGAGCGCCCTGATCAGCCTGCTCTGGGCCACCGAGCCGGGGTTGCCGACGCGCACGACGGTGGCCTTCGCGGCCCTGGTGGCGATCGGCCTGTGCTGGGCGGTGTTCGGCGGTTGGGCCGTGACCCGGCGGACCTCGTTGTTCGCCCGTGATCGGGTGGTCGCCGGATGGCTCGGCCTCGGCGCGTGGCTGGTCTTCACGGTCGGCGCGTTGGTCATCACAGTGCCGCGACACCAGCTCGAACCGTCGCTGCTGGCCGTCGTGCTCACCATGGGCGTAGTGGCGGTGGTGAACCTGTGGGCGGCTCGCCGGGCCAGGGCGGCACTGCTGCGCCGTCGGGACGCGCTGGCCAGGACCGTGACGCGGGACGGCTGACCGCGTCAGCGGGTGGGGAGCAGGCCGCGCTCGGTCAGGTAGGTGCGCAGCGTCTCGGCGTCCTCGGGGGACATCAGCCAGCGGGGGATCACGGTCGCCGGCATCCGGCCGACGTACACGATCCAGAAGTCACGGGTGTCCTCCACCCGGGTGACCCCGTCCCAGGCGATGCCGCCGGACTCCGAACCGCTGCGCATCATGATGTTGTCGTCGGTGATGTCGTAGGCGCCGTCGACGGCGTAACCACCGGACCGGCGGCGGGCGCGCCACCGCACCCACGGCAGGAACAGCATCGACAGCACGCCGGCCAGGACCAGAGTCGTCCACAGCGAGGTGAGCCGCTCGCCGGCTGCGGATCCCCGCGAGACGGCGAAACCGATCACCCCGACCGCCGTCAGCACCGCACCGACATAGCGGAACCTGCGCAGCCGGACACCGCCGAGCGCGGCGGCCACCCGGCCGGGATAGGTGGGATCGGCCGGTACGTCGAAACGGATGTGCACGCCAGAACGATAGTGCCCCGGGCCGCCCCGGACGCCGTCGACCACCCGCCCGTCGACGTCGCGACCTCCGGGTGAGGCAGTCTGGGACGGTGACCGTCCACGAGCCCGCCGACGACGTCCGAGTGCCCCGAGCCCAGGTCGGGTCCAGTCCGCAGCACCTGCTGGCGACAGTGCTCGGCGAATATCTCGACTCCTCGGATGCCGACCTGCCGTCGGCGGCGGTCATCGCGATCCTGCGGGAGTTCGGAGTCAGCGAGGCCAGTGCCCGTTCCGCCCTGTCCCGGCTGGTCAAGCGCGGTCTCATCGCCACCCGGGGAAACCGACGGCCGCCGGTCTACCACCTCACGCCGCGCGCGACAGCCCGGCACCGCTCCCGCATGCGCCACTTCCTGACCTTCGGCGCGCACCCGCCGGTCTGGACGGGTGAGTGGGTGCAGGCGTCCTTCTCGATCCCGAGCTCCGGGCAGGCGCTGCGGCACGCGGTCCGCCGGTCGTTGAGCGTGCTGGGGTTCGTGGGCCTGTACGACAGCGTGTGGATCCGCCCGGGTTCCGACGCCGCACCGGCGCGGGAGGCGTTGACCGACCTGCTGCACCACGTGGCAGGCGCCCGGTGGTCGATCATGCACGTCCGGTTCGACGAGGAGTCCGGGCCCCACGGTCCCGCCTCGGCGTACGACCTGACCGCACTGGCATCGGCGTACTCGGATTTCATCGAGCGGTACGCGGAGCTGCGGGTGGCCGCCCGCGACGGGACGCTGGAACCGGCCGGGGCGCTGGTGGCCCGGACCTCGGCCATGGACTCCTGGCGCAGGTTCGCGGACATCGACCCGGACCTGCCCGAGCATCTGCTGCCGCAGCCCTGGCCCCGCCGGCAGGCCAGGGAGACCTTCCTGGACATCCACTGCGCGCTCGGCTCGCTGGCCCAGGCACGTCTCGTCGAGGTGGCCACCCCGCACTGGCCGGAGGCCGCCTCGTGGATCACGCACTTCCAGTCTTCGGGGGATGCCACGGGACCGGAGCCCACCGCAGACCCCTCGCATTGACACTTATCGTTACGGCAGTGATAGTAACTGCACACAGCTCCCGTCGTGTCGCCGGGTGGTCGACCCCGCCCACCTCCACCCGGCTCGCGGCCAGCGCCACCACCCTGGTCGGACGCGCATGGACGTCCGCCGCGGCCGGGAGCACCGTCGTGACATCCGCTGGAGGGCGAATGAGAAGGACATCGAAGATCTACGTGGGCCTGGCGGCCATCCTCGTCCCGGTCACCTCGGTGATCATGGCGCTCGGCGTGACACCGGCCAATGCCGCGGTCGGCGGTTCCGGTCCCTACCCAGCCGACTACGAGACCTCGGCCAGCCTGGCGAACCACACCATCTTCCGGCCCCAGAACCTCCCGGCCGAGCGCCTCCCCATCGTCGTGTGGGGCAACGGCGGCTGCTCGGCCAACGGGCTCTCCCAGGGCAACTTCCTGCGCGAGATCGCCTCGCACGGTTTCCTCGCCATCGCCAACGGAGCACCGAACGGCTCCGGCTCCACCACGTCGCAGATGCTCACCCAGTCCATCGACTGGGCCTTCGCGGAGAACTCCCGGCAGGGCAGCAAGTACTACAACAAGATCGACACGACCAAGGTCGCCGTCGCGGGCTTCTCCTGCGGAGGTCTGGAGGCGTACGCCGTCTCCAACGACCCGCGCGTCAGCACCACCGGCATCTTCAGCAGCGGTCTGTTGAACGACGCCGACGACTACCAGTTGCGGAGGCTGACCAAGCCGATCGCCTACTTCGTCGGCGGGCCCAGCGACATCGCCTACCCGAACGCCATGGATGACTGGGGCAAGCTGCCGGCCGGTCTGCCAGCCTTCATGGGGAACCTGAACGTCGGACACGGTGGCACCTACGACCAGACCAACGGCGGCGAGTTCGGCCGGGTCGCGACGCTGTACTTCAAGTGGCGGCTGAAGGGCGACACCACCGCCGGCACCAACTTCGTCGGCGCCAACTGCGGGCTGTGCCGCACCCAGTGGACGGTCCAGCAGAAGAACCTGACGCTCGACGACACCCCGCCGCCCACCACGCCTCCGCCCACGACCCCGCCGCCCACGACCCCGCCCCCGACGACCCCGCCACCCACCGGCACCCCCGCCTGCACCGCGGTCTACGCCGTCCAGGACCAGTGGAACGGCGGATTCGTCGCCAACGTCAGCGTCACCGCGGGCACCGCAGCCCTCACCGGCTGGAGGGTCACCCTCACCCTGCCGAGCGGGGCGACGGTCACCTCGCTGTGGAACGGCGTCGCCAGTGGCACCAGCGGCACCGTCACCGTCGCCAACCAGAGCTACAACGGACGACTGGCCGCCGGCCAGGGCACCAGTTTCGGGTTCCAGGGCACCGGAAACGGCAGCGGCACCACCGCCACCTGCACCGGAAGCTGACACCGCCCGGCGGGCCGGCGCATCGACGCCGGCCCGCCGGGAACGGCCGCACGTCGGTGACCCGGCCCAGCTCACGCTGTCCGTCGGTCAGCGCCCCTCGGGCGATGTCTCGTCCGCAGTCGTGGCAGGCTTTCGCTTCATCATCCATTCGACCGGCCAGATGCCATCCGTCAACCTGGCGTCGGGGATGTCCAGACTCTGGCGGGCTGCGGCGTAGAATTCGGTACGCGCCCGGCTGGCACTCGCCACGGCATTCTCCCAACCGTCGGCATCAGCTCCCTCGATCCAGCCATGCGCGTACCACTCCATGAGCCACACGCTCCGGTGCCATGTCCGGGCCGCCTCCACCGTTGCCGGATCGCCCAGCAGAAGGACGTGCTCCCAGTCGCGCTCCCGCTGGGCAGCCGCTGCTTCGAGCTGCGGCAACCCGTCTTCAGGGGACAACGAGGGGATCTGCGCATGAAGTCCCCTGCCTGCCGCGATTCTGTACGACAGCTGGTAACAGGCCTTGATGGCGCGACCGTAGCCCGCGTAGGCGGCCGAGCGCTGTTCGAACAGCTTTGCCGTGTGGTCACGGCGGAACCGGGCCCGGTCGTTAAGCCCGGTACCCACGAAAGAGAGGACAGCACCTGCGAGAACGGCTCCCACCGTGAGGAGCTGTTGAGTCACACTCATCGGGATGCTCCCCTCGTCAGCGGTCCTCAGGGTGGCAGGTGGTGTCGAACGTGCAGTGGGCGACCGCGGCGTCGTCCGGCACCCGAACGTCGGGACCACCGCTTCGGGCTTCGGCCTGCCGGACGCGACGGATGACACCAGACGGGCCTTCGGTGGCGAGCAGCTCCCACACCCCGGGCCAGTCGGTCAGGGCGTACGGGCTGACGATCCGGCTGCAGCCGTTGCTGAGCAGCGCGACACCGTTCAGATCAGCGAGAGGCCATGTACCGGTCACCGCCTCCCGGGCGGCGCGTGGGTCGTCCTTGGCGATCCAGTAGCCGCCAACCCGGTTGCGGCGGGCGCGTAGCGTCGCCGCGCAGGAGTCGCGGACGCGGTCGTACTCGGGCGTGCCCGCTGTGATGCCGTCCAGGAGCGCCGAGCAGTCACGGCGGGCGGCGACCTCACGGTCGTCGGTGATCACCTGAGGTCCGCCGTGGGCCGGGTCGAGGATGAGGAACGTGTCCGCGAGCAGCAGATAGTCAAGGCGGCCCCGGTACGCGCGCACCACCGCGACGCTGGCCTGCGGGCTGCACGGATCCGCGATGTCGCAGGTGTCGCCGTGCTCGGCGGCTGTCTCGCCGATGGCGGTGGCGAGGAGCGCCGCGAGGTCTCGCCCGTCGTCGCGGGACAGGTGTGCGAGCAGTGCTGCGGCGAGGCGACGCGTGTACCAGACGACCCCATGGGAGCAGAGCGACTCAGCTCCCGGGATCCCGGCGCCGTCCAGCAGGACGACGGCACCGGGAACCGCGCCGACGAAGTCCTCGTTCGGTCGACCGGGCTTGCCGGCGCTCGTCGCCAGACTGACGTACACCGTGTGCACCACTCTGGGCAGAGGAGGCCCGGGATCCGGATCGGTGGGACTCACCCCATCATTGAGCGGTGGCGGGTTTGCGGGCCACCGCGCCGTAGATGGAGGCGTCGGCCAGGGGCGGTCGCTGCTCCGGTGGCACCTGCGGCCGCCACTCGGTGACCGGGACGATGCCCGGCTCGACCACCTCCAGGCCGGTGAAGAAGCGGGCGAACTCGGCACGGTCGCGGGGCACGGCGTCCTGCTTCATGCGGCCGGAGGCGAACTCGGCCTCCATCCGCCTGACGATCTCGGCGGGGATGTGGTCGGTGGTGAAGTGGGTCAGGGCGAGCCAACTCCCCGACGGCAGCGCGTCGAGCAACCGCGCGACGTGCTCGTGTGGGCGGTCGTCGTCGGTGAGGAAGTGCGTCACGGCGATCAGCACCAGGGCCACCGGCCGGGACAAGTCCAGTGTGGCGTGCAGCCGCGGGTCGGCGAGGATCGTCTCCGGGTCGCGCAGGTCGGCGTCGAGGTAGGCGGTGGCGCCGGACGGATCGCTGGTCAGCAGGGCGCGAGCGTGGACCAGCACCATCGGGTCGTTGTCGACGTAGACCACCCGGGACTCGGGGGCCACGGACTGGGCCGCCTCGTGGGTGTTGTCCGCGCTGGGGATGCCCGTGCCGATGTCGAGGAACTGCCGGACGCCGGCCTCCCGGGCGAGGAATCGCACCGCCCGGCCGAGGAAGGCCCGGTTCTCCCGCGCGAGGGTGCGCACCCCGGGGTAGACGGCCGCGATCTGGTCGCCGGACTCCCGGTCGACGGCGAAGTTGTCCTTGCCGCCGAGCCAGTAGTTGTAGCGGCGGGCCGGGTGGACGACGCTGGTGTCGATCCGGTCCGAAGGCAATGGCGGCGTCACGTGACCTCCCCAGGTCGACCGTCACCGATCGTAGGCGAAGAGCGCCGACCTGGTGACCCCGCGCCTCGCCGCCTGCCAGGAAACCGCTTACCGCCTTGCTATTGACGCTCGTCACTGGCTCTCAGTACCGTGGTGCGGGCAGCGAGAAAGCGCTTTCCGACCCTCACCGTCCGACAGGGAGCGCCCCCATGCCCCAAAAAATCCGTTCGCTCTGCCTCATCCTGCTCGCCGTCGTCGCCGTGGTGAGCACCACCACCGCCCTGCCCGCCGAGGCCGCCCCCCGCTTCCGGGTGCTGGTCTTCTCCAAGATCACGAACTTCTACCACGACTCGATCCCGGCCGGCATCGCCGCCATCCAGCAACTCGGCGCCGCGCACAACTTCGAGGTCGTCGCCACCACCGACGCCGCCGCGTTCACCGACGCCAACCTCGCCACCTTCGACGCCCTGGTCTTCAACAACACCAACTCGCTGCCGACCTCGGGTGACCTGCTCAACGCCAGTCAGCGGGCCGCGTTGCAGACCTTCATCCGCAACGGCGGCGGCTGGGCCGGTCTGCACGCCGCGTCGGCCAGCGAACGCGACTGGCAGTGGTACGAGGGCCTGGTCGGCGCGATCTTCGACTACCACCCCGACTTCTCGTCCACCGGCGGCACGTTCCCCGGGCGGGTCAAGGTGCTCGACCGGGCCCACCCCTCCACCCGCAACCTGCCGGAGCTCTGGGAACAGAGCGAGGAGTGGTACAACTGGCGGACCAACCCGACCGGCAACGTGCACACCCTCGCGCAGATCAAGGTGCGCGACGGCATCAACGGGCTGGACGAGGGCGTCGACCACGCGTACTCCTGGTGTCAGCGCTACGACGGCGGCCGGTCCTGGTTCACCGCCGGCGGGCACGCCAGCTCCCAGTTCAGCAGCGCGACCTTCCTGGAGCACCTGCGCTACGGCATCGAGTGGGCGGCCGGCGCGGTCGCCGGCGATTGCTCGGCCACGAAGACCAGCAACTTCGAACGAGTGGGTCTGGTCACCGAGAACCTGGCCGACCCGTTCGAGTTGGCCGTCGCGCCCGACCGGAAGGTCTACTACATCCAGCGCACCGGCGCGTTGAAGGTCGTCAACTCCGACACCCTCCAGGTCACCACGCTGCTGGACTTCGCGTACACCTCGGCGATGACCGACCAGTCCGACGGGTTGCTCGGGATGACCCTGGACCGCAACTTCGCCAGCAACGGCTGGATCTACCTGCTCTGGTCGGACAAGACCCTCAAACAGCTCAACCTGTCCCGCTTCACCGTCGCCAACAACAGCGTCGCGCTCTCCTCGGAGAAACGCCTGCTGACCATCCCCACCTACCGGGGTGAGGGCCGGGCCAACTCGCACATGGGCGGCTCGCTGGCCATGGACGGGGCCGGGCGGCTCTACGCGGCGATCGGCGACAACACCGACCCGTTCGCCTCCAGCGGCTACACCCCGATCGACGAGCGTTCCGGCCGCGCCGCCTGGGACGCCCAGGGCACCGCCGGCAACACCAACGACCTGCGCGGCAAGATCCTGCGGATCACCCCGCAGTCCGACGGTACGTACACAGTGCCCAGCGGCAACCTCTTCGCCCCCGGCACCGCGCGGACCCAGCCGGAGATCTACGCGATGGGCATGCGCAACCCGTTCCGGATCACCGTCGAGCCGCAGACCAACGCGGTGCTCGTGGCCGACTACGGCCCGGACGCCCGCGCCGCCGACGCCAACCGCGGCCCGGAGGGGACTGTCGAGTTCAACCGGATCACCGCCGCCGGCAACTACGGCTGGCCGTACTGCGTGGGCAACAACATCCCGTTCAACGACTACAACTTCGCCACCAACACCTCGGGAGCGAAGTTCAACTGCTCCGCGCCGGTCAACAACTCCCCCAACAACACCGGCCTGACCAACCTGCCGGCGGCGAAGTCCGCGCTGGTCTGGTACGCGTACTCCGCCTCCACCCAGTTCCCCGAGCTGGGCACCGGTGGTGGCGGGCCGATGAGCGGCCCGGTCTACGACTACGACCCGGCCAACACCCGCACCACGAAGTTCCCGGAGTACTTCGAGGGCAAGTGGATCACCTACGAACTGACGCGGAGGTGGTTCAAGACCCTCTCGATCCACAAGACGGCGCAGACGTTCAGCAACGCGCGCTTCGGGCCGACCGCCGTCGGCGACCTCCAGTCGATCAACGGCATCTTCGACACCATGAGCTGGATCCAGCCCTTCGAGGCGGAGTTCGGCCCGGACGGTTCGCTCTACGTCATCGACTTCGGCGAGGGCACCGGCAGTGGTCGCGGCGGCAGCAACGCCGGGGCGGGCATCTACCGGATCGACTACGTGGCCAACGGCCGGCCACCGACCGCGAAGATCGCCGCCACCCCGGACAGCGGACGTACGCCGCTCACTGTCACCTTCTCCTCGGCCGGCACGACAGCGGGTGACGGCACGGCGCTCGGCTACGCCTGGGACTTCACCAACGACGGCAGCACCGACTCGACCGCCGCCAACCCGAGTCACACCTACTCCACCGCAGGACAGCACACCGCGCGGCTGACCGTCCGCAACAGCGGAAACGGGTTGACCGCGACCGCGGTCACCGACGTGGTGGTCGGCAACACCCGACCCACCGTGACCATCAGCGTGCCCGACGGCGGCTACTTCGACTTCGGCGACAAGATTCCGTTCACGGTGACGGTCACCGACCCGGAGGACACCACAGTCGACTGCACCAAGGTGACCGTGCAGACGCAACTCGGCCACGACTCGCACGCCCACCCGCTGGACGTCTACACCGGCTGCTCGGGGCTGCTCTCCACCGAGGCGGACGCCGGTGACGGGCACGGACCGGGGCAGAACCTCTACACCCTGATCACCGCGCAGTACACCGACGGCGGCGCGGCCGGCGCACCGGCGCTGACCGGTTCGACCCGCGTGCAGTTGCAGCCCAAGAGCCGGGAGGCCGAGCACTTCAGCACCCAGTCCGGCGTCACGGTCAACGACCGGGCCACCGCCCGCGCCGGTAGGCGGCTCGGCGACGTCGACCACAACGACTGGGTCGCGTACGGGCCGGTGGACCTGCGCAACATCGGCTCGGTCACGCTCGGAGTGACCAATGGCGGTCTCGGCGGCACCATCGAGCTGCGTACCGGGTCGCCGACCGGAACGCTGGTCGGCTCGGTCGCCATCGGCTCGACCGGCGGGTGGGACAACCTGGTCTCCCCCACCGTCACGCTGACCAACAAACCGACCGGCACCACCACCCTGTACGCGAAGTTCGTCAACCCCGCCCAGACCGGCGGCACCCCGGACCTGCTCGCCTTGGACTGGCTACGGTTCAACGGCGCCGGGGTCAAACAGGAACCGGGCGGGACGTTGTCAGTGGCCGCCAACCCGGCCGGTGGCACCGGGACGCTGAACACCACGCTCACCGCCACCGCGACAGCGCCGTCCGGGCAGAGCATCACCGACTACGCGTGGGACTTCGGCGACAACAGCGCCATCGCGCACGGGGCGACCCTGCGCTCGATCGCCCACAGCTATCCCCGTAAGGGCACCTTCACCGTCCGGGTGACGACCACCTACAGCAGCGGGGAAACCCGCTCGATGAATCTGACCGTCACAGTCAACTGACCGCAGGGGCGGTGGCGGTCGGGGTGACCCCGCCCGCCACCGCAGCACTACCAACCGAGCGCCCGTCGCCACGATCCGCGCAACATCAGGGATGTTGGTGCCTCCCATGTGTCGGAGGCAGCATCATCCAGGAAACTGCTCGAATCTTGGCGCGGAGCGTCCGGCACAGGGGGAGCAGGTATCCGACTTTCGCCTCGTCCCGGATGAGGATGAAGACCTGTGGCACCTTTGCCACAACGACCGTGGGGATTTGATCCCCGTTGACGGTGGGTACCGCCTCGGCGACCTCACCATCTTGTCCCAGCGAAGCGGGCATGTCTTCCTCCTAGTTCCCGACCACGACCTCACATCAACCTACCACTCCTGTAAGGCCTATAAATACAGGAAGGGGTGGCCATACGCTCCATGCGATCCCGGTGTTTTGCTCACCCGGTGCCCTACGAGCAGCCACTGTGGCGACAGATCAGAGATGATCTAAGAGCCAAGATCAAGGCGGGGATTTACCCAGCCGGATCGAAGCTGCCGTCTGTCCGCCTCCTGGCCGACGACTACGACACCTCGCACATGACCGTCAGGCGCGCCGTGGACACCATGATTGAGAGCGGCGAGCTGATCGGCAGAGCAGGTAGAGGCATTTTCGTGTCGGCTCCCGGCACGCCAGGTACGAAGCAGTAGCCCGGCTAAGCGAGCGGTGGTGACCGACCAGCCGTTCACCGGGCCGCGCCGGTGTAGGCCCAAGATCCCATCGACCTGGGGTTCGTGGGGCTCCGGCCCGTACGGCAAGCCATGCTCACGCTGATACATGGCCCCATTGCGCAGCCCCCTCACCCACCCGACTCGGGGAGCCCGCATGAACAACCGGTACGTCGTCATCACGGGTGGGCCGGGAGCCGGCAAGACCACGCTGCTCGACAGCCTGCGGCAGGCCGGCCATGCCTGCGTCGATGAGGCGGGGCGACAGATCACCCAGGACCAGCTTCGGATCGGCGGTCAGGCTGTGCACGGCGCGGATTCCCGGCTGTACGCCGAGATCACGCTGAGCTGGGAGATCCGCTCCTACCGCCAGGCCAGCCAGCACACCGGCCCGGTCTTCTTCGACCGCGGGATTCCGGATGTGCTCGGTTACTACCTCCTGCTCGGCTGGCCCGTACCGGATCACGTGGCCGCGGCGGCACGGCGGTTCCGCTACCACCGACGGGTCTTCATCGCCCCGCCCTGGCCGGCGATATACGCCAACGACAGCGAGCGACACCAGGACTTCGCCGAGGCGGTCCGCACCCACGACGCCATGGCCACGGCCTACACCCAGCTCGGCTACGAGCTGAGTGCCCTGCCGCTGAGCGACGTCGTCTCACGCCGCGCCTTCGTCGAGCGACTGGCACTCTGATCGTGGAGGCCCGAGCCGTGGGGCGGCGCGCAGCGGCCCCACCCCACGACTCAGAACTGGCTACTCCCAGGAACTCCGTTGGGTGTAGACGAGGTTGCCGGGGATGATCGTGCCGTTGGTGCGGTACTCGGTGTACGCCCAGACGTCGCCCTCGGCCAGCGGCTTCTTTGGCTTCAGCGTGAAGTTGAAGCCCTGACCGCGCTCTGCCGTGGAGGGCAGGGTCAGCGTGGCAGGTGAATACTTGGCGTTACGGCCGATGATGGCGTAGCCCAGGTCGACATCGACCACCGGACCACCGGGCACCTGCGCGAACACGTACGCGGTGTAGCGCCCCGGCTCGGGCAGGAACTTGTACGCCTGCTCCAGGCTGGTCCAGTACCTGTCACTGCTGTAGATGAGGGTGTCGCCCTTGTACAGGTACAGATCGAGGTTCGTGTTCGGGTCGTCGGTGTTGGCTTCGACGACGATGCCGGCAGTGTTCGCTGGCACGGTGAAGTCGACCTTCTTCACGCCGGATGCCTTCGGGTCGAACACCCCGCCGTAGACGCCGGCCGGAATCGAGTACGACTCCCGCTGCATCGGCGTGTAACCGGTGCTGCGTCCGGCGAGCGGTCCGCTGAAGCCCGGCTGGACGTAGCCGAATGCGCCGTTGGTCATCCGGCCGAACTCCTCGCCGTCGTCGGCGTACGGCCGGGCTGCGATCCCCCACGGACGGGCGGCGACCGGGATCCGGGCGGTGTGGGTCCTGCCGTGCCAGGTGATCGATCCGGTCACGTACCGGTCCCAGGGCGCGCTGCCCCGACGCACGGTGATCGTCACCGTCGCGGAGGCGCCGGGCGCCAGCGTCACCGATGCCGGCGACACGGTGACCTTCATGCCGGGCAGGCCCGACACCGACGAACGGTAGGTCTCCTTCGCCTCACCCACGTTGGTCAGGGTGCGGGTGACGGTCACCGGGCGGGTGCCGTCGTACTCGCGCAACGAGATGGCCGGCAGGTTGAGTTCCTTGCCGTCGGGCTGGGCCGTCTCGCTGAACGTGACCAGTTCCGCCGCCGTCGGTTGGATGACCAGGCCGGGGTCGGCGGCCTTGGCCAGGTTGACGAACCCACTGCCCTGCTCCAGAGGGTCGCTGGTGCCGACCGTGTCGGTGGCGGTGGTCCGCAGCGCGGAGGCGACCGCGCCGGGTGACCAGTCCGGGTGGGTGGCGCGCAGGATCGCCGCCGCGCCGGCCACGTACGGTGAGGCCATCGAGGTGCCGGAGTACGCGTCGTAGTTCCGCCCGAAGTTGCCCGCCGGCGAGACCGCCGCGATGATGTTCGACCCTGGCGCGACCAGGTCCGGCTTGAAGACGCCGAGGGTCACCTTGTCCGGGCCGGTGGAGGAGAAGTCCGCCACGCTCGGGATGCCCGGGACGCTGGAACCGTCACCGCCGCTGCGGAGGGTGACCTTCGCGTCGGTGGGGTGGCGCATCAGGTAGTTGAAGAGCGAGCCGGCCTGCTTCTCGGTCGGCAGGTAGACCACGGGGAAGTTGAAGATGGAGTTGATCCGGTAGTTGCCGACCGGGTCGAACACCACCATCGCCGCCCCGCCCTTGGCCTTGATCTCGGCGGCGGAGCCGAACATGTCGGACAACGCGCAGGCGACGACCTTGCCCTTGATCTTGGCAGGGTCGAGGCTGCCGGGCTCGCAGTAGACCGCGCCCAGATCCGGCGAGCCGGCCTGTTCGCCGAAGACCATCGGTCGTGAGTCGCCGCCGGGCAGGGCGTCCAGCGAACCGCCGACGAGCTTCGTGCCGTCGCCCAGCTTGACCGTCGCCTCGTCGAGCTTGGTCACCGCCGCGCCGACAGTGGTCACCCACGGCGCCGCGTTGCTGATCGCCCCGCTCACGATGCCGGTGTTGCCCGCCGACGCCGCCACGAAGACACCGGCCAGCGTGGCGTTGAGGAACGCGATGCCGATCGGGGTGTTGGCCTCCCAGTCACCGAGCTGGGAGCCGATCGAGAAGTTGATCACCTGTACGCCGTCGGCGACGGCGGCGTCGATGCCGGCGATGATGTCGGCGTCGTAGCCCATGCCACCCCAGAGCACCTTGTAGACGGCGATCTGGGCGTCCGGGGCCACCCCGGCGACGGGACCGAAGCGGCGACCGTCGATCGTGACGTTCGACTGGGGCAGGCCGGCAGCGGTGGAGGCGGTGTGCGTGCCGTGCCCGGACATGTCGCGGGGGGACAGCATCTCGCCGTCGGGCACCGAGCCGCCGTAGGCGAGCCACGAGTCGGCGAAGTACCGGGCGCCGACGATCTTGCCGTTGCAGTGTTCGGCCACGAAGCCGACACCGGTCTGGCAGGTGCCGCGCCAGGTCGCCGGGGCGGGCATCTTCTTGGCGAACGACGCGCTCTCCGGCCAGATGCCGGTGTCCAGGACGCCGATCACCATGCCCGCGCCGGTACCGGGGCCGGGCTTAGCGGGCTTGTCCGGCTTACCGGCGGCGTCCGCTCCCGCCGATTGGTCCACCTCGTCGGGAGTGGGGGTGGGGGTGGCCGGGGCGCTGGGGGCGGGTGCGGTCGGCGGGGGCGTCGGGGTGCCGAGCGCGCGGGAGGCGGTCACGGCGCGGACGCGCTTGTCCGCCCGCAACGCGGTGACCTGCTGGGGGGTCAGCTTCGCGGAGAACCCGTTGAAGGCGGTGGTGTACGCGGCGGTGACCTGGACCTTGGCGGCGGCGGCGACGGCGCTGCGCTGCGCGTCGAGGTGGCCGCGGTAGGCCCGTGCCGGTGCCGACGTCACGTCCAGCCGGCCACCCGCCTGCGGGCGGGTTCGCGCCAGCCCGGACGAGCCGCCGGCGTACGAGGTCAGGGGGTCCTCGGCCAGCTCGACGATGTACATGCCGGGGCGGGTCTCGTCCGCTGCGGCCTGTCGGTCGGCCGCCTTCCGGCCGCCCGGTCGGCGATCGGCGCCGTCGGCCAGGGTGACCTTCTTGTCGGACCCGGCGGTGAAGTAGCCGGCGCTGCCGCCACCCGACGGCCCTGCGGGTGCCGCCGACGCCGATCCCGCGACGCCGGTGGTACCGGTGACCAGGGCGAGGACCAGCGTCGGTATCGCCAGTCTTCGCACCTTGTTTCTGCTCGTGCTGGTAGCCACGAGGCTCCTTTCGATGGCTCCTTTGTGGAGCACTGTTCCGATCGCGACCCGCTCATGGGAGCGCTCCCCCACCTAAGCCGCCGATGGTTAATCGAGGGTTCGGAGAGTGTTTCGGATCGCTGGTGCGTATAAGATCACGATCCGTCAGCCGCGACTAGATCAACTTTCTGCGATGCCGCCACAGCGCAGTGCACACCCCGGCCAGGGCGAGGCCGAGCAGCGGCGCGACACCGACGCCGGCGAGCGTGCAGGCCACCGCCAGCAGCGCCAGCGGCACCCAGCACCAGGCGGGCACGGTCCGCGGCGCACGACCGCGGCGGCGCGCTGCGGCCTCGGTCGCCATCGGCACCACCAGCACCGGCAGCGCGGCGGCCAGCAGGGTCAGCCAGGGCAGCACCAGACGGTCGAAGCGCGCCACCGCCAGCAGCCCGCCGAGCACCGCGACGGCGAGCATCGCCGCCCGCGCCGGCACCCGGGGCGCCAGGCCGCGCACCGCCAACGAACCGGAGTACGTGGTGGTCAGCGCGGCGGCGAAGACCGCCACCGCGACGAACAGATTCGCGTACGCGGCCAGGCCCGACCCGGCGGCCAGCAACGCGACCACGTCCGCCTCACCGGT
Source organism: Micromonospora sp. WMMD961 (assembly GCF_029626145.1). Classification (NCBI taxonomy): domain Bacteria; kingdom Bacillati; phylum Actinomycetota; class Actinomycetes; order Micromonosporales; family Micromonosporaceae; genus Micromonospora; species Micromonospora sp. WMMD961. The sequence continues at coordinate 4,184,754 of NZ_JARUBJ010000002.1, forward strand.
GCGCAGCCACAGGCCGGCACCGGCGATCACGCCGAGCAGCGCCGGCCCGACCAGCAGCCCCACACACCAGAGCAGGTCCCGCCGCCGGGCGAGGCCGGCACTGAAGTCGGGTGCGCGCAGCGCGAACACCGCCGCGTAGCCGATCAGCGCGGCGGCGTCGGCAAACCCACCGAAGGCGAGCCGGACGGGCGCGCCGGGCGGTGCCAGCACGGCCAGGCACCAGCCGACCAGCGCCACCGCGCTGAGCGTGGTGACCACCGCGATCCGGTTGCCGAGTCGGGCCGGCGCCCAGGAGACACTGAGGACCGCCACCTCCAGCAGGGCCGGCCCGGCCCAGCCCGGCAGGTGCGTCAACGCGGCCAGGGACGCACCGCCGAGCCCGACGTTGAACCCGTTCCACCCGACCATCGACACGGTCAGCACCGCCGCCAGCAGCAACCGCGAGGTGTTCCCCAGGTACGCGGGCAGCACCGCGGTCAGCGTCCCCCCGTCGCCGAGCGGCCGGCGCAGACCGATCCGGCCCTGCCCCCAGAGCAGTGCCGCCATCAGCGCCCCGCCGACCAGCAGACCCGCCACCGGCACCGCCCCACCGTGCCGGGCGGCCATCGCCGCGCCGAGCACCAGCGTGGCAGGTGCGGTGCCGATACCCAGCCACGCGCCGACCGCCGCCGGCCAGCGCCGTTCGGCAGTCTCAGACAACGTGGCGCAGGTAGCCGGCCACCGCCGCGTCCAACACCTCGGCACCCGGGCGCGCCCACACCTCGGCGGAGAAGACCTCCACCTCGATCGGGCCGACGTAACCGGCCGCGTCCACCGCCTCGCGCAGCCGGCGCAACTCGATGCACCCGTCGCCGGGCAGCGCCCGGCCGAGCAGCACCCCCTCCGGCAGTGGCGTCACCCAGTCGCAGACCTGGAACGCGGCGATCCACTCCCCGGCCCGCGCGATCTGCGCGTACACCGTGTCGTCCCACCAGACGTGGTACGCGTCCACGACCACGCCGACCACCGACGGGTCGAACCGCTCGGCGATGTCGAGCGCCTGGCCAAGGGTGGCGATCACGCAGCGGTCGGCGGCGAACATCGGGTGCAGCGGTTCGATCGCCAGCCGTACCCCGGCGGCCTCGGCGTGCGGGGCCAGCTCACCGATCGCGTCGGCGACCCGCCGCCGGGCGCCGTCGATGTCCCGGCTGCCCGGCGGCAGCCCACCGGAGACCAGCACCAGTTCCGGGGCGCCCACTGTGGCCGCCTCCTCGATGGCCCGCAGGTTCTCCGCGCGCCAGTCGTCGGCCGAGAAGAAACCACCCCGGCACAGCGAGGTGACGGTGAGACCCGCGTCGCGGACCAGCTTCGCCGAGCGGGCCAACCCGTACTCGGCCACCGGCTCCCGCCACAACCCGATGCCCGGCACCCCGGCCGCGACGCAACCCGCCACCACCTCCGGCAGCGGCCAGCGCTGGGCGGTGGCCTGGTTGAACGAGAACCGTGCGAGGCTCATTGAGCTGGTCTTCGCTCCCGACTGCGGGGCTCGCAACACCGGCTCACTCCTCGCGCTCACTGGGCTGGTCTTCGCTCCCGACTGCGGGGCTCGCAACACCGGCTCACTCCTCGCGCTCACTGGGCTGTTCTTCGCTCCCGACTGCGGGGCTCGCAACACCGGCTCACTCCTCGCGCTCACTGGGCCACCCCGGCAACCGTGAAGAACGCCCGCGCCCGGGCCGCGGCCAGGTCGGCGTCCGGCAACAACCCGGCCGCGTCGGCCAGGGTGAGCAGGGTGGCCAGGTGCGCCGGAGACCGGCCGGACTGCGCGCCGCCGACCATGGTGAAGTGGTCCTGGTACCCGGCCAGCCAGGCCAGGAAAACGATCCCCGTCTTGTAGTGCCAGGTCGGGGCCGTGAACAGGTGCCGGGCCAGCGGCACGGTCGGCGCGAAGATCTCGTCGTACGCCGCCAGGTCCCCCCGGTCCAGTGCGGCGAACGCGGCGGCTGCGGCCGGCGCGATGGCCGCGAACACCCCGAGCAGAGCGTCGGAGTGCCCCACCTCGTCGCCCCGGATCAGCTCCGGGTAGTGGAAGTCGTCACCGGTGTAGAGGCGTACCCCGGCCGGAAGCCGGCGGCGCAACGCGACCTCCCGGTCGGCGTCCAGCAACGACACCTTGATGCCGTCCACAGCCGACTGATGCGCCTTGATCAGCTCGACGACCGTGTCGGCGGCCAGGTCCAGGTCCACCGCACCCCAGTAGCCGGTCAACGCCGGGTCGAACATCGGGCCCAGCCAGTGCAGCACCACCGGCTCGTCGGCGGCGCTCAGCAGCTCGTCGTACACCCGGAGGTAGTCTTGCGGGCCGCGCGCCGCGGCGGCCAGGTGCCGGCTGCACATCAGCACCGGGCGGGCGCCGGCTGCGCGGACGTCGCCGAGCTGTTCGAGGTACGCGGCGGTGACCGCCGCCAGGGTGGCCGGGCCGGTCGGCAACTGGTCCGTGCCGACCCCGGCGACGATCCGCCCGCCCACCGCGCGGGCCTCGGTGGCGCTGCGGCGGATCAGCTCCCGGGTGGCCGGGTAGTCCAGCCCCATCCCCCGCTGGGCGGTATCCATCGCCTCGGCGACCCCCAGCCCGTACGACCAGAGGTGTCGCCGGAAGGCGAGCGTGGTGTCCCAGTCCACCGCCGCCGGGGCACCCGGCACGTTCTCGGCCCTCGGGTCGGCGACCACGTGCGCGGCGGCGTACGCGATCCGGCTGGTCGCCGGCGCGGCCGGACGGGCGAAGCCGCCGCCTCCGGTGAGCCGGTGCCGCCGGCCGCCCGGCAGCACCACCTCGGCCGTCACCGGCGGCACCACCTCGGCCGTCACGAGCGCAGCTCCGGCACCTCGACCCGACCGCCCTCGCGGGCGGAGCGCAGCCCCAGCTCGGCGAGCTGCACACCGCGCGCTCCGGCCAGAAAGTCCCAGCGGAACGGCTCGCCGGCCACCACGTGCCGCAGGAACGCCTCCCACTGCACCTTGAACCCGTTGTCGAACTCCTCGTTGTCGGGCACCTCGGCCCACTGGGTCCGGAAGTCCTCGGTGGCCGGCAGGTCCGGGTTCCACACCGGCTTCGGGGTGACCGCCCGGTGCTGCACCCGGCAGTTGCGCAGGCCGGCGATCGCGCTGCCCTCGGTGCCGTCGACCTGGAACTCCACCAGCTCGTCGCGGTACACCCGCACGGCCCAGGACGAGTTGATCTGGGCGATGATCCCGCCGTCGAGTTCGAACACGGCGTACGCGGCGTCGTCGGCGGTGGCCGGATAGACCTGACCTGCCTCGTCGACACGCTCGGGCACGTGGGTGGCGGTCACGCAGGACACCGCCCGCACCCGGCCGAACAGCTCCTCCAGCACGTAGTGCCAGTGCGGGAACATGTCGACCACGATGCCGCCGCCGTCCTCGGCCCGGTAGTTCCACGACGGCCGTTGGGCGGGCTGCCAGTCACCCTCGAAGACCCAGTAGCCGAACTCGCCGCGCACCGAGAGGATCCGGCCGAAGAAGCCACCGTCGACGAGGCGCTTGAGCTTGCGCAGACCCGGCAGGAAGAGCTTGTCCTGTACGACGCCGGTGCGTACCCCGGCCGCGTCCGCCGCCCGGGCCAGGTCGAGCGCGGCGGCGGTGTCCTCGGCGAGGGGCTTCTCCGTGTAGACGTGCTTGCCGGCCTCGATGGCCTGCCGGATCGCCTTCTCCCGCTGCTGGGTGACCTGGGCGTCGAAGTAGATCTCGACGTCGTCGCGGGTCAGCGCGGAGGTCAGGTCGGTCGTCCAGTCGGTGAGTCCGTGCCGCTCGGCGATCTCGCGGAGCTTCGTCTCGTTGCGCCCGACCAGGACCGGTTCCGGCCAGATGGTCGTGCCGTCGGCCAGCGTCACGCCGCCGGATTCGCGGATGGCCAGCAGCGAGCGGACGAGGTGCTGGCGGTAGCCCATCCTTCCGGTCACACCGTTGACGATGATGCCGATCGACCTGCGGGTCATGGTGTTCCTTCCGTCGTGCTGGTCGTGCCGATCCGCGCTCAGTGGTTGGCGGCCGCGCTGCCGAGCAACCCACGCAGGTCGGTGGCGAGCCGGTCGAACCGGGGGTCCGACATCACCTGCGCGTAGTCGCGGTGCGCCGGCAGGTCGACCGGGAAGGTGCGGATGATCCGGCCGGGCCGCGCGCTCATCACCACGACCCGGGTGCCGAGGAAGACCGCCTCGGCGATGGAGTGGGTGACCAGCACGACAGTGGTGCCGGTCTCCCGCCAGATCCGGTGCAGTTCGGCGTTCATCTGCTCCCGGGTCAGCGCGTCCAGGGCGCCGAACGGCTCGTCCATGAGCAGCACCGGCGGGGAGTGCAGCAGCGCGCGGCAGAGCGCCACCCGCTGCTGCATGCCGCCGGACAACTCGTGTGGCAGTGCCTTCTCGAAGCCGGTCAGCCCGGTCATCTCGATCAGCTCGTCGGCGCGACGGGACGCCTGGGCCCGGTCCATGCCGCGCATCTCGGCCTGGAGCAGGATGTTCGCCCGGGCACCGCGCCACTCCAGCAGCGCGGCCTTCTGGAAGACGAAGCCGATGTCCTTCTGCGGGCCGCGCACCGGGCGTTGCAGCAGTGACACCGCGCCGCTGGTGGGCGTGACCAACCCAGCGACGATCTTCAGCAGGGTGGACTTGCCGCAGCCGGACGGGCCGACGATCGTGACGAACTCACCGGGCTCGATGTCCAGCGACACGTCGTCCAGGGCGGTGGTCTGGGACCGCCGGGAGGTGAACCGTACGGTCACTCCGGACATCCCGATGGCGGTGCCGGTGGCTGCCGGCGCGGCGGTCACCGGGTCACCCCTGTGCCGCGTACGACGAGTCCCAGTACGCGTTGGGCGCGCCGGGGTCCTTCAGCTCCGCGTAGCGGGACATCAGGTCGATGGTCTCGGTCCACTGGGCGTCGGTGTTCACCCCGGGCGGCCCTTCGCCGCCGAGGAGCGGCAGGACGAGGGTGAGTTGCTTGGTGAGCACCTCGGGCGCCGGCTCGTTCTCGGCCAGCGCGGCCATCGCGGTCACCGCACCGGCCGGGTCGCGGGCGGCGTCGGCCCAGGACTTCTGGGTGGCCCGGACGAACTTGCGGGCCAGCTCCGGGTCCTTCTGCAGGGTCTGGGTGTTGGCGATCAGGCCGGTGCCGAGCAGGTTCATCCCGTAGTCGGCGAAGAGCAGGACGTCGACCGTCTTACCGGTCTTGCTCTCTATGGTGGGCGCCTGGTCGTGGAAGAAACCCATGATGGCGTCGACCTTGCCCTCGGCCAGGGCCGCGATCTTGCCGGCGGCGTCGACGTTGACGACCTTGACGTCGGTCTGCTTGAGGCCGTTCTTCTCCAGCCAGGCCGGGAAGGTCGCGTAGAGGGCGTCACCGGGAGTGCCCCCGACGGTCTTGCCCTTGAGGTCCGCCGGGGTCTTGACGCCCTCCTCCGCGAAGAACTCCACCGAGGAGGGGCCCTTCTCCAGGTACGCGCCGAGGCTGCGCACCGGCATCCCGGCGGCCACCGACTTGAGCAGCACCGGGCTGTCGGCCCAGCCGAAGTCGGTCTGCTTCTGGGCGACCTGCTTGACCGTGTTGCCCGAGCCGTTGCCCGGCAGGATCTTCAGGTCGATGCCCTCGGCGGAGTAGTAGCCGTTCTGCAGGCCGTAGTAGAACGGCGCGTGCTCTCCGTAGGGCACCCAGTTCAGGGTGAGGGTGACCTGCTTCTTTCCGTCCGCGCCGGTCGTGCCGGCGGAGTCGTCCCCACCGCAGCCGGTGGCGGCGATCAGCAGGGCGGCGGTGACCAGGATGGTGGTGGCGGTGCGTTTCATCGGTGCCTCCGTGATGGGGTCGGTCAGGAGGTGGTCAGGGACACGCCGGCCCGGCGACTGGCGTGCCACGGGATGAGCAGTGCCTCGGCGATCTCGACCAGGACGAACAGGACGATGCCGATGGCGGACATCAGGATCAGGTCTGCGAACAGCAGCGGGGCGTCGAGGTTGCCGTTGGCCAGCAACAGGACGTAGCCGAGCCCTTCGCTGGCGCCGACGAACTCACCGACCACGGCGCCGACCACCGCGAGGGTGACCGCCACCTTGAGACCGGCCATGAGGTGCGGCAACGCGTTCGGGAAGCGGATCTTGCGGAAGGTGCGCCACGGCCCGGCCCCCATCGTGGCGGCCAGGTCGAGCAGTTCCGGGTCGGTGGAGCGCAGCCCGGCCACGCCGGAGATGACCACCGGGAAGAACGCGATGAGCACCGCGAGGATGATCTTCGGGGTGAGGCCGAGGCCGAACCAGACGACCAGCAGTGGCGCGATAGCGATCTTCGGGATGACCTGCGCGAACAGGACGATCGGGTAGAGCGCCTTGTCCAGGGTGCGGGAATAGGCGATGGCGACCGCTGTCGCCAGACCCAAGGCGGCGGCCAGCACGAAGCCGAGCACCGTCTCGTAGAGGGTGACCAGTGTGTGCCGCGCCAGCTCGGACCACTGCCCGGTCATCGTCTCCCAGACCTGGCCGGGTGTGGGCACCAGGTAGTTCGGGACGTACTCCTGGGCGGCCACGAACCACCAGGCGGCAAAGAGGACGGCGAGCACCAGCGCCGGACGCCAGAGCGAGTCGGCGAAGGCCGCCGCCCGCCGACCGAGCGTCGGCCGTGGTGGACGGCCACCACCGCGCGGCGGACCGGCCACCCGCGGCGGTATCGCCTCGTCCGCCGTGGTCGGGGTCGCGCGCTCGCTGTCGACCGCCTCGGCTGCGGTACGGCGACCTGCGGTGTCCAAAGAGTTCTCGGTCACGCGAAACCTCCTCGGGCGCCCGGCAGGGCACCGGCATCCGGGCCGATCGGCGGATCAGGCAAACGCTTTCCTGGGAGCGTAGGCGGCCCCCCATACACCAGGCAAGGCCTTTCCTCGATCTGTTACCCGCCACCCGGCTCGACGCGCGTCAATGCCGGTGTGCTGGAGGCAGCGCTCGGACACACCGGATCCGGGTGGACCGCCCACCGTGGACCGACGGCGGCGTCAGGAGGCCGCCGGGTAGGTGTCCAGGAGCCCACACATGCCCAACCGACCCCGTTCGACCGGCTCGTCCACCGCGTACACGCCCGCCTCGTCCAGGTGCCGTGGGTCCCCCCGCTCCAGGGCGTCGAGGTGGGCGCCGGTGTCGGCGGCGGCCCGGCCCGCGCCGGCCGCCCACCGCTGCCGCCACCTCGCCAACAGCGGCGCACGCAACGCAATCGCGGCGCTGTGGAAGGCGGCGAGCGCCATCGGACCGCCGGACCGCAGCGCCTGGAACCCGGTCACCGCCAGATCACGTCGGCGGTACGCGGCCCGCACGTCCGCGCCCGGCGCTCCCCCGCCGGGCAGCGCCGCCGCGGCGGCGTACGCGGCCGGGTCGGCCAGCACGTCGGGCGGGAAGGTGAGCACCGCGTCACCGGCTTCGGGCAACCCGCTGTTCTGCATGAGCACCACGATGGTCAGCCCGCCCCCGTTGACCAGGCGGTGCACGGTGCCCGGCTCGAACCAGACGACCGCCCCCGGCCGGAGCGGCGTCTCCCGGAAGCCGGCAGCGGTCAGCGTCTGCACGGCACCCTCGCCGTCGGTCACCACGTAACCCTCGGTGCAGCACAGGTGCACGTGCGGGGTGCCGCCCACCAGCCCGTCCGGGGCGACCGTGTCGTAGACGCGCAGCCGGGAGACCCCGATCCCACCGGGCAGCGGGGCCGACCGGTCAGGCATCGAAGTACTCGTCGGTGTCGTCCGCCGCCGGTAACGACACCAGCAGCACGGTCAGGTCGCCGATGGCCCGGTGCCGGCAACCCGGCTTGATCAGGAACGCGGACATCGGTCGGGCCGGATGACGGACGCCGTCCAACTCGACCTCACCCTCACCGGCGAGCACGATGTAGTACTCGGTGGCGATCCGGTGGTGGTGGGTGACCGCGTCCTGCACCTTCAGCAGGTGCACACTGCTCTGGCCGTCGCTCTCGGAGATGAAGCCTCGTCGGGTGGTGCCACACGAGCAGCGTCTGGCGGGAAGTTCGTCGAGTTGGAGTACCGCGAAGCGATCGGACACGGCCGGGCCTCCCTGCGGGAAAGGGCTTTCTCTGCGGTACCGTGACGCTAGCCGGCACGACGAAACGCCGTCAACAGACCGAGGGGGGCGGGCCATGGCGACCCTGTCCGATGTGGCACGCCGGGCGGGCGTCTCACCCGCCACCGCCTCCCGTGTCATCAACGGCAGCAGCAAACCGGTCACCGACGAGTTGCGCGAGCGGGTGCTCGCCGCCGTCGCCGAGTTGCAGTACGTGCCGAACGCACACGCCCAACTGCTGGCCCGCTCGCACCGCAGCGCGGTCGGCGTGATCGTGCACGACGTCTCCGACCCGTACTTCGCCGAGATCACCCGAGGGCTGCAACGGGTCGCCACCGACCAGGGCCGGCTGCTGATGATCTGCAACAGCTATCGGGACCCGGACCGTGAGTTGGAGTACGTGGAGCTGCTGCGCGGCCACCAGGTGGCGGCGTTGATCCTGGCCGGCTCCGGCTACCACGACGAGGCGTTCACGCGGCAGCTCAACGAGAAGCTCGCCGCGTACGAGGCCACCGGCGGGCGGGTCGCGGTGATCGGCCGGCACGAGCACTCCGGCGACGCGGTGATGCCGGACAACCGAGCCGGCGGCTACCTCGCCGGTCGGGAGCTGTGCGGGCTGGGGCACCGGGCGATCGGCGTCGTCGCCGGCCCACGGATCCTGACCACCACGACCGACCGGCTGGCCGGCCTCCGCCAGGCCCTCACCGAGCAGGGCCGCGAGCTGCCGGAACGGCGCATCCGGTACGCGGAGTTCGACCGCGACGGTGGCGCGGAGGCGACCGCCCGACTCCTCGACGCCGACCCGGAGCTGACCGCGATCGTGGCGCTGAACGACTCGATGGCCATCGGCGCGCTCGCCACCCTGCGAGCGCGCGGGTTGGCCGTGCCGCAGCAGACCTCCGTGGTGGGCTTCGACGACATGCCGATCGCCCGGGACGTGACCCCGGCGCTCACCACCGTGCGACTGCCACTCGTCGACATGGGAGCGCGCGCGATGTCCCTGGTACTCGACGCCGGAGCGCCGGCGCCCCGGATCGAGGTGCTCCCCGCCGAACTGGTCCGCCGCGACACCGCCGGGCCCGTCCCGCCTTCCGTCCGCGCGACTGCCGGCTCGACGCCGCGCGCACGGCGGGGAGACGCCACGTCGTGACCGGGGTCAGCCCGACTCAACGGGGCATCACCAGCGCCGACGTGCAGCATCTGGTCGGCGCGTCCTTCGGGCCGCACACCCGGGTCCGGGACACCGGTCCACTGACCGGAGGTGGATACGCGACGGTCTGGTGGGCGTTGCTCGACGACGACCGTCGGGTGGTGCTGAAGCTGGCTCCACCGGCCGGGACGCCGCTGCTGCGCTACGAGCACGGGCTCTGCGCGGCCGAGGCCGACTATTTCCGCCTCGTCGCCGAGCACGCGCCGCAGGTACCGGTGCCCGTCGTGCTGGATCACGGCACCGACCCGGCGTACGGCGAGTGGTTGTTCACCACGATGCTGCCCGGTCGATCACTGTCCGACCTGGCCGAGGCCGGCATCGCGGTCGACGACGGCCCGACCCGGCACGACCTCGGCTCGGCCCTCGCCGTGCTGCACCGGGTCACCGGCGACCGGTTCGGCTACGACGGCGACCGGCCTGCGGGGTCGACCTGGCGGGCCGCGTTCACGGCGATGCTCGACGCGCTGCTCGCCGACGCGTCCGACTGGAACGTCCGGCTGCCTTTCCCGCCGGAGCGCCTGCACGGGCTCGTGGATCGGCACGCCGACGTGCTGGACGAGGTGCGCCGCCCGGCACTGCTGCACTTCGACTGCTGGGACGGCAACGTGTTGGCCGTGCCCGACCCGGGTGGCCGGCTGCGGTTGTCCGGCCTGGTGGACGGCGAACGGTTCCTGTACGGCGATCCGCTGCTGGACCTGGTCTCGCCGCTGCTCTTCCGTCGCGCCGAGGACGAGCCGGAGCACCCGTTGCTGTGCGGCTACCGGGCCGCCGCGGCCGAGCCGCTGGTGCTGGACGCCTCGGCACGCCGCCGGTTGGGTCTGTACCGGCTACACCTGTACCTGCTGATGACTGTGGAGATGCCCAGCCGCGGCATGACTGTTCGCAGCCACCCGGGGCGGCACGCCCGCCTGGCGGGTCTACTCGACGCGGAGATCGCCGCGCTCGGCACCAGCTGAACGAATTACGTTGCCCAGGTGTCGGGCGGCCTCCTAGCGTGCTCTCCGTGCGAATTCGGGAGTTCGAAGCGGCGGACTGGTCGCAGGTGTGGCCGATCGTGCGGGAGGTGATCCGGGCGCAGGACACCTTCACCTACGACCCGGCGATGACCGCCGAGCAGTCGTACGCCATCTGGGTCGAGGCGCCGCCGGGTCGGACCGTCGTCGCGGTCGACGGCGAGCGGGTGCTCGGCACCGCGAAGATGGGTGCCAACAAGCCCGGACCAGGGGCGCACGTTTCCACCGCGAGCTTCATGGTCGCCGCCGACGCCCGCGGTCGGGGCGTCGGCACCGCGCTGTGCCGCGACGCCCTGGCCTGGGCCCGCCACCAGGGGTACGCGGGCATGCAGTTCAACGCCGTCGCGGAGAGCAACCGGTCGGCGGTGGAGCTGTACCAGCGGGAGGGCTTCACGGTGATCGGCACGGTGCCGGGCGCGTTCCGGCACCCCACCCTCGGCCGGGTCGGCCTACACGTCATGTACCAGGAGTTCTGACCGCGCCGACCTGCCAGCTCGACTGGAGCTGTGCTGGTGGGTCGGCGCTGTGGCAGTGGTCGGCGCGATCGGCGCTGTGGCAGTGGTCGGCGCGGTCGGCGCTGTGGCAGTGGTCGGCTCCTTTGGAGCTGATGTCACAAACGAATCGGTTGCCGGCCGTGCCGCCCGAGTCGTCGCACCGGCCGGATCGTCGCCACCGTTTGAATCGTTTACGGCATCAGCTCCATAGCGCCTCAACCACCAACGCTGCCGTCGGCCGGTGCCGGGAGCAGGCCGGGGTGGCCAGCCGAACGCTCCGCGCCGGCGCGGCGGACCGGGCTGAAGAGCCCAGCGACCGCCACCAGTAGGCATCCCACGCCCGCCGCGGCGGTGACGGCCGCGACCCCGAACCGAGCGGCGGCCCAGGTCAGCACGACCGCGCCGGCCGGGCCGAGGGCGTAGTGCGTGCTCCAGAACGCCGACGTCACACGGCCGAGCAGGTGATCGGGGGTGATCTCCTGGCGTAGCGACATCGAGCAGATCCCGCCGACGCTGAGACAGCACAGGTACACCGCGGTCAGCGCGGTGACCGCCGGCACGCTCGTCGCCATGCCGACGCCCGCCACCGCGAAACCGCAGACGGCGTGCGCGCCGATCCAGGTCGCGCCGAACCCGCGTCGTCGGCGCAGCGGGGCCACCAGCAGCGCACCGGCGACAGTGCCCAGCGCCGCCAGCCCGAGCACCGTGCCGACGGTGCCCTCGGAGCCGCCGAGGTCGTGGGTGACGTGGTAGATCAGCACGTCGACGAAGCCGTACGTGAGGAAGATGAAGAACGACAACAGGACGGTCAGCGCGCGCAGGACGGGCTGACCCCACAGGAACCGCGCCCCGGCCAGGAACTCGACCAACGGGCGCTCCCGGGCCACCACGGCGGCATCGACAGGCGCCGGTCGCAGACGGATCAGCCACAGCCCGGCGGCGGAGAGCGCGAAGCTCGCCGCGTTGACGGCGATGGCGGTCGCCGGGCCGAAGCGGGCCGCGACCACACCGGCGAGCAGCGGCCCGAGGACGGCGGCCGCCGCGTACGTCGCCTGCAACCGGCCGTTGGCCTCGGTGATACGGTCCCGGTCGACGAGGTTGCGGACGGCGGTCACCGCGGCGACCTGGAACACCATGCCGGCCGCCTCGCAGAGCGGCAGGACGACGAAGAGCAGCCACACCTGTGGTCCGGCGAGCCACGCCAGAGGCACCAGGGCGTAGAGCAGCAACCGGGTCAGGTCCGCCACGATCATCAGCGTGCGGCGGTCGTACCTGTCGACCAGTACCCCGCCGAAGATCCCGGCGGCGACCGACGCCGCACCGGCGACGGCGGTGAGCAGGCCCATGCGCGCCACCGACCCGGTCGCCTGGAGCACCAGCAGCGGTACCGCGAGGTAGGCGAACGAGTCGCCGGCCGCCGAGAGCGACTGCGCGACCCAGTACGTGCCGAAGGTGCGGTCCCGCCAGAGTGGAGCCCGGTCCGCGCCGGCAGGTCGGCCCATGGCGCCGAGGGTAGTACGCACGGCAGATCCGGTTGGCCCGCACGTACGGGGCACGGCGACGGCCGCGGGAACGAACCCGCGGCCGTCGCCGAAGAGCTTGAACGGTCAGCTCTTGCGCAGCGGGGCGAGCGCGGCGCTCCAGGCGACCACCTGGTCGAGCGTGGTGGTCAGCGCGTCCTGCTGGAACGGGCCGGGCTTGAAGGTGCTGAAGTTCTCGAAGTCGGTGAAGAGCGACAGCGCGACCTGCGAGCGCACGTCCGCCATCTGCAGCTCACCGGAGATCAGCCGCAGGTGCTCCACGGCGCGCGCGCCGCCGACCGAGCCGTAGCTGACGAAGCCGACGGCCTTGTTGTTCCACTCGGCGTACAGGAAGTCGATGGCGTTCTTCAGGGCACCCGAGGTGGAGTGGTTGTACTCCGGGGTGACGATGACGAAGCCGTCGTACGAGGCGATCGTCTCGGCCCACCGCTTGGTGTGCGGCTGGGAGTACTGGCCCATCGAGGGCGGGTACGCCTCGTCGAGGTGCGGCAGCTGGTAGTCGAGCAGGTCGACCAGCTCGTACTCCGCGTCGGAGCGCTGCTTGGCGATCTCGAGCACCCAGCGGGCGACGGCCTCCCCGTTCCGCCCCGGGCGAGTGCTGCCGAGGATGATCCCGATCCTGGTCATGTGTGGCGCCTTTCCAGAGGGTCTTACCTGACGGCGAGAACGCTAACCGGTGCTTGATTGGTCAAGCAAATACCTTGCCTATGGTCGTAGTCACACGGAGGGTAACCATTTGCTCAGTCAAACAAGTATGATATGAGGATGTCCAACCCCTCCGCGCAAACTCCGCAACCCCTCACCCCTGATGAGGAGGCCTTGGTCCGTGCCCTCGGCCAGGTGATGTACGTGTTGCCCCGCGCGATCGACACGGACATGGTCGGTGACCGTCAGCTACCACTCACCGAGTACACCGCCCTGATGAACCTGTCCGAGGCACCGGACCGGCGGCTGCGCATGCACGAACTGGCCGCGCTCTGCTACCTCTCGCTCAGCGGGATGACCCGTACGATCATCCGGTTGGAGACACAGGGCCTGGTCAAGCGGGAACGGTGCGAGGAGGACGCCCGGGGCTGGAACGCCGTCCTCACCGACGCCGGCTTCGCCCGCCTGGAAGAGTCCTGGCCGAGCCACCTGGCCGCCGTACGCCGCCGGTTCCTCCAGCACTTCGAGGGTCACGACCTGGCCCGATTGGCCCGCGCGTTCCGGCAGGCCGGCGCGGCGGAGACGACCGACTGAGCCGTGACCGGCTCAGCCGGAGTGCCGTCCGGCCACCAGCAGAGCCCAGGCCAGCAACCCGAACGCGCCGGTCGACGCTATGGCCCGGACCACGTTGGCGCGTACCCAGGTGGTCTCGAAGCGCTCCCGTAGGGCCGCGAGGTCGGTGACCCGGTCGACGTCGCCGGCACGGGCCAGCACGTTGTTCAGCGGCACGTTGACCACCGCGGTGACACCGAGCACCACCAGGTAGGCCAGCAGCCCGGCGACGACCCAGGGCAGCGCAGCCCGGCGGTCGGCGCCCAGGTGCAGCACCGCCGCCAGCAGCGTGAACAGCAACGCGCCACCGAAGCAGACCGCGAACCACCCGTTGAGGATGGACTCGTTGATCCGTTGCATGGCGAGCACCAGCGTCCGGTCGTCGGCACGGCCCAACCCCGGCATGACCGCGTACGCGAAGGCGGCGAACAGCCCGGCGGTCAGGCCGGTGGTCACTGTGGCGGCGAACAGGCTCACGGTACTCAGCAATCCCATGGGCACCATTGCACCCGTCGACACACCTCCTGACCAGACCTGATCTCGGTCACCGGGCCGGGGCGTGGGCGGCGAGCGGGTTGGTGAGGGTGCCGACGAACTGCAGTGCCGCCGACGGGTCGGCCAGGTCGATCATCTGCTGGTTGTCACGCAACTGGAGTCGGTTGAGGCAGGACAGCGTGAACTCCGGTGCGAACAGGTCGTAGTGGCGGACCCGCTCGGCCAGGTGCGGCACCCGGTCGAAGTAGTCGGCGGCGCAGGCCGCGACCGTACGCCAGAGGTCGTCCTCGCCGATCACTCCGGCCTCGACCAGGACCGCGTTGAGGTGGCGCAGGAAGCAGTCCACCACGTCGGTGAAGATGGTCAGCAGCTTCGTGTCGTCGGGCACCTCGACCCGGATCCGCTCGACCGCCTCCGGCAGCTCGACGTCGGTGCTCATCACCGCGATTTCCTCGGCGATGTCCTTGAAGATCACCCGCTCGACGGTGTCGTGCTCGTCGAGGACGAGGATGACGTTCTCGCCGTGCGGCATGAACGCCAGGTCGTGGGCGTAGAAGCTGTGCAACAACGGGGTGAGGTAGGCGTCCAGGTAGCGGCGCAACCACACCTCGGGCGCCAACCCGGACCGGGCGATCAGCGCCGCCGCCAGCGACCCGCCCTCGCTGTCCACGTGCAGCAGCGCGGCCATGGTGGACAGCCGACGCCCCGGCGCCAGGTCGGGCACCGGGCTCTCCCGCCACAGGGCGGCCAGCATCTTGCGGTACGGGGAGGTGCGGTCGGTCGCCGCCTCGTACTGCCGGTGCCGGTAACCCACCGCGGCCCGCTCCCGGATCACGGTCAGACCGGTGCCGGTCAGCACCTCGTCGCCCGCGATCAGGTCGGCCAGCCAGTCGTTGATCGCTGGGGTGGCCGCCATGTACGCGGCTGACAGCCCGCGCATGAAGCCCATGTTCAGCACCGACAGCGCGGTCTTCACGTAGTGCCGGCCCGGCTCGCTGACGTTGAAGAAGGTGCGGATGGACTGTTGGGCCAGGTACACGTCCGGTCCGGGGCCGAGGTGCACCAGCCGGCGCTCGGCCAGCTCCCCGGCGAAGGTGACGGCCAGCTTGTTCCACCACTGCCACGGGTGGGCGGGGATCAGGTGGTAGTCGGCCAGGTCCAGACCGAGATCGGCCATCGTGGCCGCGAACCGGGCCCGGGTGAGCGCGTCCAGCTCGCCCTCGATCAGGGTGTCGTAGTCGAGGTCGGCCGCGCTGCTGAACGTCGCGTGGTCGCGGTGCGCGGCGAGCCACTCCAACCGGACCGGGGCGGCGACCTCCGGGGCGTAGCTGTGGTACTCGTCGACGCCGAAGCCGAGGCGGCCGTTGTTGGCCACGAAACAGGGGTGGCCCTCGGTCATCGACGTCTCGATGGTCTGGAAGTCGGCCTCGGCCAGCTCGGCGGCGTTCGGCGCGGCCTGGGCCAGCTTGTACGCGCTGCCGGCCAGCGTCGAGGTGATCTCCTCCAGGTAGACCGGGAGCACCCGCGCGGAGAGCCCGAGGGTGCCGCGCAGCTCGACGACGAGGTCCACCGCGTCGGGTGGCAGCGACGTGCCGGCGCGGTGCCGGGTGATGCTGTCCGCGTCGATCTGCCAGTGCTCCAGGGCGAGCACCCGCGCGGCGAACCGGTAGGTGACCGAACCGTCGTCGCTGCCGACCTCGTACCACTGTCGGTCGTCGGGGCCCGACACGGGCTGCGGGGTGAGCAGCCGTTCGTGGGTGAACTCGGCGAGCGCCTTGCGGACCAGCAACCGGTTGGCCCGCGCCCAGCGTTCCGGGGTGAGGTGGCCGACCGGGTTTGCGGCGTCGTGCCCGGTGGTGGTGGGCGTCGAGGTGGGGGCGGCGGTGGTGGTCACGCCGGGGCTCCTTCGGTTCGGGTGGTGGCAGCGCGGTCGGTAGTGGCGCGGTCCGCGGCGGCGCGGTCGGCGGCGGCGCGGTCGGCGGCGGCCTCGAACTGGGTTCGGGTGCAGACGCTGAGCAGGGCGTCCTTCTCCGGCTTGGCGATCGGGCCGACGACCTCGAAGCCGACGGCCGCGTTCAACGCGTGCACGGCGGTGTTGCGGACGTCCGGTTCGACCACCACCCGCCGGGTCGTCGGGTCGGCGAAGAGCCACGCCATGACGGTGGTCAGCACCGCGCGGGTGAAGCCGTGCACCGGGGTGCCGACGGGTGCGCAGAGGAAGTGCATGCCCACGTCACCGGGTTGGTGGGCGTAGAGGCCGACCACCTCGACGTGGGCCGGGTCGTAGCGCTCGGCGAGGAAGGCGGGACTCCCCCGCCACAGTCCGAGGTACGCGTCGTGGTGCGGGTGCGCGGCGATCCGCCGGTACTCCTCGGCCACCTGGGCCTGGTCGGCGTCCTGCATCAGCCAGAACGCCGCCTTCGGGTGGGTCACCCAGGAATGCAGCAGCGCGGCGTCGGCGTCCGGATCGAGCGTACGCAGGGCGAACTCGCCGAGCCGGTCGTCGACGCGGGCGAAGACGACCGTCACGACGGGACCCCGAACTCCTGGAAGGTGATGCTCTTCTCGATCGGGTAGTGCTCGCGGCCGAGCAGCTCGCGGATGATCCAGGAGTTGCGGTAGGGGCCCATGCCCAGGTCCGGTGACGTGATGCTGTGCGTGTGGGTGCCCGCGTTCTGCAGGAAGATGCCCCGCCCGCCGTGGTCGATGCTGTAGTTGCGGGCCACGTCGAAGCGGCCGTGCGCGTCCCAGCGGATCCGGTCGCGCACCGGTTCGAGGAACTCCGGCACCCGGTAGTGGTAGCCGGTGGCGAGGACCAGGCCCTCGGTGCGCACCGTGAAGTCGCGCTCCTGCTCCACCTGACGCAACCTGAGGGTGTACGCCCCGTCCTGGTGGTCGGCGCCGACCAACTCGCTGTTGGTGAGCAGGCGGGTGTTCACCGGCCCGTCGACGCTGTGCGCGTACAGCAGGTCGAAGATGTCGTTGATCAGGTCGGAGTTGATCCCCTTGAACAGGCTCTTCTGCTCGGACTCCAGCCGGTAGCGGGTCTCCTCCGGCAGCGCGTGGAAGTAGTCCACGTAGTCCGGTGAGGTCATCTCCAGCGTCAGCTTGGTGTATTCGAGGGGGAAGAACCGTGGCGAACGGGTCACCCAGTTGAGCTGGTAGCCGTACCGGTCGATGTCACCGAGCAGGTCGTGGTAGATCTCGGCGGCGCTCTGCCCACTGCCCACCACGGTGATGCTGCGCTTGGTGCGCAGCGCGTCGCGGTGCTCCAGGTAACGGGAGTTGTGCACGGCGTCGCCCGGCAACCCGGCGACCGCGTCGGGCAGGTACGGCGGGGTGCCGGTGCCGAGCACCAGGTGCCGGGCCCGGTACTCCACGGTCTCCCCCGCGCCGGTGCTGGCTCGCACCACGTACCGCTCGTCGGCGGAGTCGAACTCCACAGTGGTGACCGTCTGACCGAAGCGCAGGTTCGGCAGTTTGGCCGCCGCCCACCGGCAGTACGCGTCGTACTCGCTGCGCAGCGGGTAGAAGCTCTCCCGGATGTAGAACGGGTAGAGCCGGCCGATCTCCTTGAGGTAGTTGAGGAAGGAGTACGGCGACGTCGGGTCGGCGAGGCTGACCAGGTCGGCGATGAACGGCGTCTGCAACCGGGCCGACTCCAGCAGCATGCCGGGGTGCCAGGCCAGACCGGGGCGGGCCTCCAGGAACACGCCGTCCAGGTCGTCGATCGGCGCGGTGAGGCAGGCCAGGCCCAGGTTGTACGGGCCCAGCCCGATGGCGACGAAGTCGTGGGTGGACATACGGCTCTCCAGGCGCGGTCGGCGTCAGCCGACGTGGCAGGTCAGGTCGGCGGCGGTGTGCTCACGCACGTACCGGCCGGCGTGGTGGGCGATCAGTTCCAGCACGTGGTCGACGTCGTCGATCGTCGTCGCCGGGTTGAGCACCGTGAACTTCAGGAAGTGGTGACCGTCCACCCGGGTGCCGGCGACCACGGCGAGGCCGGACGCCGCGAGGGCCTCCCGGGCGTGCAGGTTGGCCGCGTCGGCCAACTCCCGGCCGGGGCCGGTGGGCAGGTAGCGGAAGACCACAGTGCTCAGTTCGGAGCGGGTAACCACCTCGAAGCGGGGGTCCTCGCTGACCAACTGCCAGGCGTCGGCGGCCCGGTCGACCACCTCGTCGAAGAGCGCGCCGAGCGCGTCCGGACCCATCACCCGCAGGGTCAGCCAGAGCTTCAGCGCGTCGAAGCGGCGGGTGGTCTGCAGGCTCTTGTCGACCTGGTTGGGGATGCGCTGCTCCACCATCCGGGCCGGGTTGAGGTAGTCGGCGTGGTACGTGGCGTGCCGCAGGGTCCGCCGGTCCCGAACGAGCAGCGCGCTGGAACTGACCGGCTGGAAGAACGACTTGTGGAAGTCGACGGTGACCGAGTCGGCCCGTTCGATGCCGTCGAGCAGGTGCCGGCGTGTCGGCGAGACGAGCAGACCGCAGCCGTACGCGGCGTCCACGTGCAGCCACACGCCGGTCGCCGCGCAGATCGCGGCAAGCTCCGTCAACGGGTCGATGGAGCCGAAGTCGGTGGTGCCGGCGGTGGCGACGACGGCCATCACGACCAGTCCGGCCTCCCGGCACCGGGCGATCTCCGCGCTCACCGCGGCCGACCGGATGCGTCGACGGCTGTCGGTGGGGACCGCGATCACCGCGTCCGGGGCGAGCCCGAGCAGCTTGGCCGATTTCTGCACGCTGAAGTGACCGGCGGCAGAGGTGAGCACCCGCAGCCGGGGCAGCAGCTCGGCACGGGCCGCCGGGCCGATCGCGGCGACGCACGCCTCCTCGCGGGCGAGCAGCAGCGCCTGGAGGTTGGACTGGCTGCCGCCGCTGGTGAAGACACCGTCGGCGCTGGGGCCGAGCCCGATCCGCGCGGCGGTCCAGTCGATGAGCCGCCGCTCGATCAGGGTCGCCCCGGCGCTCTGGTCCCAGGTGTCCAGGGACGAGTTCACGGCGCTGAGCACCGCCTCGCCGAGCAGCGCCGGGATGGCCACCGGGCAGTTGAGGTGGGCGAGGTAGCGGGGGTGGTGGAACCAGACGGCGTCGCGCAGGTAGACGTCCTCCAGCTCGTCCAGCGCGGCGCCGGCATCGCCCAACGGTCGGTCCAGGTCAACCCGGTCGACCAGGGGTGCCAGCTCGGCCGGGGTGATCCCGGTGACGGGACGATCGACGGTGGCGACCCGGCGGGCGACCCGGTCGACCCCGTCGGCGATCGTCCGCCGGTACTGCTCGACCGAACCGTCATGCAGCAGGTGGGCGCGCGCGACGGCCGGTGTCGGTGACGGCGCGGTGGTCTCGACGGGGTACGTCGGCACGGTCACGGGATGTCCTTCCACGTTCTCGACGAGGGCAGCGAGGACCCAACCGGGGCGCGGCGGTGCGCCCCGGGGTGCTGGGTGGTTCAGCTGACCTTCTTCGCGTTCCGGATGGCGGTGGCGAGGTTCTCCAGCAGTGGCGCGGAGCCGGCGTACGAGAAGCGGGGCACCGCGTCCCATGGCGTCACCTGGTTGGCCTTGACCGCCGGCAGTTGCTGCCAGGTCGGCTTGGCGGTGAGGTCCTTGGGTTGCAGGGCGGTGCTGCGGTTGTCCAGCAGGATCAGGTCGGCCGGGAACTTGGCGGTGTTCTCCCAGCTCAGTGCCTCGAAGTAGTCTCCGGCTTCGAGCTTGGTGGGGACCACGATGTCGACGCCCAACTCGGCGAAGTACATCAGGTCGGTGCTGACCTTCGGGTTGGAGACGTAGAAGAGGTCGGGGCTGCCGGAGCAGGCCATCACCTTGATGCCGGGGTTGGCCTTGACCGCCTGCCGGACCGCCTCGGCGGCGGCGTCGAAGCGGGCCTTCGCGTCGGTGACCTTCTTCGCGGACAGGTCCGCGCCGAGCGACTCGGCCAGCGCGGCGTAGCGCTCGATCGGCTTGGTCATCGGCACCCGGGCGGTGGTGATCGCCACGCTGGGCGCGAGCGGGAGGATCTTGGCCTTGCTCTCGTCCGGCACGTACCAGAGCGCGTCCGGGTCGTACATGTGGGTGACCAGCAGTTCGGGGCGCAGCGCCGCGTACTTCTCCAGGCTGAACTCGCCCCACACGTTGCCGAGGATCTCGACGGCCTCGATGTTCAGGTCGCCGGCCTGCGGGTCGGCGGTGCCGTCCGCCCGCCTGGTCTCACCGAACACGCCCACGAGCTGCTTGTCGAGACCGAAATCGATCAGTGCTGCCGCCACGCCGGTGAAGGCCACCACGCGGGTCGGCCGGGCCTTCGCCTCCACCTTCGTGGCCCGGTCGTCGGTGAACGACCAGGGGCCACTTCCGTTGTCGGCGGCGGGCTTCGCGGTGTCGTCAGCGCCACAGGCGGCGAGCAGGGTGGCCAGCGTGGCGGCACCACCGGCGGCCAGGAGGCCACGGCGGGAGAGGCGACGTGCGGACAGGGCATCGGGCATGGTGTTGTCTTTCGATCAAGGGTTTGGTCGGACTCGACCAGGGCAGCGGGGTTAGGTTAGCCTAACCTCGGTCATTGTCAACAGCGGTTCGTCGCGCCACCACCACTCCGGAGCCCACACTGGACGCCACACCCACCGTCACCAGGCCGGCACCACACGTGCCGGACCGGGGCCCGGCCGTCACCCCGGCTCGGCGCGGCCGTCGGACGGTCCGCGCCGCCGGCCTGATCGCCGCCGTGACACTGCTCGGAGTGATCGTGGTGCTCAGCATCGCGGTCGGCGCGAAGGCCATGCCGCTCACCGACGTCTGGTCCGGCCTGCTGCACCGCGACGCCAGCGAGTACGCGGTGGTGCACCGGATGCGCCTGCCGCGTACCCTCCTCGGGCTGCTCGCCGGCGCCGCGCTCGGCGTCGCCGGCGCGGTCATGCAGGCCCTCACCCGCAACCCCCTGGCCGACCCCGGCCTGCTCGGCATCAACGCCGGGGCGTCCGCGGCCGTCGCCACCGCCGCCGCCTTCCTGGGCGTCACCGCCGTCGGCGGGTACGTCTGG
Organism: Micromonospora sp. WMMD961; assembly: GCF_029626145.1. Lineage (NCBI taxonomy): Bacteria > Bacillati > Actinomycetota > Actinomycetes > Micromonosporales > Micromonosporaceae > Micromonospora > Micromonospora sp. WMMD961. Next base: position 4,205,895 of record NZ_JARUBJ010000002.1, read on the forward strand.
TTCGCGTTGCTCGGCGCGGCGGTCGTGACCGCGCTCGTCTACGCCGTCGGCGGCGGACGTGGCGCCACCCCGGCCCGCCTCGCGTTGGCCGGCGCGGCGCTCAACGCCACCCTGTACTCCTACGTGAGCGCGGTGATGCTGCTGGACACCGCCTCGCTGGACCGGCTGCGGTTCTGGACGGTCGGCTCGCTGGCCAGCGCGGACACCGCGACCGTGCAGCGGGTGCTGCCGTTCATCCTGGTCGGTCTGCTGGTCGCGCTCGGCGCGGCCCGCCCGCTGAACGCGCTGGCGCTCGGCGACGACGCGGCGCGGGCCCTCGGTGCCCGCCCCGCGCTGATCCGCGCTGCCGTGATCGTGGCGGTCACGCTTCTCTGCGGCGCGGCGACCGCCGCCTGCGGGCCGATCGTCTTCGTCGGTCTGCTCGTGCCGCACCTGGTCCGCGCCCTGACCGGCCCGGACCTGCGGTGGTTGCTGCCGTACTGCGCGGTGCTCGCGCCCGCGCTGCTGCTCGGCGCCGACGTGCTCGGCCGGGTGCTGGGTCGGCCGGGAGAGCTCCAGGTCGGCATGGTGACCGCCGTGCTGGGCGGCCCGCTCTTCCTGTGGCTGGTCACCCGCTCGAAGGTGGCCCACCCGTGAGCGGGCGCACCACGACGACGGTTCTGCGTACCCCCGGTGGTTTGTCGCTGCGGTTCCGTCCCCGTGCGCTGGCCGTCGGCGTCGGCGCGGCGCTGCTCGCGGTCGGGCTCGGCCTGGTCGCCCTGGGCAGCGGTGACTATCCGATGGGCCCGACCGACGTGCTGCGCACGCTCGTCGGCGGTGGCACGCCCGCGGAGCAGTTCATCGTGCACGAGCTGCGCCTGCCCCGACTGGTCACCGCCCTCCTCGTCGGCGCGGCACTGTCGCTGGCCGGCGCGGTGTTCCAGTCGCTGGTCCGCAACCCGCTGGGCAGCCCGGACATCCTCGGCTTCACCCAGGGCGCGTCGGCCGGCGCGCTGGTGGTGGTCGTCCTCGGCGGCAGCAGCCTGGCCCTCGCGGGCGCGGCGGTCGCCGGTGGCCTCGGCACCGGCCTGGTGATCTACGCACTCGCCTGGCGACGCGGTGTGCACGGCTACCGGCTCATCCTGGTCGGCATCGGCATCGCCGCGATCCTCACCGGAGTCAACGGCTATCTGCTGACCCGGGCGCCCCTGATGGACGCCGCCCGCGCGGTGCTCTGGCTCACCGGCAGCCTGGACGGGCGGGGCTGGGCCAACGCCGGGCCGCTGCTCGCCGTCCTGGTCGTGGTGGCGCCGCTGGTCCTCGTCGTCTGCGGGCCGGCGCTGCGGATGATGGAGCTGGGTGACGACACCGCCAGCGCCCTCGGCGTGCCGGTGCGCGGGCTGCGCCTGACACTGCTCGCGGGGGCGGTGCTGCTGGTCTCGTTCGCGGCCGCCGCTGCCGGGCCGGTGTCCTTCGTGGCGCTGGTCGCGCCACACGTGACGAAACGGCTGACCCGGGCGCCCGGCCCGAACCTGCTGCCGTCGATGGCCGTCGGAGCGGCGCTGCTGGTCGGCGCCGACCTGCTCGCCCAACGCGCGTTCCCCGGGCACCAGCTTCCGGTCGGTGTGGTGACCGGAGTGATCGGCGGCGGCTACCTGGTCTGGCTGCTGGCGATGGAACGCCGGGCGGGTCGGCTGTGAACACCCGTGACGCCCTCGAAGGAGCACTCATGCACCCCGGCACGTCCCGGCTCGGCGGCACCGCGCTGACCCTCGCCTACGACCAGCGCACCATCGCCGAGAACCTGACGGTCGCGGTGCCCGACAACTCGTTCACGGTGATCATCGGTCCGAACGCGTGCGGCAAGTCGACGCTGCTCCGGGCTTTGTCCCGGATGCTGCGTCCGAGCGTCGGCGCCGTGCTGCTGGACGGGCGCGACATCCACGACCAGCCGGCCCGCAGTGTCGCCCGCACGCTCGGCCTGCTCCCCCAGTCGTCGATCGCACCGGACGGCATCAGCGTCGCCGAACTGGTCGCCCGGGGTCGCTACCCCCACCAGGGACTGCTACGGCAGTGGTCGCGTGAGGACGAGCGGGTGGTCGACGAGTCGATGGCCGCGACCGGCGTCGACGACCTCGCCGACCGGCCGGTGGACGAACTCTCCGGCGGGCAACGGCAGCGGGTCTGGATCGCCATGGCGCTGGCCCAGCAGACCCCGCTGCTGCTGCTCGACGAGCCGACCACGTACCTCGACATCGCCCACCAGATCGAGATCCTGGACCTGTGCGCCCGCCTGCACGAGGAGCAGGGACGCACCCTGGTCGCGGTGCTGCACGACCTGAACCACGCGGCCCGCTACGCGACCCACCTGATCGCCATGCGCGACGGACGCGTGGTGGCCGCCGGAGAACCGGGGTCGGTGGTCACCGCCGACCTGGTGGCGGAGGTGTTCGGGCTGCCCTGCCGGGTCATCGACGACCCGGAGACCGGCACCCCGCTGGTCGTCCCCTCCGCCCGCCGTCGCGCTGTCGAGCCCGCATGAGCGCCCGGCGTTTCCGCGACCCGTGGGGGGTGCCGCACCTGCGGGCCGACGACCCCCTCGCGCTGGTGGCGGCGCAGGGTCGGGTGACCGCGTACGACCGGGCCTGGCAGATCGAGGTGGAACGACACCGCTCCCAGGGCACCAGCGCGGCCTTCCTCGGCGTGGACGCGCTCGACTGGGACCGGTTCGCCCGGCGGGTACGACTCGACGACACCGCACGCCGCTGCCACGCCGCGCTCGACCCGGCGACCGCCGACTGGGTGGGCGCCTACGTCGACGGGGTCAACGAGGGCCTCGCCGCCGGGGCGGCCCGCGCGCCGGAGTTCGCCGCCACCGGGCTGAGCCCGGGCCGGTGGGAGCCGTGGACGCCCCTCGCCGTCTGGTTGGGCCATCACATCCTGTTCGCCGGGTTCCCGAGCAAGCTCTGGCGGGAACACGTGGCGCAGCGGCTCGGCCCGGACCTGGTCGACGCGTTCGCCACCGACGGACCGGCCGTCGCCGGCAGCAACGGGTGGCTGCTCGCCGCCGACCGCACCGGCACCGGGGCCGCGCTGCTCGCCGGCGACCCGCACCGGTTCCTGGAAGATCCGGGCGTCTACCAGCAGATCCGGTTGGCCTGCCCGCAGTACGACGTCGTCGGGCTGGCGGTGCCCGGCGTGCCGGGCATCGCGCACTTCGGGCACACCGGTCCGGTGGCCTGGGCGATCACCAACGCGATGGCCGACTACCAGGACCTGTACGCCGAGCGGCTGCGCCGGCAGGACCGGGAGGTGCAGGCGCTCGGCCCGGACGGCTGGCAATCCGTGCACCGCCAGGTCGAGACGATCGAGGTGGCCGGGGCGGACCCCGTCGAGGTCGAGGTGCTGGAGACCGATCGGGGTCCGGTGATCGTCGGCGGGTCCGGCGACGAGACGGCGATCAGCCTTCGCTACCCGCCCCGGGTCCGCGCCGAGCTGGGTTTCGCGGCGCTGCCGGAGCTGCTGCGGGCCCGCACCGTGGCCGATGTGGACCACGCGCTGCGGCACTGGGTGGAGCCGGTCAACGTGGTGCAGGCGGCGGACACCGCCGGCGGGCTGCTGCACCGGGTCGCCGGGGCGGTTCCGGTACGGCATCCGGACAACGGCCGGCGGATCGTCCCCGGGTGGGACGACGCGTACACCTGGCAGGGGTGGTACGCGCCGATGCCGCGCGCCGACGTGGTCGGTCGGGCGGTGATGGCCAACGAGCGCGGCCTGGCGGCACCACTGGGGGTGGAGTTCTCCCCGCCGCATCGGGCGCACCGGATCGCCGAACTGCTCGACGCCGGTCGGGGCTGGACGGCCGACGAGATGGCCACCGTGCACACCGACACGTACCTGGGCTCGGCCGGGCCGCTGCTGGCGGTGCTGGCCGAGTCGGACGGGCTCAGCCCGGCAGCCGCCGCGCTGCGCGACCGGCTGCTGCGCTGGGACCGGCGGATGACCGCCGACAGCGCCGACGCGGCGGCCTTCGCCACAGTGCGGGCGGCTGTCGTCCGCCGGATCGCCGCCCATCCGGCGCTGGCCGAGCTGGCCGAGCCGCCCGCGTACCCCGAGGTGTTCGCGCCCTGGTTGACGGTGACGCCGCGCGTCGGTTACGCACTGGAGCACCTGCTCGGCGGGCGTCCGCTGCCCGGCGTGGACGCCGCCGCGGCGGTGCGCGCGGCGGTCGAGGAGGTCGCCGGGGCGGCGGCCGGGCAGGTGCGCTGGGGTGACCTGCACCGGCTGGCGGCCTGGCGGGCGCTGCCCGACCCGGACGCCGGCCCCGGCGCGCGACTCGACGGCGACCACGACTGTGTGCTGGCCACCTCGAGCGTGCCCGGGGTCACCCACTGGTGTTTCCGGGGGCCGGCGGCGCGTTTCGTCTGGGATCTGGCCCGGCGCGAGGACAGCCGCTGGGTGGTCCCGCTGGGCGCCTGCGGGGTGCCCGGCGACCCGCACCACGACGACCAGAGCGCCGCCTGGCTGACCGGACAGCTGGTGCCGGTGCTCACGGACTGGGAGCAGCTGACCGAGGAACGGGATTGACGCGGGCCGGCCGCCGTCGGGGTGCCCGAGGTACCCCGACGGCGGCCGGCCACTGTGGCGTCAGCGCAGGCCGAACGCCCGCGTGATGCTCTGGCTCACGGTGTTGCCGGCGGTGTCCCGCGCGGTGGTCCGCAGGCTGACGAAGGTGGCCTTCGCCGGCGCGGCCAACGCGGTACGCCAGCCGTTGCCGTGCCGCGTCAGGCGCTGCTTCGTCCAGGTCGCCCCGTCGTCGTAGGACACCTCGACGGTCACCGCACCGACGGTGCCCGAGACGTCGGGCAGGTGCGACGCGACCACGGTGAGCGGCGCCCGCCGGGACGCGGTGCCGTTGCGGTCGATGTCCACCTGGTAGTCCAGCTGGATCATCGGCAGCACCTCCGACGACTCCTCGCCGGTGGCGGCCGAGCGGAAGCCCCACTCGGTGCGGGTCTTCCGGGAGTACGGGTTGGTCCAGGCCGCCCGGTCGTTCTCCACCACCAGCCGGTACGGCAGCCGCTGCTCGGCGAGACCGGACACCTGGAGGTACTCGGCGTTACCCCAGTTCAGCTCCTTGTCCCCCTGGTAGAGGGTGGTCCGGTTGACCATGTCGAAGTTGGCGTACGCCTCACCGATGTGGCCACCACCGTCGCCCCACCCGGGTGCGGGCAGGTAGAGGGTGTCCAGGTACCGCACGGGCGTGTAACTCCCGCCCATCCGGGGCCGCTGGATCGGCCCGAACCAGGTGACAGTGCTCGGCTTGCCCGCCGGGTACGCGGTCACCCCCATCAGGTGCTGGCCGGTCTCCCCCGCGATGTACGCGTCGTCGACCCACCGCTGGTCGGCGCTCACCCAGTCGGTGCGCCGGCCCTGCGCCGGGGCGGTCTCCTGGTTGCTCGACGCCCAGCCGCGCCAGATGTCGGTGCGGAACTCCAACGCCTTGCCCTGCCGGTAGTTGCGGAACTCCACGTCCACCCGGGCCAGGTCCCGCTTCGTCGGCCGGTAGGTGACGTCGGCCGGCACCGCGCCGGCCCAGTGGTGCGCCACGTCGTACAGGTAGTTGGTCTCCGGGTGCGACTCGACTGTCAGCCGCACCGCGCCGCGCTCCAGGGCGGCGATGAGCTGGTCGCCCTCGTCGGCACCGACGGTGGCCACGGTCACCGGGGCCGGGCTCTCCGGGCTCCACGCGAACTCGTCCCACGGCTGCAGCCGCCCGATGCCGTCGTTGACCACGAGCAGCAGCTTGGCTCCGGCCGCCGCGGCGGCCTGCGCCTGGGTGGCGATGTCCACGGTGTCGCTGCGCCGGACCACCACGGCCCGGTCCCGGACCGGTCGCTTCGCCAGCCCGGCCGCCGACGCGTCCGCGACGTAGACCGCGTCCAGCTGGCGACGACCGGCCGGCATCGCCGGCGTCGCACGCTTCACCAGCAGATCGTCGTACGAGCGACCGCCGGCCGACACGGTCAACGCGGGCTGTTCCATCCGCCACCGGGCACCGAACTCGAACTCGCCGTCGGTGACCTTACGGCCGGTCGGCAACGCCCACATGCTGTCGTACGAGTCGTCGGGCAGCACCTGGCTCTCGGTGAGACCGGCCCCGGAAGACCGGTGGATGTCCATCCGCAGCGAGGTGGCGGTGGCTTCCTGCGGCACGACGGCCCGCACCTGCCGGGCGGCCCGGGCGTCGAGAGTGACGGTGCGGTCCCGGTCCAGGGTGACGTCGGTGAAGCTGAGCATCGCCATGCCCTTGGAGCGCGGCCCGTTCACACCGCGCACGTCGGCGGAGATCCAGCCGGACCAGGTGGCCACCGGCAGTCGCAGGGTGGCGGTGCCGCTCTCGGGCAGGTCCACGGCGGTGAACAGCCCGTCGGTGGTGAGGATGACCTTGCCGACGAGTGGCTTGCCGTCGCGATCCTTCGCGACCAGCGTCAGGTCCTGCCGCTGGCCCTCCTTGCCCGCTCCGATCAGGGTGCGTCCACGGACCGCTCCGGTGTCGTCGGTGGCGATGATCATGCCGCTGACCTGCTTCTCCACCGGCAGCTTGTCGTACGCCGCGGTCACCGTCACCGTGGCGGTGCCGCCCGCGGGGACGGTGACCGTGTCGGCGGAGAGCGCGAAGAGGCCAGCCGGTGCGGTGGCCGCGTCGAGGGCCAGCTTCAGGGCGACCGGCGTGCTGCCGACGTTGGTGTAGGTGACCTTCCGGTCGACGGTCGCCCCCGGCTGCTGCGGCCAGGCCTGGAAGCCGGAGTAGGCGCTCGGGGTGGCGAAGACCGTGGCGTGCGCGGCGGCGACCGCGTCCACTCGGCCGGCACCCGCCTGGTACGGGGTGTACCCGGGGGTGGCCTTGACCGTGCTGACCAACGCCTCCTTGATCCGCTGACCGGTCCAGTCCGGGTGCGCGGCGGCGACCAGCGCGGCCGTGCCGGCCACGTGCGGAGTTGCCATCGACGTGCCGCTCATCAGGGTGTAGTCCCCGGAGCCGCCGCGAACCAGGTGGGACCGGGCGGCCAGGATGTCCACACCGGGCGCGGTGATCTCGGGCTTGAGCCCGCCGTCACCCGCGCGCGGGCCCTGGCTGGAGAAGTCGGCCAGGTGGTCGGTGGAGTCGACGGCGCCAACGGTCAGCGCGGAGTCGGCGGCACCCGGGCTGCCGATGCTCGCCGGGCCGCTGTTGCCGGCCGCGATCACGAAGAGCGCGCCGGTCTCGGCGCTGAGCCGCTCGACGGCCTGGCTCATCGGGTCGCTGCCGTCGGTGGCCCCACCACCGAGGCTCATGCTGACGACCCGGGCCTTCTGCTCGCGGGCGGCCCACTCCATGCCGGCGATGATCCACGAGTCCTGCCCGCTGCCCTCGCTGTTGAGGACCTTGCCGATGTGCAGTCGCGCGCCGGGGGCGACGCCCTTCTCGACACCGCCGGAGGCCGCGCCGGTGCCGGCGATGGTCGAGGCGACATGCGTACCGTGGCCCTTGTAGTCGAGGATGTCGGGCTCCTCGGGCACGAAGCTGCTGGACTCGGCGATCTGGCCGGCGAGGTCCGGGTGTTCGGCGTCGGCACCGGAGTCGAGCACCGCGACGTCGACACCGGCGGCGGTGTTGCCCCCGGCCCACAACGTCGGCGCGCCGATCTGCGCGGTGGACTCGGCCAGGTCGGCGTGCACCCGGCCGTCCAGCCACACCTTGGCGATGCCGTTGGCCAGGCCCGGGGCGTCGCCGGTACGGCGGGCCGAGCCGGCCGTGAGCGCCGACCAGAACCGGGCGGCGGTGGAACGCTCGCGGCTCAGCGCCGCGCCCTGCACGCTGTCCAACGGACGGACCAGCGTGGCACCGTCCACGGTGGGGCGGGTCCGGGCGCGGGCCGCCGCGTCGGTCATGGTGACGATCAGCGGCAACTGGTCGGTGTGCGCGTCGTCGTACCCGTCGGCGATGAGGTCGGTGACGTTGAACAGTTGCCGGTCGAGCAGGCCGCTAGTGACGTAGGACAGCGCCGTGTCCGGGTAGACGTAGGTGTCGCCGTCGAGCACGGTGCGGTGGAAACTCGGCGTGCTGCCGTCCGGTCGGCGCACGGTCGAGACGGTGCTGCCGTCCGCGCCGGTGGTGACGGTGACCGTGTCACCGGTGATCAGGGTGACGGTCGACGCGCGTCCGGCGGCGGCGGGAGGAATCCCGGTCGGGCGATCGGGGCCGGTGGGCGGGGCGGCGGACGCCCCCGCGGCGGGTGGAGTGAACCCGGCCGCCAGGGTGAGGGCGGCGCCGAGGGCGATCAGCCCGGATCGGCGACGCCGGTGAGACAGAGCCAAGATGACCTCATTGTGTCGAGAAGTGGTACGCAGCACAGCATCTAATCGATGCATGGCCCTGCCTGCCGGTGCCGGCCGACGCACCTGCGCCGTGGCGCAGGTTGGTCAGCCGATCACACCGTAATTGGCAATGGTTTTCTTTTCGACAAGACTGTAGGTCACCGCTTACCGGCCACCATCCCCGGGCCAGGATCAGCCCGGTCGACGGTCAACGGGCGGACACCCCGAGGGAGGTCAGTTCGGCGAGACGGTCGAGCTGGCTCGGGTCGGACAGGGCCGACCCGACCGCCACCACCCGTACGCCGGCTTGCAGGAACGCGCCGGCGTTGCCGGCGTCCAGGCCGCCGGTCGCGACGAAGCGCAACTGCGGCAGCGGGCCGGCGACGGCCTTGAACCAGGCCGGGCCGAGGGAGATCGCGGGGAACGCCTTGAGCCAGGTCAGGCCGTGCCGCAGTGCCTGCTGGGCCTCGGTGGGGGTGGCCACGCCGGGCAGGTGCGGAAGGCCCCGTGCGGCGGCGGCGTCGGCGATCGCGAGATCCAGTCCGGGCGCGACGGTGAACGCGGCACCCGCATCGGCCGAGGCGACGACCTGCTCGACGTCGAGCACCGTGCCCGCGCCGACGATGCGGCCACGCGCGGCCCCCGCCTGCACGGCGGCACGTAGCGCCGGCACCGCGTCGGCGGTGGCTACCGGAACCTCCACCACGTCGATGCCGAGGTCCCAGGCGCGCTCGGCGAGCCGGACGGTCTCGGCGACCGGCAGGCCGCGCAGGATGGCCATCACCCGGGCGCCGCCGAAGATGTGGTCGAAATCCGCTGTGGTCATGGTGCACTCCATCCGAGATCGCGGTGAAACGGTTGCCTGGTGGTCCAGCCGGAACCCGACGACTCAGACCCGCGCCGACGCGCCGGTCAGGTCGAGCGGCGACCAGGCCTCGACGGGGGCGTCGAGGAGATCCTCGAACCAGGCCCACGGCGGGACCGGGGCGTTGTCGCCGCTGCTGGTCAACGCCTGCGCCGCCATCAGGTGACCGAGGCGCAGCCGCCGCACCGGGTCGAGGTCGCGCAACAACCCGGCCAGGTAGCCGGCGGCGAACGCGTCTCCCGCCCCGACCGGCTCGACCACTGTCACCCGGGGAGCGGGTACGAAGACCGGCTCGGCGTCGCGGCGCAACTCGGTGGCACCCACCGCGCCGTCCTTGACCACCACCGTCGCCGGAGTGGGCAACAACCGGCGCACGGCCGTCGGGTCCGCGGTGCCCCACAGCGTCTCCGCTTCGTCCTGACCGACGAAGACCAGGTCGCACCGGTCGGCGAGGTCACGCAGCACCGGCGCGGCCTGCTCGGCGGGCCACAGCCGGGCCCGGTGGTTGACGTCGAAGCTGACCAGTGAGCCCGCCAGCGGGCGGGCGGTCACCGCGTGCTCGACCAGCGCCCGGCAGGAGGCGGAGAGCGCCGGGGTGATCCCGGACAGGTGCAGCACCCGGGCTCCGGTCAGCCCCGGGTCGGCCAGCGTGCCCGGGTCCATCCGGGTGGCCGCCGACCCGGACCGGTAGTAGTGCACGGCGGTGCCCTCCGGGCCCGGGTCCTTGAGATACAGGCCGGTGGGGGCGCTGCGGTCGACGACCACCTGGTCCACCCGGACACCGGCGGCGGCGACGTGCCGGACCACGGCCCGACCGAAGGGGTCGTCGCCGACGCGGCTCACCCAGGCGGCCCGGTGCCCCAGTCGAGCCAGGTAACCGGCCACATTCGACTCCGCGCCGCCCACCGAGACGGCTACCTGTCCGGCGTGCTCCAGCGGCTCACCGGGTGCCGGGCAGAGCACCACCATCGTCTCCCCCACCGCGGCCACCTCGACCGGCGGACGACCGGCCGGGGCGCTCACCTGGTCAGGTCGGGGGTGGGTCGGCATCGGGCACACGTCCTCGCGGCGGGGTCCTGGGCGTCGCCGAGCCTAGGTGTCCGGTGCGAGACGGGCAACCCGTCGCCGGTCAGGGCAACGTCAGCCCGTACGCGGCCAGCACCTCCAGGATCGGCTGGTAGAAGGTGGTGCCGCCGGCGGTGCAGTTGCCGGTGCCGCCGGAGAGGATGCCGATGATGGTGCCGGTGGAGGCGACGTAGAGCGGCCCGCCGCTGTCCCCCGGCTCGGCGCAGATGTTGGTGCGGATCAGCCCGTAGATGACGCCGGTGGAGTAGTTGACGGTCTGGTTGAGCCCGGTGACGGTGCCGCAGCGCACACCGGTGGTGCTGCCGCTGCGGCACACCGCCTGCCCGATGTAGGCGGTGCCGGCACCGTAGACGGTCAGCAGACCGGGATAGGTGTAGACGGCGCTCGGGTGGGCGATCCGACCGGTGTAGCGGATCAGTCCGTAGTCGTTGGTCGGGTAGCTGGTGGCGGTGCGGGTGCCGAGCACCGTGGTCTGCGCGCTGTCGGCGTACCAGGTGGCGGCGGCGTTGGTGCAGTGCCCGGCGGTGACCACGTAGTAGGTGCTGCCGCTGCGCACGTTCGCGCCGAGCGAGCAGCGACCGCCGCCGCCGTAGATGCCCTGCCCACCGGCGATCAGGGGGCGCAACGTCCCGGGTTCACGACGCAGCAGCACTCCGGCCCGCTCGGCGACCGCCCGCAGCGCGCTCAGCTCGCCGGGGGCCACTGTGTCGTCGACGGTGAGCGTCATCCGGCCGGTGGCGGGGTCGAGGCCCCAGGCGGTGCCCGCGGTGCGTACCTCGGTCAGCAGGGCCACTGGGTCGGCGGCGGGCGCGGCGGCCCGGTCGGGGGCGGCGGCCTGCGCCGCGCCGGGCGCGACGAGCAGCAGGACGGTCAGGACGAGGACGGCGAGCGGGGATCGGCGCATCCGAACCTCCGAGGAGATCGAAATAGATGGATGCCGTTCAGCATCGCCCGGGACCCGAGGCCGTGGCAACCTCCGGCCGCTCCTTCACCGATCCGCGGGAATCGCCGATCCGCGGACGTCCCGCGCTGCCGCCGCCGATAATCCTCGGGAGACAGCGGCGGGAGGGCGGGCATGACCACCGCAGGAACCGCGGCGCTGGTACGCCAGCCGGACGGGTCGACCCGGGCCACGCTGCTGGAGTTGCTCTTCGACGTGGTCTTCGTGGCCGCCCTCGCGCTGACGTCGACGCTGTTGACCGAGACCATCTCCTGGTCCGGCAGCGCCAAGGTGCTACTGATGTTGACGGCCATCTGGTGGACCTGGTCGGTAACCTCCACCACCACCGAGTTCTACGACCCCCAGCAACGTCCGATCCAGGCCATCCTGATGATCACCATGGTCGGGGCGGTGGGAATGGCCGCGTCGCTGCCCACGGTCACCGACGGACACGCGATGATCTTCGCGTGCGCGTACGTCGGCACGCACGTGCTCCGTGGCATCATCCTGATCACGTCGCTGTATCGGCAGCGCCACCGGGCAGCCATGGTCCGGGCCACCCGGTTCCTGTTCTGGTTCGTGGTGTCCGGCGTCTTCTGGATCACCGGTGCGGCAACCGGCACCGTGAACTGGACGCTCTGGGTCATCGCCATCGCGATCGACCTGCTCGCCGCGGCGGCCCGCTACCCGACCCCCCTGCTGGGCCGGGTGCCGATCGACCAGTACGAGCGGACGACCGGGCACCTGGGCGAGCGGTACCAGCAGTTCGTCATCCTGGCCCTCGGCGACATCATCCTGGTGCCCACCATCCGGGTCAGCCGTACCGATCTCGACGGCATCCGGATCACCGCGCTGTTCTGCGCGTTCGCCGTCATGCTGCTGCTCTGGCAGGTATACGTCTTCCGGGCCGGCGAGTTGCTGGAGGCCGGTGCCAGGGGCGGCCGACCGGCCCGGGTGGCCCCGTACACCCATCTGGTGATGCTGGCCGGCGTGGTCGCCACGGCGGCCTCGTTCGACCTGGTCGTCTCCCGGCCGACCGGAACGACGCCGGTCCGGTGGCTCCTGCTGATCGTGGGCGGTCCGGCGCTGTTCGTGGTGGGCCGCGCGTTGTTCACCCTGCTGGTGTCCACGGACGTGCCGTGGTGGCGGATATCCTGCCTGATCGTGCCGCTAGTGGTGCTGCCGTGGGCAGGCGGATGGCCGCCGGTGCTGGTGGTCGTAGCCGTCGCGCTGGGTCTGGCAGGTCATGTGCTGATCCCGGGAGCGGTCCGGGAGACCACGCCGGGCCTGCAGATACGGCAGCCGGACGAGTGAGCCTCAGCCGAAGTGCCGGCCGGCCCACTCGGCGAGGTCCCGGGCGCACGCGTCCACCGACTCCTTCCAGGTCCGGGCCGCGCCGTCGCCCGCCTCGTCGCTGACCTGCTTGACCAGCCGGCAGGGCACGCCGGTCTGCGCGGCGGCCCACGCCACCGCGTACCCCTCCATGTCGACCAGGTCGGCGCGCTGCGCCAACCGGTCCCGCGCCGCGTCGTCGGCCACGAACGTGTCACCGGTGGCCAGCACCATGCCCTCGGTGGCCAGCGCCAGCGGCGCCCCGTAGGTCTCGCCGGTGAGCGACCGCAGCAGCTCGGTGTCCAGGTCGTGCTGGAGCACCGTGGCGACCTCGTGGATGCCGGCCAACCCGGGGCGCAACGCACCGGCCGTGCCCAGGTTGAGCAGCAGGGAGGGGCGCGGCCCGGCGGCCAGCACCGCGGCCACCGCACTGGCGGCGTTGACCTTGCCCATCCCGGTGAGCAGGACCGGCAGGTCGGGCGGCAGGTAGCGGGCCTCCTCCCCGACCGCGAGCACCACCAGCGGACGATCGGCGCGCACCGTACCCCGAAGATTCACCGGAGCATCGTACGGGCCGGCTGCTCGGCCGCCGACGTCAGTCGTCGGCGAAGCGGTAGGCGACGACCTGACCTCCGCTGGTCTCCCCGGTCGGCCGGAACCCGAGCTTGAGGTAGAACCCCTCCGGACCGTCTTCCCCCGACTCCCAGGTCGTGTAGACCCGGCCGTGCCCTCGTCGGCGAGCCTCCGCACGCACGGCGTCCACCGCGTAGCGGCCGTAGCCCCGGCCCTGCTGCTCGGCGGCGATGTTGAGCCGCCAGAGGCCCGAGCGTTTGTCGTCCGGTCGGTCCCACTCGATGTCGAAGAAGCCCATCAGGAAGCCGACGATCTCGTCACCCTCCACGATCAGACGTGGCCAGGCGACCTGCGGCTGCGCGTACGCCTCGGCGAGCGACCAGGCGACCGGCGACGAGTACTTCTCCTGGTCGGGTCGCACGTTCAGCCGGCACGCGGCTTCCACGTTGTGTTCAGTGATCTCCACCAGTTCGGGCATGCCCGCCACCATATCGAGCGGGATTCGGGTCAGCTGGCCGTCGAGCAGCGCCCGCAGACCGGACCGGAGCCAGGTGTCGCGTTCGGTGTCGGGGCTGGCCCGCCCGGCTGCGGCGGGAATCCTGCGGGGAGGCCGGCATCGCTGTCGACACGATAATCGCGCTGAGCCTGATACCGGTGTGGCATCTAGAGGCCACACCGGCATCAGGCTCGCGGTGAACACCGCTCCGGTGGGCGAGCCACCGCAAACGATCAGGAGGCGTCGTCGGCGGGGCAGCGGTCGGAGAGGGCGTAGCGGAGCAGGACCACATCGCCGATCTGGCGGGCCTCGGCCAGCCGGGCGCGCCGGCCGGGGTGCCAGGGGAAGCGACCCTCGCCGACGAACCGGGGCGCCCGCCCGTCGCCGACGAAGAACGGGGCGACCACCAGGTGCAGCTCGTCGGCGAGACCGGCGGCGAGGAACTGGGCGTGCACCGTCCCGCCGCCCTCCACCATCAGCCGCCGTACACCCCGCACGGCCAGGTCGGTCAGCACCCATCCGGGGTCGACCGGCTCCCCCGCGTCGACCACGGTGGCCAGGGGGCCGAGGCGTTCCCGGGTCTTCTCCAACGCGCCGGTGGCACAGTAGACGAGCCGGGTCGACTCACCTGCGGTGAAGAAGCGGGCGGTCGGGTCGAGGTCACCCTGGGCGGTCAACGTGACCTTGGCGGGCGACTCCGGTCGGCCAGCCGCCGCCCGTTCGGCGCGACGTTCCGCCGAGCGCACCAGCAGCCGAGGGTTGTCGCGGCGGACGGTGCCGGCACCGACCAGGATCGCGTCGCAGCTGGCCCGGACCGCGTCGACCCGGTCCAGGTCGTCGGCGTTGGAGAGCAGCAACCGTTGGTCGGAGGCGTCGTCGATGTACCCGTCGATCGATGCGGCGCAACTGAGCAGCACGTACGGCCGCGTGGACTCCGACCGGCCGCTCATTTCGGGGCGGGCCGGTCGGCAGTGCGAGTCGTGAGCGCTTCCGCGGCCTCGGTCTCCGCCGCCTTGGCCGCCTTCGCCGCCAGGTAACCGGCGTTGGCCGGCGAGAGGAACACGCTGGTGGGCACCCGTTCGGCGACGTCCACGCCCAACCGCGTCAACTGCTCCGCCTTGTCGGGGTTGCTGCTGAGCAGTCGGATCCGCGGCACGCCCAGCGTGGTCAGCATCTGCGCGGCGACCGTGTAGTCCCGCTCGTCCTCACCCCTACCCAGCGCGACGTTGGCCTGGTAGGTGTCCAGACCGGCGTCCTGCAACGCGTACGCGTCGAGTTTGGCGTACAGGCCGATGCCCCGGCCCTCCTGCCGCAGGTAGAGCAGGAAACCGCCGGTCTCGGTGATCCGCTGCACCGCCTCCTGCAACTGCGGCCCGCAGTCGCAACGTTGGCTGCCGAACACGTCGCCGGTCAGGCACTCGCTGTGCGGGCGGACCAGCGGGGCTTCTCCCCCGGCGGCGAGCCGGTCCAGTGCGCCCGCCCAGTCACCCAGGCCCAGGGCCAGGTGTTCCCGACCGTCCACCAGGCCCTTGAACGTGAACACACGCACGGTCGTGGCGTAGCCGTTGGGGAACGTCAGCGGCACCGTGACCTGTGTGCGGATCGTGGCGACCGGCAATGCTTCGGGCATGGGACTCCTCTGTCCGGCGTCACCGACACACGGCGACGCGTACGTCTCACCACCCACTCAACACCCGCCAGCGGAGACGGCTTCCGGGGTGGCGGCCGGATTGCGGGTCCGTCGTGCCAGCAGTACGGCGGCTCCGGGCAGGCTGGCGACCAACACCAGCGCACCGTAGACGGTGGCGGTCGCGACACCCTCGGCCGCGCTGAGCCCGGCCGCGCCGAACACCCACGCGGCCACCCCCTCGCGGGGCCCGAAGCCCGCGACGTTCAGCGGCAGGCCCATGGCGAGCAGGGCAAGCAGCGTCAACGGCAGCAGCCGCGACAGTGGGGCGTCCGACCCGGCGGTCCGTGCCGCCACCAGGAAGGTCGCCAGGTGACCGGCGACCATCACCGCGGAGGCGATCAACACGCCGAACCAGGTACGCCGGGCCAGCAGACCGGACCGCACGTCCGACACGGCGGTGCGCAGCGCCCGCGCCCAGCGCGACGGGCCGGCGTTCGGCACGGCCCGGGCCACCAGCACGGCGGCCAGCCCACCCCCGACCAGCAACGCGGCGGCCAGCGGCAGGTACGGCCGCACCGGCGACGGGAAGGCCGCGAGGACCACCAGCGCGACGCCGACCAGGACCACCTGCCCGGCGGTACGCTCCCACACCACCGCCCGGATACCTCGGCTGACGTCACCGGCGTCACGGCCGTGGCGTACCGCCCGGTGCACGTCGCCGAGCATCCCGCCGGGCAGGGTGGCGTTGAGGAACACCGCCCGGTAGCAGTGCGCCACCGCTGTCGCCAGGGGCAGCCGCACGCCGAGGCCACCGGCGACCAGGCTCCACCGCCAGGCCGCGCAGACCGTGGTGAGCACCCCGATGGCCAGCGCCGCGGCCAACGCGGGCGCGTCGATCAGCCGCACCCCGGCGAGGAACGGGCCGCTGCCCACCTGCCACAACAGGACGGCGAGCAGACCCACCCCACCGACCACTCGTGCCCAGGCCCAGAACATCGGCGTCGGCCCTCCCCTTGAAGATCGTCCACTTGCCCTAGTGCACGTACCCAGGGCGTGAACGGTTCATCCACCGGCGAGGAGGTCACTGTGCTCGACCTGCACGGTGAGCCGTCCGGCCGCCGCCTCGTCGAGGCGACGACGGGCGTACGCCTGGGCCGCAGCGGCCAGCTCGGGGCGCTGCTCGCACGCCGCGCCCAGCCAACCCCGCAGCCATTCGGCAGCCAGGTCGGCCTGCTGGGGGCCGAGCCGCCAGGGGCTGGGACGTTCCCGCACGTCGACACCGTACCGGGCGAACGCGGCGGCGGTGGCGGCCACGGCGTCCGGGCCGAGCAGTCGGCGGCCGTCGACGGTACGCCGCTGGTGCTCGTTGAACGCGGCCTCGACCGCCGCGTCCAGCGGGTCGGCCGGGGTGAGCAGGACCCGCCCGGTCACCGAGACCGCGAAGAGGGTGGGCGTGCCGACGCAGGCGGCCACCACCCGTTCGATCTCCTCGGCGGTGAACATGTCCAGCAGCGCGGACGCGGTGACCAGGGAGGCGTCGGCCAGGTCGGCGGCGCTGAGCCGGGTGAGGTCACCGCACCGGGTACTCACGGTGACCGGTGCGCCGTCGGCGGCGACCACCCCGGTCATGCCCTCGGCGGCGCGGGCCAGCAGGTCGGCGTCCCGGTCGTGCAGCACCCAGTGCTGCGGGCCGGGCAGGCGGGCGGCCACCCAACGGCTCATCGACCCGGTGCCGCTGCCCAGGTCGTGGATCACCGTCGGGGTGGTGCCGGCCAGCCGGGGGCGCACGGCGTCCAGCAGGTCCTCCGCACGCGCCGCCGCGTCTGCCGGCTCACGCAGCCGAAGCCAGTCGGCGAACGGCAGGGTCTCCTCGACGGTCATCCCGCCACCTCCTCCAGCGCGGCGGCCAGCAGCGCGGTGGTCACCGGCCAGTCGGTCAGGGTGTCACGCCGAGCCAGGGCGGCCCGCCGCAGCCGGGCCCGCAGCGCGTCGTCGGTCAGCCAGCGGGTCAGCGCCCCGGCCAGCGCGGCCGGGTCGTCCGCCGCCACCAGCAGGCCCGGCCGGTCCCCGTCGGGCGTGTGCCCGAGCGCCTCCGGTAGCCCGCCCACCTCGGTGGTCAGCACCGGCAGGCCGCGGGCCAGCGCCTCGGTGACGACCATGCCGTACGTCTCGCCCCTCGACGGCAGCACCAGCAGGTCGGCGTCGGCGTACGCGGCGTCCAGCGCCGCACCGGTCAGCGGGCCGGCGAATCGCACCCGCTCGGTGAGGCCCGCGCCGGTGAGTCGCTCGCGCAGCCGTCGCACCAGGTCCGGCTCTCGGTGCAGCGTGCCCGCGCACACCATCGTCCACGGCAGCCCGACCACTGTGGACAACGCGTCGACAAGCACGTCGTACCCCTTGTGGTGGGTGACCGCCGCGACGCAGAGCAGCCGTCTGCCGGTGACCGAGCCGGGTGCCGGCGGCGCCGGTCGCACCCCGGGAGGCGCGGCCCGGACCCGGTCGGCGAGGGTCCGGTGGCGGGCCACCAGGTGCCGGCGGGTCCACTCGCTGGTGGTCACCACGGCCCGCGCGGTGGCCAGCGCCCGGGCCTCCGCCTCGTCGTCGAATGGCAGGTGGACGAGAACGACGAGGCGCAGCCGGCGGGCGTGCGGGGCGAGCAGGTCCGGCACGGTCGAGGCGATCAGGCCGTCGAGCAGCACCACGGCGTCGTCGGGCAGGGCGGCGAGGACCTCGGCCAGCTTCGTCCGGTCGGTCGGGTCGGGGTCCGGCCACGCGCCGGACACCGGGTGCTCGCGCACCGGCCAGCCATGCTCACCGAGCCCGGCGCAGACCCGCCGGTCGTAGGTGTTGCCACCGCTGGGAGCTGCCGGATCGTCGATGTCGCCGGGCAGGACGACGTGCACCGAACGGCCGGTCGTGTCCGACCCGTCGGCGGGCGCCGCCCGCCCGGCATCGATCACAACGACCGCTCGTAGCTGGCCCAGGCGATGTGCGACTCGTGCAGGGTGACGGCGACGCCGGTGAGCTCCCGCGCCCCCGCGCCCAGGTCGCCGGCCTGCACACGCTCGACCAGCCGGTCCGCGATCGTGCGGGCCAGCACCTCGGTGGTGGTGTTCACCCCGGCGAAGGCCGGCTCGTCGTCCAGGTTGCGGTAGGTCAGGTCGCCCAGCACGGCCCGCAGCTGCTCGGTGGCCAGGCCGATGTCGACGACGATCCCGTCGGCGTCCAGCTCGGGCCGGCGGAACGTCGCGTCCACCACGAACGTCGCCCCGTGCAGACGCTGGGCCGGGCCGAACACCTCGCCCCGGAAACTGTGGGCGATCATGATGTGATCCCGGACGGTCACGCTGAACACTGTCACTCCCCGTCGTCGTAGGTGATGAGGTGGCAGAGCGCGGGCAGGTCGCCCGTGCTCAGTCGGGCAAGCACGTCGGGCAGCTCCGTGAACCGGGACGCGCCGGTGATCAGTGCGTCGAAGGCCGGGTCGTCGAGCAGGTCCAGGGCGAGCGCCAGCCGATCGGCGTAGCTGCGCCGTCCCCGTCGGGCGGGTGCGACCATGCCGACCTGACTGCTGCGTACGGTCAGTCGCCCGGAGTGGAACGCTCCACCCAGCGACACCTGCACCGGGCGGTCGCCGAACCAGCTCAGCTCGACGACGGTGCCCTCGGGCGCGAGCAGATCCAGCGAACGTTGCAGACCGGCGCTGGTGGCACTGGCGTGCACGACGAGGTCCCGGTCGCCGCTCGCGTCGGCCGGTTGGGCGAACTCGACGCCGAGCGCGCCGGCCACCCCGGCCCGGCGGGCGTCGGTGTCGACCAGCTGGACGTCCACACCGGGGAACCGGGCGAGCAGGGCGGCGACACAGCAGCCCACCATGCCCGCGCCGACGACGGTGACCCGGTCGCCGACCAGTGGCGCGGCGTCCCACAGCGCGTTGACGGCCGTCTCCACCGTGCCGGCGAGCACCGCCCGGGCGGGAGGTACCCCGTCCGGCACGGGCACCACGGCGGTGGCCGGCACGACGTACGCGCTCTGGTGCGGGTGCAGGCAGAACACCGTACGCCCGAGCAGTTCGGCGGGACCCTGCTCGACCACGCCGACACTGAGGTAGCCGTACTTCACCGGGCCGGGGAAGTCACCGTCTTGAAAGGGCGCACGCATCGCGGCGTACTGGTCGGGGGGCACCCGGCCGGCGAAGACCAGCGTCTCGGTGCCCCGGCTGACGCCGGAGTAGCGGGCCCGGACCAGCACCTCGTCCGGCCCCGGAGCGGGCAGCGTCACCGGGCGGATCTCCGCCGCGCCGGGCTCGCGCACCCAGCAGGCGTACGCCTCGCGGATCACCGTCGCGCACCTCGTCTCCTGCTCCGGGCCGAACCCGACGGTCCGGCTTTCGTTCCCCGGTCGGGGTCGTCGATCATAAACACGGAGCTACGGCGTGCGCGGTTCGAAGCCGTCCCCAGTGATCTCCATTCCGGACAGAATAGGCATAGTCGTGCTTATGCCCCTACGCTTCCCACCTTGGTCATCCGCCGTCGTTTCGACAGCACGGTGTTCACGGATAACGCGCCGTCAGGTCGGGTGCGAGGACTCGGATGAAGAACGCCAGAGTGTCGCGGATCAGCGGCTCCAGCGGCGCTCCGCCGAAGCAGTGGTCGGCCCCCCGCACCACCGACAACTCGACCTCGGCACCCGCCGCGGTCAATGCCGCGGCGAGCTCCTCGCTCTGCCCTACCGGTACGACCAGGTCCTGGTCACCATGGACCAGCAGTATGGGTGGGGCCTGGTCGGTGACGTAGGTGACCGGACTGGCCGCCCGGCCCGCCTCCGGGTTCTCGGCCAACGGGGCGCCGATCAGAAGCGACTCCGGCGAGTCGGCCGCGTCGTGGTCGATGGTGCCGGACGGGTGCGCCTGCGACTGCATCGTCAGCAGGTTCGACGGCGCGTACCAGCAGACCGCCGCCTGGACGCCGCTGTCGTCCCGGTCGTCTCCGGTCAGCGCGACCATCGAGGCCAGGTGCCCACCGGCCGACTCACCCCACACCCCGATCCGCTCGCGGTCCACGCCCACCGTGTCGCAGTGTCGGCGCAGCCAGCGCACCGCTGCCTTGACGTCGTCGAGTTGAGCGGGAAACGGCGCCTCGCCGCTCAGTCGATACTGGGCGGAGGCGACGGCGAACCCGGCCTGGATGGCGGCGGTGAACGGATCCGCCTCCATGAGCCAGTCCGCCGGTTGCTTGGGCGAGCCGAACAGCCACGCGCCGCCGTGGATCCACACCAGCACCGGGACCGGTCGGGGTGCCGCCACGGGCACGACGAGGTCCAACGTCAGCGGGCGGAAGCCCGGGACCTCGTTGACGACGATGTCACGGTGCTCGATCCGGTCGGGCCACCGCTGGGATGCCGCATCGATCATCGCCCCATCCTCGCACCGACGATCTGTGGACGACGACTCGTCGGATGCACATGCCGGACAGGATGTACACCGCACAGGAGGTGGCCGCCGACCTCCCTGGCTCGCCGTCGCTAGCGGCCGACCTGCATCGATCATGGAGTTGTGCTGGTGACAAATGTGGTGCATCCACAGCTTTCCGGCACCACAAGTCCATGATCGGCGCGGGATAGGACGGGCCGCGGGGCGACAACGTGAGACGTGGTGGGGCGGGACTTCGCATCAGGTCGGCTCGGCGGTAGCGTTGCGCCACACTGACGGCCCGCGGGGCAGGCGACCGCCGACCCGCACGCCCCCGAACCGCATGGAGGATGGCGCATGTCCATCGGCGCTGAGCCGCGCGCAGGGCGCGACGATGCGGCCTCACGGCCGGACTTCGATGTCACCCTGCGCGGCTACGACAAACGCCAGGTGGACCGGCACCTGGAGCAGCTCGACGGTCAGATCGCGATGCTCAGTGGGGAGCACGGGCGCTCCGCCGTCCGCGTCCGCGAGTTGACCGCCGAGGTGGAGCGCCTACGGACCGAACTAGCCGACCTTCAGGAGAAACCGGTGCAGGTGGACCGCGCGACGATCCACGACCTGGGCCCGATGGTCGCCGAGATCATGGCTCTCGCCGACAAGCAGGCCACCATGATCACTGAATCGGCCACCGACCGCGCGAACGAGTTGCGCAGCGAGGCGGAGCAGATCCTCGCCGACACCAGGGAACGCGCGGCGCAGGCACGTCAGGATCTGGCCGAGGAGTTGGCGACCCGGCGGGCCGAGCAGGAGCAGGCGCACGAGGAGCGGCGCACGCTGGCCGAGGCCGAGTTGACAGCGATCCGCGAGCACGCGGAGCAGTTGCGCGCCGACGGTGAGGCGGCGCACGAGCGCGCCCAGCACGAGGCGAAGCGGATCACCGAGCAGAGCGCGCAGCAGCTCAACCAGACCCGGGTCGCCGCCGACGCGCTGATGAAGTCGGCCCGCACCCAGATCCAGCAGGAACTCCAGTCGGCCCGGGCGAAGAACCAGCAGGAGATGGCCCAGTGGCAGGCCAGCGTGGAGCGGGAGGTCAACGAACGGCGGGCCGCCGCCGAGCGGGACATCGCCGAGCAGCAGGCTGCCGCCGAGCGGGAGCTCGCCGAGCAGAGCAGCGCGACCGAGCAGCAGATCGCCGCTCTGCTGGCCGAGGCGCAGCAGCACGTGACCGAGCTGCGCAACCGGGCCGACGAGCAGGCCGCCATCCACCAGGAGCAGCTCACCGCCCTCCAGCAGGAGATCGCGGAGCGCCAGCAGGAGTCCACCGAGCTGAACGCC
This sequence comes from Micromonospora sp. WMMD961, assembly GCF_029626145.1. Taxonomy (NCBI): domain Bacteria; kingdom Bacillati; phylum Actinomycetota; class Actinomycetes; order Micromonosporales; family Micromonosporaceae; genus Micromonospora; species Micromonospora sp. WMMD961. Next base: position 4,227,905 of record NZ_JARUBJ010000002.1, read on the forward strand.
GAGCTGGACACCGCCCGTCAGCAGCTCGCCGAGATCCGCCAGGAGGGCGAGACGCTGGAGGACGAGCTCTCGCGGATGCAGCAGCGCCTCAGCGAGGTCCGCCGGGACCTCACCGCCGAGAGCACCCGGTTGGAGGAGGCCCGGCGTGCCGGGGACTCCGCCGAGCGACACGCCAAGGAGGTTCGCGCCCGGGTGCAACGGGAGGCGAAGCGGGTGGCCGACCTCGCCGCCGCCGCGGTCATGGCCGCGGCTGCCGGCGGAACGGAGACCGCCGAGTACCCGATGGTGGGCTCCCGTTCCGGCAGCGACCGACCCGCACCCGAGCGGGCAGGGGTCGAGCGGCTGACCGTCGAGCGCAACGGCGTGACGCCGGTCCTCGCGGAGCGGCCCACCAACCAGGACGCGGGCAGCAGCCCGGCTTCGGCCGACCGGTCCCACGACCAGGCATCGGCGTACTCCCCCGAGCAGGTCGCTGACCACTCCCCCGAGCAGGTCGCTGATCACTCTTCCGACGAGGTCGCGGCCGAGCCGGCCGAGCGGACCAGCGGCGAACCTGTCGATGCGCCAGAGCCGACCGACGAACCAACCGCGGGCCCTCCGCCGACCCAGGAGGTACGCCCCGAGCCGACCTTCCCCCGGCACATCGGCACGGACGCGCCGACGCCCGTACCGTTCCTCGCCTTCGGGCAGCCGGTCAGCGAGAACGGCTCCGCCCGCCACTGACCTTCGCAGCGGTTGCACCGGGCCCCGGACAGCCAGCTGACCAGCGGTGATCACGTGATGAAAAGTAGGCCGGAGAGGACCGGAAGACCTACTTTTCATCACCTGATCGAGGTGGGCGGCGGTTTCTGCGCGGAACCGGGTCGCCGAGATCGGCCGACCTGGCAGGCTTGGCAGGCCGTCACGCAGCACGCCGGCGACTCGCCCGGACCGCGCGCCAGCGGCGCGCGCCAGCCTGCCCGGCGGCCGAGAGGAGCAGTCGGTGACCGACCGACCGGAGGAGTTCGACCTGCTCGTCGTGGGCGGCGGCAAGGCCGGCAAGACGTTGAGCATGGACGTCGCCCGGTCCGGGCAGCGGGTCGCGATGGTCGAACGTGGCATGATCGGCGGCAGTTGCATCAACGTCGCGTGCATCCCGACGAAGGCGCTGGTGACCAGCGCCCGGGCGGCACGGCAACTGCGCGACGCGTCCGCGCTCGGCCTGGTGGTGCAGGGCGGCCGGGTCGACGTCGATCTGCTGCGCGCGCACAAGCAGGACGTGGTCGAGGGGATGGTGGCCGCCAACCGCCAGCAGTTCCTCGACTCGGGCCTGCACCTGGTGATCGGCCAGGCCCGGTTCGTCGGCCCGCGGACCGTGCGGGTGTCGCTCGCCGACGGCGGTGAACGGGTGCTGTGCGGCACGAACGTCGTGATCAATACGGGTACGCGTCCCCATCTGCCCCCGGTGCCCGGGATGGCCGAGGCGGGGGTGTTGACCAGCGACACCCTGCTGCGCCTGGACCGGCTTCCGGCCCGGCTGGTGGTGCTCGGCGGCGGCACCGTCGGGGTGGAGTTCGCGCAGATGTTCGCGTCGTTCGGCAGCGCGGTGACGCTGGTCGAGGGCGGCCCGCGGCTGCTCACCCGCGAGGATCCCGACGTCAGTGACGCGGTGATGCGGGTCTTCGTCGACGACGGCATCGACGTACGGGTGGGTGTCGCGGTGGCGCGGATCGACCGGGACGTCGACGGCACGATCCGGGTGACGCTCGACGACGGCAGCCTGGTGACCGGGGACGAGGTGCTGGTGGCGGCCGGCCGGGAACCGGTCACCGACGGGCTCGACCTGGACGTGGCCGGCGTACGCCTCAGCGAGCGGGGCTTCGTGGAGGTCGACGAGCAGCTGCGCACCACCGCCGAGCGCACCTGGGCAGCCGGAGACGTGGCCGGCAGCCCGCAGTTCACCCACGTCTCCCTGGACGACTACCGGATCATCCGGGCGAACCTCGCCGGTGCAGAGCGCAGCACCGCAGACCGGCTCATCCCGCACACCGTCTTCACCACCCCGGAGCTGGCCCGGGTCGGGCTCACCGAGACCGAGGCGCGTCGTGCCGGATACGACGTCCAGGTCGCCCGCCTACCGGTCGCCGCGATCCCCCGGGCACGCACGCTGCGCCAGACCCAGGGCATGTGGAAGGCGGTCATCGACACCGGCACCGACCGGATCCTCGGTGCGGCGCTGCTCGGCCCCGAGGCCGGCGAAGTGATCACCTCGGTGCAGTTGGCCATGCTCGCCGGGATGCCGTGGACCGCGCTCCGCGACGCGGTCATCACCCACCCCACCATGACCGAGGGTCTCAACCTGCTCTTCGCCTCGTTGGAGCCCCAACCGGTCCGCTGAGCGCCGGCGCGACGGCCGCCCAGCCGGCGATCTCGTCGCGTACCCGCTGTTGGAAGGCGCGGGCCTGCGCGCCGGTCGGCGGCGGCCCGCCGTGGCGGGCGGCGATCGCGCGCCGGATCACCTCGGCCGGATCACCGGCGTCGACGAGCCGCTGACCGGCGGCGACCTTGCCGAGCCAGACGCCGTAGCGGTGCCGTACCAGCGATCGGCAGGCACCGAGGACGGCGTCCTCGGTGCCGGGCGCGGGCTGGTCGTCCGATGGTGTCGGCAGGGCGAGCCACCAGTTCAGCGCCTCGACGAGTAGCCGCCGCAGGTCGGCCGGGGCGAGGTCGGCGAAGACCTCCGCGGCCGGCGGACCGAGCAGCGGCAGCCCGCTCTGGTGCAGGATGCTGCGGTCCAGGCCGTACCAGAAGCGTCCGTCGGCGGCTGGACGGTCGGCCGGGTCGAGGGTGCACCGGAACGGCATGGCGGACCCGGTGTTCAACTCGATCTCGAAGGCGGGCTCCGGCGTGCCGGAGGCGGCCACCGCCCGGCCGTAGGCGACCAGCTCCAGTCCTCGTGCCGGGCAGGGCAGCGCCTCGTGCCGCAGCCGCGCCACCAGTGCCCGCTTCGCGGCCTCGGGGAGCGGTCCGGCGCTGACCAGCGCCACGTCCACGTCGCTGCGGCCGGGTTGGTAGGCGCCGAGCCCCACCGAGCCGGCCGCGTACGCGCCGGCCAGGTCGGCCCCGAGCACGTCCCGGGCGGCGGCGACCAGGTTGTCGAGGTAGCGCTGGAGTTCGGAGTGCACGCGCCTATCGTGGCGCGTGCACGGCAGCGGCCCGACGCCGGGTCCAGTCCGCGATGCGGGCACCGGACGCAGACCGGCGCACCGGGCATTACCGCGCCAACCACCACGAACTTTCGCACGGACATCAGCAACTTTTGATGAATCGAGGCGAAGCCATAGACACCCCAATCGAAACCCCTTAATGTCTCGACCCATCCACCCGGTGTTTCCGCAACGTCACTCGTCGGCGTCGAGGACGTTACGGACCCGGGCCGACGGCCTTCCTCACCGCTGCTCTTCGCCCGGCCGTCGGACACTCCACCGCCTCCTGGAGGAACGATGGGCACACCCCTGCTACGCCGACTCCGCACTCCCGCCCTGCCTGCGCTCGCGCTCGTCCTCACCGCCGGTCTCTGGGCCGCTCCGGCCACCGCCGCCCCTGCCCAGGAACCGGGCGTCACACTGCGCGTCTTCGACGTGCAGGTGCCGCTCTCCGAGCTCTGCACCCTCAAACCCGCGCAGACCCCCAACGTGGACAAGCTGATGTCCACCATCAACTGGACCTCGGCGGCCGACTTCGGCTTCGAGGACAACTTCGTCTCGCAGGTACTCGGCAACATCACCACCACCCAGGCCGGCAGCTACACGTTCCGACTCAGCAGCGACGACGGGTCCAAGCTCGCCATCGACAACACCGTGGTGATCAACCACGACGGGTTGCACGGCGCGACCCCACCGAAGGAGGGCACCGTCACCCTCACCGCCGGCCTGCACCCGCTGCGCATCGACCACTTCGAGCGTGGCGGTGGGCAGCAGATCACCCTGGAGTGGAAGACGCCCGGTTCCTCGTCCTTCGTGGTCGTACCGAACTCCGCGTTGAGCACCGACGCCGGCGTGGTGCGGGTGACCGCACCCGGACGCAAGGAGTGCGAGGGCATCGCCGACACTCCCGGCGACGGCCTGCCACTGACCGGGGTGCACCCGGGCTACACGCTGACCAATCTGCGACCCGGCGGCTTCCAGCCGAAGGTCACCGGGATGGACTGGCTGGCCGACGGCCGGCTCGTCGTCTCCACCTGGGGCGGCAGCGACCAGTCCGGCACGTCCCAGGACGGTGAGGTCTGGATCCTCGGCAACACCGGCGGCGCGACCACTCCGGGTGCCGTGACGACCAAGAAGATCGCCGGTGGGCTGAAGGAGCCGATGGGGCTGAAGGTCGTCGACGGGGTGGTCTACGTGACCGAGAAGCAGCGGCTGACCCGGCTGGTGAACACCGGCGGCGACGAGGCAGCCGAGCGCCTGGAGACCGTCGCCACCTGGCCGTACGGGGGCAACTTCCACGAGTTCGCGTTCGGCCTGCTCTACGCCGACGGGTTCTTCTACCTGAACCTGTCGGTGTCGATCAACTCCGGCGGCGCCACCACCAACCCGCAGCCCGCCACCAACCGGGGCACCACCCTCAAGGTCAACAAGGACACCGGCGCGGTCAGCTACGTCGCCGGCGGCCTGCGGACCCCGCACGGCATCGGCTGGGGCCCGGAGGGCGGCATCTTCGTCACCGACAACCAGGGCGGTTGGCTGCCCTCGTCGAAGCTCGTGCACGTCAAGCAGGGCCGGTTCTTCAACCACTACACGAACCCGGCCGGTCCGTTCGACACCAACCCGGTCACCCCGCCGGTGCTGTGGATGCCGCAGAACGAGATCGCCAACTCTCCCAGCACCCCGCTGTACCTGACCAGCGGCCGGTACGCCGGCCAGTTCGTCATCGGCGACGTCACCTACGGCGGTCTGCAACGCGCCAACGTGGAGAAGGTCAACGGCGAGTACCAGGGCGCTTTGTTCCGGCTCACCCAGGGCCTGGAGGCGGGTGTCTCCGAGGTCAACATCGGCCCGGACGGCGCGATCTACGTCGGCGGGCTCGGCGCGGGCGGCAACTGGGGCCAGACCGGCAAGCTGTCGTACGGCCTGCAGAAGCTCACCCCGAACACCGCCACCACGTTCGAGATGCTCGCGATGCGCGCCACCACCACGGGCTTCGAGGTGGAGTACACCCAGCCGGTCTCGGCGACGACCGCCGCCGAGCTGGCCGCGCGCTACAAGATCAAGCAATGGCGGTACGTGGCGACGGCGAACTACGGCGGGCCGAAGATCGACGAGGAGACGTTGACCGTCACCTCGGCCACCCTGTCGGCGGACGGCAAGAAGGTCAGCCTCGCGGTGGCCGGCCGCAAGGCCGGCCGGGTGGTGCACCTGCGCTCCCCGCGACCGTTCACCTCCACCAGCGGCCAGTCACTGTGGAGCACCGAGGCGTGGTACACGCTCAACTCCATCCCCGGCAGCCCGCCGCCGCCGACCGGCGGCACCATCACCGGTGTCGGCGGCAAGTGCCTGGACGTCGACAACGCGGGCACCGCCGACGGTACGAAGATCCAGCTCTGGACCTGCAACGGCACCGCGGCGCAGTCGTGGACACGGGTCGGCGACACGTACCGGGTGCTCGGCAAGTGCCTGGACGTCGACAATGGCGGCACCGCGAACGGCACGAAGATCCAGCTCTGGACCTGCAACGGCACCGGCGCGCAGGTCTGGCAGCCGCAGGGCGACGGGTCGATCCGCAACCCGCAGTCCGGCAAGATCATGGAGGCCGCCGGCGGTAACACCGGTGACGGCACCCAGATCCAGCTCGGCACGTACGCGGGCGGCGCACACCAGAAGTGGGTGGTCAGCAGCGGGGTAACCGGCTGACCTCAGACGAGGGGGCGTGGTCTGACCGGCGGGTCGGGCCGCGCCCCGGCCGTACGAAGACCGTCGCAGCACGGTGCCCGAGGCGTCCGGCGGTCGGCCGTCGGTCAGGGGCCGTGTGGCAGCGGCTGCGCCAGCGCCCGCAGATCCGCCGGGAGCTGGGCCAACGCGTCCTCGAACTCGCGGTGCCCGACCACCCGGTGCATCGTCTGGAGCACCGCCCGGGTGCCCCGCTCAGCGGCCGGACGGTCGATGCCGGCGCGGTCGGCCACCCGGCGCAGGAACTCGTCGAGGCCGAACGCCTCCGGTGGCTCGGCGGCCTTGACCAGCAGCGGGCTCAGCTCGTCGGCCAGGTGCGGGGCCAACGCGCCCGACTCACCGCCGCTGAGCCGCTCGGTGAGGGTCCGCAGAACGGCCTCGGTCAGTGGGCGCGCCTGCTCCGGCGGAACCCCCGCCCGTGCCGCGACCTTGTCGACGAACCCCAGCTCGGCCATGCCCCCGCCCTTCGTCCGGAGCCGGGTGGCTACCCGGGCCCTCCGACGGCAAACCCGACAGCCGCAGCGGGATGGTTCTGTTGGTTGCTCCGCGCGCCACCGTCCCCGTCTCGTACGGTGAGGTCGGACCGGGAACCCGACGGCTGCCGACGGCGGCCCGTGCCGCAGGAGGAGCAGATGGCCGTCGACCTACCCGACGTGATCGACAGGTACTTCCGGGCCGTCAACGACCGGGACCTGGACGCCTTCGTCGCCTGCTTCGCGGACACCGCGAGTGTCGCCGACGAAGACCGGCTGTACGACGGGCGGGCGTCGATCCGCGCGTGGCGGCAGAAGACGATGGACGCCTACTCGTACACCGCCGAGCCGGTCCGGGTGACAACGCAGGCGGGCGACTCGTACCTGGCCCTGACCCGGGTCTCCGGCGACTTCCCCGGCAGCCCGATCGAACTGCGGTACCGGTTCACCCTGCGCGACGGCCTGATCGGCGCCCTGGACATCCGCCCGTAGCCCCAGCAGACCAACGACGGGAGAGCGACGTGCCGCGAGTATGGCTCATCACCGGGTGTTCCCGTGGTCTCGGGCGTGCCCTCGCCGAGGCCGTGCTGGCCGACGGCGACCAACTGGTCGCCACTGCCCGGAATCCCACCCAGCTCGACGCCCTCACCGAGCAGTACGGTGACCAGGTCCAGGCGGTGGCCCTCGACGTCACCGACCCGGCCGCCGCCCGCGCCGCCGTCGACACCGCCGTGGACGGGTTCGGGCGCCTGGACATCCTGGTGAACAACGCCGGGTACGCCGACGTCGCCGCGATCGAGGACATCTCGGAGGACGACTTCCGCGCGCAGATCGACGCGAACTTCTACGGGGTGGTCAACCTGTCCCGCGCCGTGTTGCCCACGATGCGTGCGCAGGGGCGGGGGCACATCGTCCAGATCTCCAGCGTCGGCAGCCGGGTCGCCAGCACCGGTCTGGGCGCGTACCAGTCCGCCAAGTGGGCGGTCAGCGGCTTCTCCGCGGTGCTCGCCAGGGAGGTCGAGACGTTCGGGATCCGGATCACCAGCGTCGAGCCGGGCGGGTTGCGCACCGACTGGGCCGGTTCGTCGATGAGCGCCCCGCCGATCAGCGAGCCGTACCGTCCGGTCATCGACCCGGCCGTGCAGCGGCTGCGTCAGGGCAGCGGCAAGCAGCCGGGCGACCCGGTCCGGGCCGCTCAGGCGATCATCCGGATCACCCAGGTCGACGACCCACCCCTGCGGTTGCTGCTCGGTGCCGACGCGGTGGCGGCCGCCTCGGCTGCCGCCGAGGCCCTCGCGGCGTCCGACGCGCGGTGGCGGGAGCTGAGCGAGTCCATCGCCTACGACACGGCCACCTGAGCGTCCCCTGGGTACCGGACCGACCACGCGTTTCGGGCCGGCCCGCAGGTGATCCGCCGCCGAACGGACGAACGGGCAAGAGCCCGGCGGATGACATGATGTGGCGACAACAGCTTCGGCGCGAGAAAGGTTGCTGCTGTCCGATGGCGCACTTCGAGGCTCCCAGGTGCACGGCGAACGGGCCGATCGTGGTGGCGCTGACCGGTGACCCGCGACCGGAGGGCTGATGCCCGCCGAGCAACGCGACACCGTGATCGAGCCGAGCGCTCCCGCCCACTTCGCGGACACCATGGCATACCAGGTGGCGACCGACGTGCGAGCGCTACGCGCGTTCGTCAGCGCCGCCGCGCTGGCCCGGGGCCTGCCGCCGCACCGGGTGGAACTGCTGACGCTGGCGGTCAGTGAGCTGGCCTCCAACACGTTGCAGCACACCACCGGCGGCGGTCGGGTCCTGCTCTGGGCCGAGTCGGGCCACCTGTTCTGCGACGTCGTCGACCGGGGACCGACGCGGACGTTCGGCCTGGGCATGCCGGCCACCGACGCGGTACGAGGCCGTGGGCTGGCGATCGTGGAGCAGATCTGCGACGAGGTCGTGGTGCTCACCAACGCCGGGGAGACCGTCGTACGGATCCGCCTGACCCTGTGAACGCCGGCGGCGATCCATGCCCGCACCGGCCAGCTGGCCTGTCACAATGCGGACAGACCGGCCCCGTGGTGGGATCGGGTCGGACCCGACCGGGAGGACGGCACGATGCCGGACAGCGCACGCGAGGCAGAGCTGCTCGACGCCGAGCGCACCCTGCAGGCCGCCCAGCGGGCCGGCGACGTCGACGCCCTCGACCAACTGCTGGTCGACCAACTGATCTGCGTCGGCCCGGACGGCCGTACGTACACCAAGCAGGAGGACCTGACGGCACACCGGGAACGCCGCTCGGTGGTGCGGGAGTTGGTCGAGGAGCAGCTTGACCTGCTCGTCGTCGGGTCGACCGGGGTGACGTTCTTCCTGGGCCGGGTGGCCGGCACCTTCGACGGGGCGCCGTACGCGGCTCGCCTGCGCTACACCCGGACCTGGATACACGACGACCCGCACGGCTGGCGGGTCCTCGCCGCGCACATCAGCCCGGTCTGACTCAGCCGTTCCTCCTTGACGAGCCGGCCCCGCTCGTCGAGGAACGCGAACCAACGGTCGCACCGGCAGGTCTTCTCCTCAGGTGACGACGGCGTCGATCGGGCCGACGCGCAGGGTGCCGTCGTTGAGCGGGGTGCAGCGGATGCCGCCGGTGGTGCGCAGTGCCTTCCAGGTGCCCGGGCCGACGGTGACGTCCATCCAGGCGCAGGGCCGGGCCGCCCGGTTGACCCGCAGGCTCACCGGACCGTCGCCGGAGTCCAGCACCAGCACCCGGCCGATCAGCTCGTCCACGGCGATGCCGTTGGTCAGGATGTTGCGCCGGACCTCGGCCAGGCCGATGCCGTCCGGCAGCGATTCCTGGGCGATGACGGTGACGCTGGCGTCGCGGTGTGCCTGCTGGCCGAAGTACCGGTCGCCGACGATGCCGAGGCCGGCCCGGATCAGGACGGCGTCGACCAGCTCGCCGGGTGGGGCGGGTGCCGGGCCGTCGGCTGGCCGGCCCAGGAAACGGTGCACGGGCGAGGCCAGCAACTCGACGATCTCCGGCATGGCAGGAATTGTACGAAGCGACCGGGCACCACGGGTCAGTTCCGCCCGACGGGACGGCCCTGGGGACGGACCGGGCGACGATGTCGGGCAGCATGATGCCGATCACCGCCGACCGGGCCGCCACCGGGCTGTCCCTCCATTACGGAGCGACACAGACGCGCAAGCCACACCCCGGCTCGGGCTGTGAGCGCGGCTGGCGGTGACCACCGGTCACGCCCTGGCGGCGGTACGAGGTCAGACCGCCAGGGCCGCCCGGACGTCGCGCTCCGCGGTGACACCCCCGTCGCCGTGCGAGGTGACCCGGCCGGACTCCAGCACCTGGTAACGGTCCGCCACCCGCAGCGCGAAACCCAGGTGCTGCTCGACGAGCAGCACGCTGAACCCGGACTGCCGGGTCAGCTCGACGATTCGTTCCTGGATCTCCGCGACCACCGACGGTTGGATGCCCTCGGTCGGCTCGTCGAGCATCAGCAGCCTCGGCCGGGTGATCAGAGCGCGCGCGATGGCCAACTGTTGACGCTGCCCGCCGGAGAGCAGCCCGGCCCGACGCCGCAGCAGCGGACGCAACGCCGGAAACAGGTCCAGTACCTCGGCGGTGGCCACCGCGCCGTCGCGCCGGCCGTCGGCGACCAACCGCAGATTCTCCGCGGCGGTCAGGTGCGGGAAACACTGTTGACCCTGCGGGACGTACGCCATCCCCCGCGCCACCCGCTCGTGCGGCCCGAGACGGGTGACGTCCTCGCCGTCCAGTTCGACGGTGCCGGTGCTCGGGCGCAGCAGCCCGGCGGCGACCCGCAGCAGGGTGCTCTTGCCGGCGCCGTTGTGCCCGAGCACCGCGGCCACCCCGTCCGGCGGGACGGCCAGGTCGACGCCGTGCAGCACCCGACTGCGGCCGTACCCGGCGTGCACTCCACGCAGCGTCAGCATCATGCCTCCAGGCCGGTGCGGGCCGACCCGGCGTCGACCGGGTGGCCAAGGTAGACCTCCTGCACGCGCGGGTCCGCCTGGACCTGCGCCACCGTGCCCTCGCTGAGCACCCGTCCGGCGTGCAGCACGGTGACGCTGCGGGCGAACCGGCGCAGGAAGTCCATGTCGTGCTCGATCACGACGACCGTGCGGTCCCGGCTCACCGTCTCCAGCAGCGTCCCGGTGGCGTCGCGTTCCTCGTGGCTCATGCCGGCGACCGGTTCGTCGAGCAGCAGCAGCCGCGCGTCCTGTACCAGCAGCATCCCGATCTCCAGCCACTGCTTCTGGCCGTGCGCGAGCGTCCCGGCGAGGTGTTCGGCCCGGTCGACCAGCCCGATGGTCTCCAGCGCGGCCGCCACGTCGTCGGGGACACCCCGCCGACGGCGGGCCAGGGTCGCCCAGCCGCGCCGGGCGCCCGCCGCGATGTCGAGGTTCTGCAACACCGACAGCTCCTCGAAGACCGCCGACGTCTGGAACGTCCGCCCGATGCCCAGGCGGCTGATCCGGTGCACCGGGCGGCCCAACAGCTCGTCGTCTCCGAACCGGACCGAGCCGGTGGCCCGGACCAGCCCGGTGATCGCGTCGACGAGAGTGGTCTTGCCGGCCCCGTTCGGCCCGATCAGGAACCGGATGTCACCGGCGGGCACCTCCAGCGAGACGCCGTCGACGGCAGTGAAACCGTCGAAGCTGACCCGCACGTCACGGACGGACAACCCGTCCAACCGCTCGCCGCTCATGCCGCCGACACCTCCCGCTCGGCGCGTCGTCGGCCCGGTCGTAACCACCCGCGCCGGGCTGGCGTGGCGCCGCCGTCACGACGGCGGGCCAGCGCCCACAGCGACGCCAGACCACCGGGCAGGAACGCCACCACGACCACGAAGAGCAACCCCTGGAGGTACGTCCACGTGCCCGGGAACCGCTCGGAGAGGGCGGTACGCGCCCAGGCCACCGCCACCGCGCCGAGCACCGGGCCGAGCAGGGTCGCCCGACCGCCCACCGCGACGCCGATGACGAACTCGATCGACGGGACGATGCCGATCAGCGCGGGCGAGATGATGCCCACGGCCGGCACGAACAGCGCCCCGGCCAGGCCCGCCATCCCCGCCGCGACCACGTACGCCACCAGCTTGACCGATGCCGGGTCGTAGCCGAGGAAGCGGACCCGTTCCTCGCCGTCGCGGACCGCCACCAGCAGCTCGCCGTAGCGACTGTGGATGAGCTGACGGGCCAGCGCGAGCAACGCCAACAGTGTGCCGGCGATGACGAAGTAGACCATCCGCTGGTTGACCGGGTCGTCCAGGTCGTACCCGAAGAAGCCCTTGATGTCGGTGAGCCCGTTGGTGCCACCGGTGGTGCCCTGCTGGCCGATCAGCAGGATCACCATCGCGGCGGCGAGCGCCTGGCTGAGGATGGCGAAGTACGCGCCCCGGACGCGGCGGCGGAAGACCAGCGAGCCCAACCCGAAGGCGACCGCCATCGGCAACAGCACCGTCGCGGGCAGCGCGAACCACGGGCTGGCGAACGGTCGCCACCACAGTGGCAGTTCGTCGAGCTGCCCGTACAGCTGCATGAAGTCGGGCATCCCACCCGGGCCCGCGTCGGCGAGCTTGAGGTGCATCGCCATCGCGTAGCCGCCGAGGCCGAAGAAGACCCCCTGGCCGAGGGTGAGCATGCCGCCCCGGCCCCAGGCGATCCCGATCCCCACCGCGACCATGGCGACGCAGAGGTACTTGGCGAGCAGGGACAGCCGGAAGTCCGACAACACCAGCGGCGCGACGGCGAACAGCAGCGCCGCGCCGAACGCGAAGCCGGCCAGGGTCCGCACCCGCGAGCGACCGGCGGGCCGCCCCGGTGGTACGGCCCCGGCGGGTGCCGGGCGAACGGCGGTGTCGGGTGGCGCGGGGGTGAAGGCGGTCATGCGAGGCTCCTGGTCCGCAGGGTGAACAGGCCCTGTGGCCGCCACTGGAGGAACGCGACGATCGCCACGAACACGATCACCTTGGCGACGCTGAGGGTGGTGAGGTACTCCCCGGTGGCCTGGAGGACGCCGAGGGCGAAGGCGACGATCACGCTGCCCTTGAGCTGGCCGATCCCGCCGACCACGACGACCAGGAAGGCGTCGATGATCAGGTTGGTGCCCATGGTCGGGCCGATCGGGCCGAGCAGGGTGAGCGCCACCCCGGCGAGCCCGGCCAGGCCGGACCCGACGAAGAAGGTCGTCCGGTCGACCCGTGAGGTGGCGATGCCGGACACCGCGGCGAGGTCCCGGTTCTGCACCACCGCGCGGATGCGACGCCCGAGTGGGGTGAGCCGCAGCGCCAGGGTGAGCGCCGCGACGGCGGCCAGCGCCAGGGCCAGGATGAACAGCCGGTTGTTCGCGATGGTCAGCCCGCCGGGGAGCGCCACGTTGCCGGTGAGCAGTTCCGGCGCGCGGGTCTGCACGTTCGGGCTGCCGAAGATGTCCCGGGCCAGCTGTTGCAGCATCAGCGACACGCCCCAGGTGACCAGCAGGGTGTCCAGCGGTCGCGCGTACAGCCGGCGGATGAGCAGCAGTTCCAGGAGCGCGCCCATCGTGCCGGCGACCACGAATGCCACCGGTAGCGCGACCACCAACGACCAGCCGGCCCCGGTGATGCTCTGCTGCAGGACGTAGGTGGTGTACGCGCCGGCCATGATGAACTCACCGTGCGCCATGTTGATCACGTTCATCTGGCCGAAGGTCAGCGCGAGGCCGAGCGCGATGAGCAGCAACACCGCGCCGATGCTGATGCCGGTGAAGAGTTGACCGAAGAGGACTGTCACGGTGGGTACTCCGAACTGCTGGTCGGGTGGCCCGGGCAGGCCGCGCGGCAACACGCCCCGCCCGGGCCGGCGTCGTCAGCTCAGGCCGCTCGCCCACGGATAGGTCTTGAGGTACGGGTCCGGCGAGACCGGCTTCCCGGAGTTCCACACCTCGGTGATCAGACCGTCCGCGCCGATCTTGCCGATCCGGGCGGTCTTGGCGATGTGCTGGGTCTTCCCGTCCACCGTGACCAGGCCCTCGGGCGCGTCGAAGGTGATCCCGTCCGAGGCGGCGCGGACCTTCTCCACGTCGAACACGCCGGCCTTCTCGACCATCGCCTTCCACAGGTACACCGCGACGTACGCGGCCTCCATCGGGTCGCTGGTCGGCTTGTCCGCGCCGTACTTCGCCTTGTACGCGGCCACGAACTTCGTGTTCGCCGCCCCCGGGGTGGTCTGGTAGTAGTTCCAGGCCGTCAGCTGCCCCTCCAGGTACTGGGTGCCGATGCCCTTGACCTCCTCCTCGGCGATCGACACCGAGACCACCGGCATGGCGGCGGCGGTCAGACCGGCCGACTTGTACTCCTTGAAGAACGCCACGTTGCTGTCGCCGTTGAGCGTGTTGAACACGGCGTCGGCCCCGGACGACTTGACCTTGTTGACGATCGTGCCGAACTCGGTCGACCCGAGCGGCGCGTAGTCCTCGCCGAGAACGGTCATCCCGTTCGCGGTCGCGTACGCCTTGATGATTTTGTTGGCGGTGCGGGGAAAGACGTAGTCGCTGCCGACCAGATAGACCGACTTCGCGCCCTGTGACTTGAGGTAGTCGAGCCCCGGGACGATCTGCTGGTTGGTCGTCGCTCCGGTGTAGAAGATGTAGGGCGACTGCTCCAGCCCTTCGTACTGCACCGGGTAGAACAGCAACGCCTTGTTCTTCTCGAACACCGGCTTGACGGCCTTGCGGCTGGCCGACGTCCAGCAGCCGAAGACGGCGGCGACCCGGTCCTCGGAGATGAGCTTCTCGGCCTTCTCCGCGAAGGTGGGCCAGTCGGAGGCACCGTCCTCACCGACCGGCTGGACCTTCTTGCCGAGCACGCCGCCGGCCGCGTTGATCTCCTCGACGGCGAGCATGATGGCGTCGCGAACGGTGACCTCGCTGATCGCCATGGTGCCGGAGAGCGAGTTGAGCAGGCCCACTTTGACGGTGTCGCCGGAGACGTCGGCGGTGACGCCGGTGGCGCCGCCCTCGTCGGTGGTCTTGCTGCCGCACGCGGTCATCGCGGCCGCGGCGACCAGGGTCATGGCACCCGCCAGGATGCGGCGGCCCCGGAATAATGACATCTACTCTCCCTGCGGTGCACTCAAGTGGCGAAAGGACGGTCGGTGCGGTCCGATGGGGCTGGCGTGGGCGATGCCGAGGCAGACGGGTGGACGTCGCTTCGGGCATCGACTCGGACATGGGCAGGGAAAGCGTCGACCGGCATCATTGCGCGAGTGTTTCCCAGTCCTTAATTGACTGTTTCCGCGACCATGATCGAGCGTGCACAGAGAAACGGCCGGCACCGTCGAAAAAACGGTTCCGGCCGCTCGGATAGGTTGATAAAGGCGTCACCACAATGGTCGGCAGATGATTTCACCGACTGCGGACGCGAAATGGTGGAATCCGGCCCAGAGGGCAGATCCTTCACACAGGAAGTATCTTAGGTCCGGATCGGGTGCGGCTGTCAAGGGTCCTGTCGACCCGGTCCGGGCGGTTCCCGAGCGGACCGGCTCAGAGCTGGGCGAGCACCGTGAAGTCGAGTCCGTCGGCCTCGGCCAGATAGATGCGCTGACGGACGTGTCGCCGACGCAGCCGCAACCGACCGCGCGGGCCGTGGTACGCCACCGTGTCCGCTGCCGTCTCGATGGCCCGTACGTCCAGGGTCCGGGCCTGACCGATCAGCGCGGCGAGCAGCATCACGCCCTCGTAGCAGGACTCCCCCAGGCTGCCCAGCGGCGGCGCCTCCACCCCGAAGCGACGGGCGAACTCGCCGTGGAAGTCGAGGTTCTCCTGGGTCACCAGCCCGGCGAAGAAACCCGCCGTGCTGAACAACCGCCGGGTCGCGCCGGCACCGCTGGCCAACAGCATGTTCTCGTCCATCAACGTGCTCAGCCGCAGACAGCGCTGGTCCAGCCCGGAGCGGGCGAACGCCCGGTTGAACCGCACCGCGTCCGCACCGACCAGCAGCATCAGCACCGCGTCCGCGTCGCTGTGCTCGATGCGCCGCAACACCTCGCCGAAGTCGTGCGCGTCCAACGGCAGGAAGTGCTGGCCCACCACCTGCCCGCCGCCGCGCACCGCGTACCGCTGGGCCGCCCGTGCCGTCCGACGGGGCCACACGTAGTCGTTGCCGACCACGAACCAGCGACGCACCCGGTGCTCCGCGGCGAGCAACCGCATCGCCGGCCACAGTTGGGCGTCCGGCGTCTCGCTGGTCAGGAAGACCCCTTCGGTACGTTCACCACCCTCGTACAGTGCGGTGTAGACGTACGGCACCCGCTGCGCGATGCGGGGTGCCAGCGCCTGGCGCACCGACGAGATGTGCCACCCCGTCACCCCCTGCACCGCCCCCACCGACACCAGCGCCTCGACCTCGGCGGCCACCTCGGCCGGAGGCGCGCCGCCGTCGACCGGCACCAGCCGCAGCTCACGACCCAGCACGCCGCCACACCTGTTGACCTCCTCCACCGCGAGCTGCGCGCACAGCTCGCAGGTGGGGCCGAACATCCCGCCCGGCCCGCGCATCGGGTAGACCAGCGCGATGCTGACCACGCCACGGTCGACGGTCAGCCACGGCGGTGCCGGCGCGGACATGAGCACATGATTGCCCGATCAACGACCGAAGGCCAGACCTCACCACGGACCGGGACGACTCGGTACCATGGCGGGGCACCGGACCGAGGAGTTCCATGTCAGACGTGCCCGGGGCGCCAGCCGACCTGCTGCGCTCGCTCACCCGCGCCGAACGGCTGCTCTCCCGCCGGCTGGGCGCCGTGCTGGCCGACGACGCGCTGACCGTCGAGGCGTGGCGGGTGCTCTGTCTCCTCGCCGACGGCCAGGGTCACCCGATGAGCGAGGTGTCCGCCGAGGCGTCGCTGCCTCCGGGTACCCTCACCAAACTGGTCGACCACCTCGTCGACCGCAACCTCGTCTTCCGCCGGATAGACCCGATGGACCGTCGACGGATCCGCGCCTACCTCACGGCCCGTGGCCGCCGCGAACACGAACGCCTCGACCAGCGGGTCCGGGCCAGCCTCGCCGAGTTGGACATCCCGACGGACACCGGCCTGGTCGAGCGCCTCGACGACCTGGTCGACCGCCTCGACCCGACGCGCAGTGTCGACCCGACGCGCAGTGTCGACCCGACGCGCGGTGTCGACCGCGCCGACGCGACCGGCTCGCGCCGCTGACCCGCGCCGACTCACTCGACCTTGGTGAGAAGCGGCTTGCCCTTCTCCACGACGTACGTGGCCAGTTCGACGGCCACCCCCTCGCCGACGTTCTTCGCCTGGTGGTGCACGCCGTACGGCACGGTGAGGGCATCACCGGCGTTGCACACCACCGGTGGCTGACCCTCGAGCGTGTATTCCAGGGATCCCTGGAGCACACAGATGATCTCCTCGCCGGGGTGGAAGTGCTTGAACGGCGGCGAGTCCGGGGTGAACTCCACCCGACTCTGGACGACCTCACGTCCGGGAACGCTGAGATCGTGCCTCTGCAGGTCGACACGCCACAGGCCCGGTGCGCCCTCCACCGCCGTCGGACTGATGCCCTCGGGTCGCTCGTTCCCACTCATCACGGCCTCCTGTGCGCCGCCTCGCGAACGGCAGCGGCTCCGGTTGCAGGTCCTCCCGACCATATGGGGAGGCCGACCGGTCCCGGGCGAGGATGCCGAACACGGGAGCCCCGATCCTGGGCCGCGGCGGCGCGGAGAGGCTCACCCGCTGAGGTGGGCACGCAGGGTGTGCGCGTCGGGTGCGGTGGCGGTCCACAGTGTCGCCGGACCACCGGCCAGCGGCAGTCGGGCGACGGTCCCGTCGACCGCCGCCGGCTCGACCGGCCGCGACCCGTCGACCACCAGCAACGAGCCGGTGGCCGGCGCGCCACCGAGCACCGCGGGGCCGGCCCAGCCGGGCGCGTGCGGTCCCACCGCCATCGACTGCCGCAGCAGTGGCCGACCCGCGTAGTCGACGTGCGTGTGCACGACCGCGCCGCCGGGCGACTCGGCGTACCGGCCGCAGACCAGCTCGTCACGCCACCGCAGGCCCGCCCCGGCGGCCAGCTCGACCCGGGATTCGGCGAGGTGCGCGCAGCCGGCCGCCGCGACCAACTGTTCGGGAAGCCAGTGCAGGGTGGCCCCGGCGTGCACCACCGCCCGCACCACCATCCGGGACACCGCACCCGGCCGGCCCGGCAGGGCGATCGAGGCGGCGACGGTGTGCACCCGGACGGCGGCACCCGGTCCGACCTCGATCTCCAGCCGTAGGTCGTCGCCGGCGAGCGGGCCGGCCGCCCCGCCGACGAGGTGCACCGTGGCGACACCACCGTCGGTCGGGGTCTGGCGTAGCAGGAGCGGCGTCTCGCCGTGCAGCTCGACCAGGACCGTGCCGCCCCTGCCGTCGGCCCGGGCGACCAGCCGGGCGAGCGCACGCATCAGACCGGCTCCACCGGCACGGCGAGCGGGTGCAGGGCGGCGTGGTGGGCCAGCTCGTGCCGGATCCAGGCGGCGACGCCGCTCGCCGTGGGGTCTCCCACGATGGACAGGAAGAGGGTCGGCAGGTCGCCGCGCCGAGCCCGCGCGTCCCGGTCCATCACGGAGAGGTCGGCGCCCACCATCGGCGCCAGGTCCGTCTTGTTGATGACGAGGAGGTCGGCGGAGGTGACCCCCGGTCCGCCCTTGCGGGGCACCTTGTCCCCTCCCGCCACGTCGACCACGAAGATCTGCCGGTCGACGAGTCCCCGGCTGAACGTGGCGGTCAGATTGTCTCCACCGCTCTCCACCAGGACCAGGTCCAGCGGGCCGACCGCCTCGGCGAGTTCGTCGACCGCGTCCAGGTTCGCGCCGATGTCGTCGCGGATCGCCGTGTGCGGGCAGCAGCCGGTCTCCACGGCGCGGATCCGGGCCGGGTCCAGCACGCCGGCCCGCCGGAGGAAGTCGGCGTCCTCGGTGGTGTAGATGTCATTGGTCACCACACCGAGCCGCAACTCGTCGGTGAAGGCCCGGCAGAGCGCGGCCACCAGGGCCGTCTTGCCGGACCCGACCGGGCCGCCGATGCCCACCCGAAGGGCGCGGCCGGGCCGTGGCAGCGGCGGGTGCGGATCCACCCCCGGCTCGGGGTGGGTGTGTGGAACGGTCTCGTCGTGCGGCACGGCGGTCGACAGCAACGTGGTCGATTCGGCGGTGGGCACAGCGGTGTCAGGACGCAAAGAGACGCACCTCCCAGGTGGCATGGATTTCGGCATGGATGTCGGCGAGCGGAGCGGCGGCGGCCGGCAGCCGCTCCGGTGGATCGTCGGCGGCCCGCGCCGCCTCGGCGGCCGTGGCGTCGCAGGCGTCGGCGAGGCCGACCAGCAGGGCCTGGACCCGGTACGGGTCGAGGCCGAGCAGGCGTACGCCGGCACTGGCCGCCCCGGTCACCGTCCCGTACGCGGCGACCGTGGCGGTGTCGAGGCGGGACAGCCCGGCCGCGGCGCACAGCAGACCGAGCACCAACGGTTGGTGCACGCCGAACGCCGTCGTGGGCAGGTCGCCGAACGTGGCGTCGGGCCAGATGGTCCGACCCGCGCGCAGCAGCGCCCGGCCCTGCCGGCGGGAGACCTCCCGCAGGGTCGGCGCGGCGGTACGCGCGTCCAGCTCCGCGTCGAGCAGGACCAGCGTGCTCGACCGCGTGGCGGGCTGCGCCACCACGCCTGGCCCGGACACCTCGTCCGCACCGGCGCTGTCGGGCAGGGCGGCGGCCCGGTGCGCTGCCGCCGCGAACGCCGCACCGACCAGACCGGCGGTGGCCAACCGTCCGGCCAGGAACTGCTCCAACGTCGCCAGGTCGGTGACCCGGCCGGCGGCCACGGCCGCCTCCAGACCGCCGGAGTGCGCGTGCGCCCCGGCCGGGAAGCGCCCGTCGGCCACCAGCAACAGCAGGCTCGGGGTCGCCATCAGAACAGGAAGTACCGCTGGGCCATCGGCAGCCGGGTCACCGGGTCCGGCTCCACCACCACACCGTCGATCCGGACGGTGAAGGTGTCCGGCTCCACCTCGATGCGCGGCATGGCGTTGTTCTCCGGCAGGTCGGCCTTGCCCCGCGAGCGCACGTCGCTGACCGGCACCACCCGACGTCGTACGTCCAGGCGGAGCCCGGCGTCCAGGGCCGCCGGTGCCACGAACGCCAGGCTGGTGGCGGCCGCCGCGGCGCCGTACGCCCCGAACATCGGCCGCGGCAGCATCGGCTGCGGCGTCGGGATCGAGGCGTTCGCGTCACCCATCTGGGCGTACGCGATCATGCCGCCCTTGAGCACCAGGTGCGGTCGTACGCCGAAGAACGCCGGATCCCAGAGCACCAGATCGGCGAGTTTGCCCGGCTCGACCGAGCCGATCTCCCCTTCCAGTCCGTTCGCCATCGCCGCGCAGATGGTGTACTTCGCCACGTACCTCCGAGCCCGGTGGTTGTCGGCGGCGCCGTCACCCGGCAGCGCGCCCACCCGGTCCTTCATCACGTGCGCGCTCTGCCAGGTCCGCAGGATCACCTCGCCGACCCGACCCATCGCCTGCGCGTCCGAGCCGATGATGGAGATCGCGCCGAGGTCGTGCAGCAGGTCCTCGGCGGCCATGGTCGACGGTCGGATCCTGCTCTCGGCGAAGGCCAGGTCCTCCGGCACGGACGGGTTGAGGTGGTGGCAGACCATCAGCATGTCCAGGTGCTCGGCGAGGGTGTTCGCGGTGTACGGCCGGGTCGGGTTGGTCGACGACGGCAGCACGTTCGGTTCGCTGGCCACGGTGATGATGTCCGGTGCGTGCCCGCCGCCGGCGCCCTCGGTGTGGTACGAGTGGATGGCCCTCCCGCCGATCGCCCGCAGGGTGTCGGCGACGAACCCGGCCTCGTTGAGCGTGTCGGTGTGGATCGACACCTGCACCCCGGACGCGTCCGCCACCCGCAGGCAGGCGTCGATGGCCGCCGGAGTGGTGCCCCAGTCCTCGTGCAGCTTGAAGCCGCCCGCGCCGGCTCGCAGTTGTTCCCAGAGCGCCTCTTCGGAGACGGTGTTGCCCTTGCCGAGCAGCAGCACGTTGACCGGCATGGTGTCGAGCGCCTCGTGCATCCGGGCCAGGTGCCAGCCGTTCGGGGTGACAGTGGTCGCCCGGGTTCCCTCGGCCGGCCCGGTGCCGCCGCCGACGAGCGTGGTGATCCCGCTGGCCAGGGCCTCGGTGACGATCTGCGGGCAGATGAAGTGCACGTGGGTGTCCACCGCGCCGGCGGTGAGGATCCGCCCGTTGCCGGCGATCACCTCGGTCGACGGTCCGATGACCAGGTCGGGGTGGACACCGGGCATGGTGTCCGGGTTGCCGGCCCGGCCGAGCGCCACGATCCGTCCGTCGCGCAGCCCCACGTCGGCCTTGACCACACCCCAGTGGTCGAGCACCACGGCACCGGTGATGACGGTGTCCAGTGCACCCTCGGCGCGGGTGGCCCGGGACTGCCCCATCGACTCGCGGATCACCTTCCCGCCACCGAAGACCGCCTCGTCACCGCCCACGCAGTGGTCGGTCTCCACCTCGATCAGCAGGTTGGTGTCGGCCAGCCGGATCCGGTCACCGGTCGTCGGCCCGTACAGGTCGATGTAGCGGTCGCGCCGCACGGCGCTCACCGCGGCGACCCGTCGGCCGGTGACCGGTCCAACGGTCCGGCGCACTCGCTGCGCAGCCCCGCGACGATGCGCGCGCCGCCGAGCGGGACGAGGTCGACGCTGCGGCTGATGCCCGGCTCGAACCGGACCGAGGTACCCGCCGGCACGGCGAGCCGCTGCCCCCAGGCGACGTCCCGGTCGAACGCCAACGCCGGGTTGGCCTCGGCGAAGTGGTAGTGCGAGCCCACCTGCACCGGCCGGTCGGCGGTGTTGACCACGAGCATCGTGGTCACCGGACGGCCCGTGTTGATCTCGACCGGGTCGGCCGCCGGCAGGATCTCCCCCGGGATCACGGGATCGGGTGGTGCACCGTCACCAGCTTGGTGCCGTCCGGGAACGTCGCCTCCACCTGCACCTCCCTCAGCAGCTCGGGGATGCCGTCCTGGACGTCGTCGCGGCCGAGCACGGTCCGGCCGGCCGACATCAGGTCGACGACCGACCGGCCGTCGCGGGCCCCTTCGAGCAGGAACGCGGTGATGATCGCGACGGCTTCGGGGTAGTTGAGGCGCAGGCCGCGCTCGCGGCGGGCGCGGGCGACATCGGCCGCCACGTGGACGAGCAGGCGGTCCTGCTCGTGCGGGCTGAGGAACACGGGGCTTCTCCCGGTGGGATCGGCGTGCCCGGCTCGCCGGCGGCTCCGCGGGGAGCCGCGCCGGGCAGCAACACCCGGGGTACGAGCTGGAGTCACACGACCGCCGAGTCTCCCGCCGACGGGGCGACCCGGGACTCCACCATCCCGGCCCGCGCGACGGGCAACCGGCGGCGTCCGGTCGGATGCGGACCGCACCGCCCACCGCTGAGCCGACCGTAGAGGATCACCACCGGCCGGGGCAACATCCTCAACGATCGTTATCAGGACTGGCTGGAGTCGCGCAGCACCATCCCCAGGTTCTCGGCAAGGTCCTGGGTCAGCGGATCGTCCGGCCCGAAGGCCTCGGAGGCGAGGTTGTAGCTGGCCCCCAGGAGCTGCAGTGC
Source organism: Micromonospora sp. WMMD961 (assembly GCF_029626145.1). Lineage (NCBI taxonomy): Bacteria > Bacillati > Actinomycetota > Actinomycetes > Micromonosporales > Micromonosporaceae > Micromonospora > Micromonospora sp. WMMD961. The sequence goes on from NZ_JARUBJ010000002.1 coordinate 4,249,996, forward strand.
GGCCAGCGTGTCACCAGCCAGGAACTGTGACGCACCGAGTGTCCTGGCCGTGGCGAGAGTGTCCGGATGGGACTTGCCCAGCCGGCTTCGCTGCCGCCGCAGCGTCTCCGTGAGCACCGGCAGCCCTTCACCCCACTGTTGGGTCTCGACGAGCGCGCACCCGAGGTTGTAGGCGTAGATCAGGGTCGCCGGATCGTTGCGGCCGAACGCACGGACCGCCCGGCGGTGGGCTTCACGGTGCCGGTCGGCCGACTCGTCGGGACGTCGCTGGCGGAGCATCGCCGACCCGAGGCGGTCCAGTGTGGTGATGGTCTCGGGATGGGCCGGACCGAGGTCCCGATCGCAGTCGGTCAGCAGTGCCTCCCAGGCCCGTTCGGCGGACGCGTACTCGCCGGCGTCGAAGAGCGCCAGGGCCTCGCGCGAGCGGCGTTTCAATTCCTCCGGCAGCGGCTTCGGCCGCGACGACAGAAATTTCATCCGATCCTCCCCATCAGCGGCAGCGAGTCTATCGAGTCTGGCCGCTGGGTACCGAACCTCATTCTCTTCGAACGCGGTGCGAGGGATGATCGCCGGATGACGGCGACGAGGGGTACACGCGCACTGCTCGGTGTTCTGTTCCTGGCGGCGGCCACGGTCGGGGCCTGGCTGCTCTGGCTGGGTTGGGACGACGAGTACACGGTCGACGCGCAGACCGGTGCGACGAGCGGCCCGTACGAGCCGTGGCAGGTGATCGGCTGCGTGCTGACGCTGGTGCTGTTGGCCGCGCTCGCCGGGACGCGGCTCAGCCCGTGGCTGGTGGCGCTGGTGATGACTGTCGCGTTCACGGCGGCCTGGACGTGGCGGGCGGCGTCGACCGACGACAGCGGCCTGTGGGCTGTCGGGGCGGTGCTGGTGCTGGTCGGGATGGCGGCCGGCAGCACGGCGGTGAGCCTCGCCGCACGCCGGGTCCGCCGACGCTAGGCAGGCCGAACGCGCTGCCGGTACACCGATCGGTGGCAGTTCAGCAGGGCGACGCCCGGCGTGTCGAACTGCTCCGCTGCCATTGATCGGCGCAGCTGGTTGGCAGGGTGCTGCCGCTGCCGGGTTGCCGCGGAGTTGCAGACGTTGGTGCGGGCGTGACCGCCCATCGTGGACGGAAGGAAATCGTGATCTGATGACCGCATGATCACTCCGACTCCCCTCATGCGCCTGGTGGCCGGTGTGTGGGGGTTCAAGACTCTCGCGGTCGGCGTCGAGCTGGGCCTGTTCACCCGGTTGGCCGGCGGGCGGACGATGACCGTCGAGGAGGCCGCCGCCGAGTTCGGGCTGCCCGACCGGCCCGCGGACCTGTTGCTGGCCGCCAGTGCCTCGCTCGGCCTGCTGGAGAAGGCCGGCGACGGTTATCGCAACTCCGAGTTGGCCGAGCAGTTCCTGGTCGAGGGTCGGCCGTACTACTTCGGCGCGCAGGTCCGCTACTCGGACCTGCGCACCTACCTGCCCTGGCACCGCATCGGCGAGGCCCTGCGCACGGATCGGCCGTTGACCTGGGATCCGGAGGCCCAACAGTCGATGTTCGACACCGCCGACCCGGAAATGTTGGCGCAGTTCTGGGACGCGATGTTCTCCACGTCCAGCTTCACCGCCAGCGCGTTGGCCGACGCATACGACTTCTCCACGCACCGACTGCTGCTCGATGTCGGCGGCGGGGCCGGCGCGTTCCCGATCGAGTTCTGCCGCCGCCTGCCCGAACTGCGCGCCACCGTGTTGGATCTGCCGCACGTCTGCGTACGGGCCCGGGAGCGGATCGCGGAGGCCGGCCTGACCGGGCGGATCGACGCGGTGGCCGGCGACTTCCTCGCCGACCCCGCCCTGCCGGACGGGCACGACGTCATCCTGCTCAGCATGATCCTGCACGACTGGGACGAGCCCACGAACCGGGCGCTGCTGGCCCGGTGCCACGCGGCGTTGCCGCCCGGCGGGGCGATCGTCGTCTGTGAACTGCTGCTCAACGACGAGCGCACCGGCCCACCGGAGGCGGCCCTGATGGGGATGAACATGCTGGTCGAGACCGAGGGCGGCCGGAACTACTCGGGTGCCGAGTATGCCGCCTGGCTGACCGACGCCGGCTTCGTCGACGTGCGGACCCTGCCGTTCGACGCCCCCGGCGCCAACGGTGCGGTGGTGGCCCGCCGGCCCTGACCCGACGACGACACCCGGCCCCGGTGCGAACCGTGGGCCGGGTGTCGCGGCGCTGGTGTCCGATCGGCTACCGGTACGGGTCAGGCGCGAGCCTTCGCCGGCTGCTTCATGAAGTCCATGATCGCCTTGTTGACCTCGTCGGCATGGGTCCACGGGATGCCGTGCGGCGCGCCCTTGAGCGTGACGAGCTGGCCGGTCGGCATCATCGGCCCGAGCCGCTGACCGGTCACCGGATAGGGCAGCACCCGGTCCTGGTCACCCTGCACGATCAACACCGGAATATTGATCTTCGGCAGGTCCTGGCGGAAGTCTTCCTGCCAGGCGTCCACGCTGTCGTGGGTGGCCTTGCCGGAGGCCATCGCACCGATCTGCCAGTGCGCCCGGTACGCCTCCTCGCTGACCCGCTTGCCCATGTTCTGGTCCGGGTTGAAGAACGCGTCGCAGAAGGACGTCAGGTAGGCGAACCGGTCCTTGATGATGGCGTCCTGGAAACCCTTGAAGAGGCTCCGCTCGACGCCCTCCGGGTTGTCGCTCGCCTTCGCCAGCATCGGTTGCAGCGGGCTGAGCAGGACCGCCCGGCTGACCCGCTGGGAGCCGTAGTTGCCCAGGTAGCGGACGACCTCGCCGGTGCCCATCGAGTGCCCCACCAGGGTCACGTCGCGCAGGTCCAGCTCGCTCATCAGCACGTCGAGATCGGCCGCGAACGTGTTGTAGTCGTAGCCGAACGCCGGCTGGGCGGAGTTACCGTAACCGCGCCGATCGTAGGTGATCGTCCGGTATCCGGCGTCGAGCAGCGCCTTGGTCTCCTTCTCCCAGGTCGCGCCGTTGAACGGGAAGCCGTGGATCAGCACCACCGGCTTACCGGATCCGTGATCCTCGTAGTACAGGTCGATGGGCGCGGAGTTTTCCGTCCCCACGGTGATGAAAGGCATGTTTCACTCCTGCTCCGGTCTCGGGCTGTCGGACGCCCCGCGCTTTCCCGCCGGATCGCCGGATATGCCGGCCGTCAGATCGGCCGGAACGACAGGAGAAGGGGTTTCCCGACCGCCCGCGCCGTCCTAACCTCGACGCGGCCAGCGTCTACTGGTGGTTACGCCGTCGCCGACCTCTGTGCCCTCTTGATCCAATGACGTTCGGATTGGGCATCGGTGTAGGTCAGCGCGCAGGCAGCAGGGCAAGCCGTCACGCACGGTTTCCGCCGCCCAGCGGTGCCGGGCATCCGGCACTGCCGATGTGCGGACGCCTTTGGTATGCGGGTCCACGCGCCTGGTTGAGGGTTTCGTCAGCCGGTTGCGACGAGGTGGCGTAGAGCGTGGGCGGTGGGGGTGCCGGGGTCGGCGGTGAGGAAGACGACTTGTTGGTCGTCGTCGGGGACGGTGAGTACGTCGCAGTTGAGCCGCAGCGGGCCGAGTTGCGGATGGCTGATGGTCTTGGTCCGGTGGCCGGGGGCGCGTACCGGGTTGGTATTCCAGATCTCGGTGAACTCGCTGCTGCCAGTGCCGAGTTCCGCCAGGAGGCGGGCGAGGGGTTCATCGCGGGGGTAGCGGTCGGCGGCGGCGCGTAGCCGCGCCACTGCGATATAACCGAATTCCTCGGCGCTGGAGCTTTCGTAGCCGAGGTGCAGAAACCGTCGGCGGGCCAGGTTGGGCTCCTCGGTGAGGTTGCCCAGCAGGGCGTCGGCGAGCGGGTTGAACGCGATCACGTCGTAGGTGACGTCGGTGACGACGGCCGCCGCCTCGGGGATGCGGCGTAGCAGATTGGCCACGTACGGGCGGACCTGGCGCACCGGGCCGGCAGGTGGTGTCGGGCTCGCCCCGGCCAGCCGGAACAGGTGGGTCCGCTCGGCCGGCGACAGCCGCAGCGCGCGGGTGAGAGCGTCCAGAATCCGCGGCGACGGGTGCGGACCTCGGGCCTGTTCGAGTCGGGTGTAGTAGTCGACGGACATGTGCGCCTGCCCTGCGACCTCCTCACGGCGCAGCCCAGGAGTACGGCGCCGTCCGCCGGCGGGCAGGTCGACGTCGGCGGGGCGCAGGTCCTCTCGCCGTTGGCGCAGGAACCGCGCCAGTTCCTGTCTGGCCATGGGGCGCCTCCTCCGCTGCCAGGTACCGGTTGTCCCTGGATCGGCCGGACTGCCGCCAGCATCGTCGGCAGTATGAACACTATGAACGATTCCACGGCATTGGTCACCGGTGCCAACAAGGGCATCGGCAGGGAGATTGCGCGGCAGCTCGCGGTGGCCGGGCTCACCGTCTACGTCGGCTCCCGGGACCCGGAACGGGGACAGCGGGCCGTTGACGAGATCGGCGGCAGCGCCCGACTACTGATCCTCGACGTCACCAACGAGCAGAGTCTTGCCGATGTTGCCCGTCAGGTCGAAAACCTCGACATCTTGGTCAACAACGCCGGAATCTCGGTCGACCTGAACCCGGTAACCGAGACCGATGTCGACAGCTTCCGCCGGACCTACGAAACGAATGTGTTCGGGGTCGTTGCGGTGACCAACGCGTTCCTGCCCGCGATGCGCCGCTCGGCCCGGCCGCGGATCGTGAACATCTCCAGCGGCACAGGATCACTGGACTGGAGTACCGGCCCGGACGCGCAGTTCCCCACGACAGGCTCACTCGCCGCGTACCGGTCGTCGAAGACGGCGCTCAACGCGTTGACCGTCTTCTACGCCCAGGCGCTCGCCGCAGAGGGCTTCAAGGTAAACGCGCTCGCACCCGGGCTGCGAAAGACCGACCTCAACGCGAGCGCCTCCGCCAGCGGCGGAGATCCGGCCGAGGCTGCAGCGGGTGCCGTCCGGCTGGCACTGCTACCCGACGACGGTCCCACCGGTGAATTCCTTTCCTGGGACGGAACCCTCGTGCCCTGGTAATCATCGAGCGTTCGAGTAGAGACAGGACGAGGCCAAAGCCACGATCCCGAGGTCGACGACGATGTCCGCCATGTGCACGTCGGCTGCGGACCTACCTCCAGGACCCCGACGGCTCGGGCTACATCATCTGCCAGGACACACGGCCGGTGGGCTTTGCTTTTGTCTGGAACGGCGCGCCATTCCCGGCAAACCGCACATACCACCAGACACTTGGCTACTGCTGACAGAGCCGATGCGCACAGTGGTCACCACGTCGGTGTGAAAGAGCGATCACTTGGCGATGAGCTACGCGAGGAGCAGGGCTGAACTGTCCGAGCGGTCCACCAGCACCCATAGGCGTTGGTCGACGCATCGGGGCGGCCACCGGTCGATGTCCGGTGGTCGCCCCACGCCTGGTCAGCTGGCGTACACCTCCAGCGCCGACAGTTGCCCGGCCGGCCAGCCGGTGTTGCCGGTGACCGTGATCCGCACGTAGCGGGCCTGCGCGGCGGTGAAGGTGAGCGTCACCTGGTTGCCACTGCCCGGGTTGAAGACCCGCCCCGCCGACCCGACCAGCGTGCCAAAGCTGGACCCGTCAGCGCTCCCCTGCACCGACAGCGTCTGCGTCCGAGTACCCCAGGCCGACGACGGCGGCAGCTTCAGCACCACCCGACCCACCGTGCGCGAGGAACCCAGGTCGACCTGCACCCACTGCGGGAACGCGCTGTTGGCGCTCTCCCAGTAGCTGTTCGCGTCGCCGTCGACCACGTTGCCGGAGGCGTAGCTCTGGACGTGGCTGCTCTCGCTGGTGGATCGGCCCCGGGCGAGGTCCGCGTTCGCTGCGGCGTCCGTGGTGACGGTGACCGCGTTCGACGCGCCGGAGGTGTTGCCGGCGGCATCGCGGGCGACGACCGTGAAGATGTACGCGGTGGACGGGCTGAGCCCGCTCACGGTGGCAGTGGTGCCGGTGACGGTGGCGACCACATTGCCGCCCTGGCGTACCTGGTAACCGGTCACCCCGGTGTCGTCGGTCGACGCCGTCCACCCCAGGGACACGCTGCTCGACGTCTTGCCGGTCACGGTGAGACCACCCGGGGCGGTCGGCGGGGTGTCAGTGGTGCCGCTGGCGGCGTACACCTCGACCTTGGCGAGCTGGGCGGCCGGCCAGCCGGTGTTGCCGCTGACGCTGAGTCGGATGTGGCGGGCCGTGGTGGTCGTCAGCGTGCGGGTGACGGTGTTGCCGGTGGCCGGGTCGAAGGTGAACGCGGAGGCCGCGGCGATGGTCGAGAAGGAGCTGCCGTCGACGCTGCCCTGCACGGTGATGGTCTGGGTACGCGCGCCCCAGCCGGTGGGCAGCCGCAGCACGAGCTTGTTGACCTGGTGGCTGGCACCGAGGTCTACCTGCCACCACTGGGGGAAGGCGCCGTTGGCGCTCTCCCAGTAGCTGCCGGCGTCGGAGTCCACCGCGTTGCTCGCCGGGAACCCGCCGCCCTGGCTGCTGGCCGAGGTGGAGCGGCCGGCCGCGAGGTCGCCGCCGGTCGGGGGCGGGGTGCCGGTCGTCGGCGGGGTGGGACGGACCGCTGTGAGCGCTAGCTGTCCCTTGAGCATCCGGCCGCCGTCGGCGGTGATCCGCAGGTAGTAGTCGGAGGAGCAGGCGACGCCGTCCTCGTCCAGTGCCCGGATGTTCGCGCCGGCCGGGGTGGTGGCCTGCGTCTCGGACGTCTTGGCGATCTGGTTGCCCTCGTTGTACTCGTCGAACATGGACACGTACAGGCCCTGGGAGCCGAGCCGGACCATGTTGTAGATGTGCCGCCAGTAGAAGTCGCCGTGCTTGCGGTGCCCCCCGGCCAGGTCGCCGGGCATCACGCAGGGCAGGTAGTCGATGCCGCGTGCCGCGCAGTCGGCCATGTCGCCGACGTTGACGTTGTTGTAGTACGAGTCCAGCTCCTCGACGGTCCTGGCCCGGTAGACCATCCACGGCGAGATCGCGTGGAACGCGTGGTAGACGTCGAGGAAGCCGGGGCGGGAGTCCTCGATGCCCTGCCGCCACCAGGTCGGGACGCCGCCGATGACGTAACAGCCCTGCGCCTTGAACCAGTTGACGACCTCCAGGCAGGGCCCCGGGGTGAACGGGCGGCTGGGCTCGCTGAAGCCGAAGCCCCAGATGCAGACGACCGGCTTGCCGTTCTGTCGGGCGTACGCACTGGAGGCGGTGTGCGCGGACATCTTCGTCGTCCAGTCGGTCTTGATGTCCGCTTGGAAGGTCAGCCAGTCGGTGACGTCGTACATGATGTAGAACTTGCGGTTGTAACGCTCGGCGGCGGAGCGCACCTTCTGCGTCATCGCGTCGCGGGTCGGGCCCTCGTCGCCCGTCGGGTTGAACCGTTGCAACGCGGCGGTGTCGCAGCCGTACTCCTGCATCCACCGGAAGTGGGTGTCCACCGTCTGCTGGTCGTAGGAGGAGAAGAGGGTGGCCGGCTGACCGTTGCCCAGGTTGGGGTAAGCGGTGGGATAGGTACGGGTGTACTCGCGCATGTCCGGCCAGGACACGATGGTGGTGTTGGCGGGCGACGGCGGCTGGAACCGGTCGCGGCTCCAGTGCCACCAGCCGCCGATCGGCGCGGAGTCGCCGGGGGCGCTGAACCAGCCCTGGTAGCCGACCGTCACCTTGCCGACCACGTCCCCGGGGGGACTGGCGGCGTGCGCGGGGCTGGACATGGTGGCGAGCAGCTCGGTGCTGGAGGCGGCGGCGAGGGCGGACCCCGCCATCACGGACGTGACGAACCTGCGGCGGGAGACCGCCATGACGACCACTCCTTCGGGACGGAAGGCATTGACGGCCATCGTGGCAGCAGTGAATGCCAGCCCGCAAGAGTACGACTGATCATTGGAAATATTCGCCAGCGGGGCGGAAGGAGACGCGCAACGGTCGACGGGGCCGGAGCCACGCCGGCTCCGGCCCCGTCGGTACGCCCGAGACCCCTACGGGGTCGGGTACTGCGTGAGGTAGACCGGCGCGCCGACCTTGGTCATGTCGGCCGCGTCGCCCACGCCGTTGACCACGTGGTCGATCGTCCCGGCGCTGAGGTTCACGGTCATGATGTGGTGCAGCGTCACACCCGGCCGGTTCGGCACCTCGAAGCCGTTCTCGGTGTGGATCGACGGGTTGTTCTGGTTGAAGACGTACACCCCGCCGCCGTGCAGGGTGTGGTGCCGCACCCGGTCACCCACCTTGTACCCGGCCCAGCCCTCGACGGTGCCGTTCATCCAGTCGGCCTGCGTCGGCGGGTCGTACGGCAGCTCGTTCTGGTACAGGATCGTGGTGCCGTGCTCGCCGTTCCAGACCGTGTTGTAGCGCTGGAAGTGCTCGACGAACAGGCCGGTCGCGGTCACATGGTCGCCGTTGATGACGGCGCCGTAGCGACCGGTGTTGGTGCGCCAGCGGTCGGTGTCGCCGTTGACGCCCTCGGTGAAGCCCTCGACGCCGTGGTCACCACGCCAGACCCAGGTGTGGTCGATGAGCACGTTGTCGCTGTTGACCTCCAGCGCCGTGTCCGTCCGGCCGATGTGCGGGCCACCGACGCGGAAGTACACGTCGGACAGGGTGGTCGGGTTGTGCGGGCTGCTGGCGTTGTGCCCGTGCTGCCGGCCCACCCGCAGCAGGACCGGCGACTCGACCGTGCCGGCGTCGATGGTGACACCGGCGACGACCACGCCGGGGACACCGGCGACGTCCAGCGGGACGGCGCCGTTCACCGCGGTGAGGGTGGCGTGCCCGATGCCGAGCACGACGGTGTTGGCGCGGCGGATCTCGATGCTGCGCGCTACGTCGTACACCCCGGGGGTGAGCAGCAGGTGCTTGCCGCGGGCGAGCTGGGCGTTGATGACGCGTACCGGGTCGGAGGGTTTCGCGACGAAGAAGTCGCCGATCGGGATGGTCCGGCCCGGCGTGAGGCCGTCGGCCCAGGAGACACCCCGGCTGTTGCGCTGCGCGGCGGGCACCCGCACCTGGTAACGACCCTTGTCGTCGACGAAGAGGTACGGCTTCTCCCGGCTCAGCGGGGTGGTCTCCAGGGTGGTGTACGGCGGGTCGGGGAACGTGGCGTCGTCGGGCGCGCCCTCGACCCCCGCGAAGACCTGGTTCCACACCGCGTTGGACCAGCTCGCGACCTCACTATTGCGGGTCAGCCACTGCTGTTGTGATCCGTTGGTGGTGGCCGGCAGCCGGGAGTCGGCGATGAAACCGCCGCTGGCGTACTGCGGGCCGGCGGTGCAGTAGTCCATCAGCGACAGACCGCCGCCGGCGATGTTCAGTCGGCGCATCGACACCGCCTGCGACACCGCCCAGAAGTTCGCCGACGACCGGCAGTCGTCCTGGCCGGCGGCGTTGACGGTCAGCGACAGGTTGGACAGGGTGCGCCAGAAGTTGACCAACGCCAGGCAGTTGCCGGTGCCGCCGTCGGCCAGGCAGCGGTTGTAGACCTCCAGTTTGCCGTTGATCGCGACGTCGGTGGGCGAGGCGCCCAGGCCGGAGACCTCGGTGTAGTAGCCGACCTTGGCTTGCAACGGCTGCTCGACCGTGCCGTACGCGCCCGGCTTGAACAGGTAGGCGTGCCTCTCGGTGCCCATCTCGTTGTCGACCTGCCGGGCGTGCGCGGCGTCGAGGGTCTGCTGGATCTCACCGACCGGCATGGACGGGTCGAAGATCGTCACGTTCGGGCCGAAGTCGGGTGCGCCGAAGGTAGGGCGGCCGGCGCTGGCCGCCGTGCCGCTCACGGTGACGGCCATGGCCACCGTCAGGGCGAGGGTGAGGGTACGACGGGACGGGGTTGACATGCGGTTCGTCCTCTCCGCTGGCCGGAGCGGACTCCGGCGCAGTCTAGGGCGGTGAGAGCGCTCTCTCGCCCCTGTTTCTACCCGCCGAACCGGCCCCACGCCATTCCCGGGATCGGCGAACTTCGGTCGATCGGTGAGAATGGAGCGCAGAACGGGGGCGCTCACGGTGCGCTTCCGGTCGTTTGACCGGCGGTACGATGACCGCCGTGCAGTTCGGGGTGCTCGGGCCGCTCGCCGTGACCACGGACGCCGGCGAGCCGGTGGTGGTGCCCGGCACGAAGGTCCGCGCGTTGCTGGCCGACCTGCTGACCAACCGCCACCAGGTCGTCTCGGCGGACCGCCTCATCGACGACCTGTGGGGCGAGGACTTCCCCGCCAACCCGGCCGGCGCCCTCCAGGTACGGGTGTCCCAGTTACGCAAGGCGCTCAACGACGCCGAGCCGGGCGCCCGGGACCTGGTGGAGTCCCGGGCGCCCGGCTATCTGCTGCGGGCCGACGCCGTCGACGCCGACCGGTTCGCCGAACTGGCGGGCAGCACCGACGTCGACCGGCTCAGCGAAGCCCTGGCGCTGTGGCGCGGCGAGGCGTACGCCGACGTGGCCGACGCGGAGTTCGTCCGCGCCGAGGCGACCCGCCTGACCGAGCAGCGGCTCGCCGTCCACGAGCGGTTGGCCGAGGCCCGGCTGGCCCGGGGCGAACACGACCTGGTCGCCGCCGACCTGGCCGAGCTGGTCACCCGCCATCCGCTGCGCGAAGGGCTGCGGGCCGTGCAGTTGCGCGCGCTGTACGCGGCGGGCCGCCAGTCCGAGGCGTTGGACAGCTACGCCGACCTGCGCGACCGGCTCGCCGAGGAGTTGGGCCTCGACCCGGGGCCGGAGCTGGTCGCGCTGCACCGACGGATCCTCGAACAGGACGCCAGCCTGAGCGCCCCACCGAGGGCGGCGGTCGTCCGCACCAGCCTCCCCGCCCCGCTCGACGAGCTGGTCGGGCGCGCCGAGGCGTTGGCCGAGTTGGGCGCGCTGTTGCCGCGGCAGCGGCTGGTCACGCTGGTCGGGCCGGGTGGCGTCGGAAAGACCCGGCTGGCCGTCGAGACGGCCCGCGCGCAGTCCGTTCCCGACGGCGTCCAGCTGGTCGAGCTGGCCCCGCTGCCGGCCGGAGACACGCTCGTCGCCGAGCGGGTGCTCACCGCTCTGGGCACCTACGAGACCGCCGGCGCGAGCCTGTCTCCCACCGACCGGGTGGTGGCGGCCCTGCGACACCGTCAGCTCCTGCTGGTACTGGACAACTGCGAACACGTCGTCGAGCCGGTCGCCGCGCTGGTCGCCCGGCTGCTGCGCGACGTACCCGGGTTGACGGTGCTCGCCACCAGCAGGGAGCCACTCGGACTGACCGGTGAACTGCTCTGGGAGGTACCCCCGCTGTCCGTGCCGGACGACGGTGACCTGGACACGGTCCGGCGCTCGGCGGCGGCCCGGTTGTTCGCCGCCCGCGCCGCCGCGCAGCAGCGCGGTTTCCGCCTCGACCGGCAGACCGCTGCGGCGATCGCCCAGCTCTGCCGTCGCCTCGACGGCTTGCCGTTGGCGTTGGAACTGGCCGCGACCCGGGTCCGTGCGCTGGGCGTACGCGGGGTCGTGGACCGGCTCGACGACCGGTTCCGGCTGCTCACCACCCAGCAGCGCGACGTGCCGTCCCGACAGCGGACGCTGACCGCGGTGATCGGTTGGAGCTGGGACCTCCTCGACGAGACCGACCGGGCGGTGCTGGCCCGGCTGGCGGTGTTTCGCGACGGCTGTAGCCCGGAGGCCGCCGAACACGTCTGCGGAACCGACCTGGACACCCTCGCCCGGCTGGTGGACCGGTCACTGGTGGTGCTCGACGACTCCGCCGCCGGCCCCCGCTACCGGCTGCTCGAATCGGTCGCCGCGTTCTGCCTGGACCGCCTGACCGACGCCGACGAGGTACGCGCACGGCACGCGGCCTACTACACCGAGCTGGCCGAGCGTGCCGACCCGGGGCTGCGCGGGGCCGACCAGCAGCGGTGGTTGGCGCTGCTAGACGCCGAGCTGGCGAACCTGCGATCGGCGCTGGTCCACGGTGGTGGGCTGCGCCTGGCGGTCGCGTTGAGCTGGTACTGGCACCTGCGCGGCCGGCTCACCGAGGCACGGCGGGCCCTGGCTGTGACCGGCGACCCGGAGCAGGAGTCCCGGGCGGCCCCGTGGCGGGTCGGATTCGCCCTGTCCCTGGGTGAGTCGGTCGCGCCGGACGACGTACGTGCCGCGGTGGCCGCCGACCCGGACGGCCACGCCGCCTGGTTCGCGGCCAACGCACTGATCGAGCACGGCGACCTGCCCCTGGCGTCGGAGCTGCTGCCGACCGCCGCCGTCGACAGGTGGACCGAGGCCGCGGTGCTCACCTCCCTGGCCCACATCGCGCACGCAGGCGGTGACCAGGCCACCCTGGAGCGCACCGCGACGCGCAGCGCCGCGCTGTTCGCCGAGATCGGCGACCGGTGGGGCCGGCTCCGGGCGACCGAGTGGGTCGGCGGGCTGGCCGACATGCGCGGAGAGCACGAGCGCGCCGCCGCGCTGCACCGGGAGGGGCTGCGCTGGGCCGAGGAGTTGTCGCTGTGGCCGCAGGTCTGCGCCGAGCTGTCCTGGCTGGCCTGGCTCGCGGTGCAGACCCGCGACTACACCCAGGGCCGGGAGCTGGCCGAACGGGCGTACGGCCTGGCGGTGGAGCAGGGCTCGCCCGGTGCGCTGGTCTTCGCCGAGATGAGCCTCGGGCTGGCCGCCCGCCGCGACGGGAAGCTCGACCTGGCCGTCACCCATCTCACCCACCTCGCCGACCTGGGCCGGGGCGAGAGCCAGCCGGCGCTGTACCTGCCGATGGTTCTGGTCGAGCTGGGCTACGCGGTCGAGCAGGGCGGAGACCCGGACGCCGCGCTGGCCCTGCACATCGAGGCGTTCGAGGCCGCCGAGGCGATGGCCACGATGCGCGACGCTGTCGGCCCCCTGGAGGGGATGGCGGCGGCGGTGCGCTCCCCCGAGGTCGCCGCCCGGCTGCTGGGCGCCGCTGCCGCCGCCCGGCTCGCCACGCGGTCCCCCGCCGCGCCGGCCGAACGCGACGATGTCGACCGGGTTGCCGATCGCCTGCGGGCCGAACTCGGGCCGCGGCGGTTCGACGCGTTGCTCGCCGAGGGCGCGACGCTGAGCCCGGGCGAGGCCCGAGCCCAGCTCTGATCGCCGATCAGGCCGTCGTCTTCGGCCGGTACGAGGCGACGATCACGCCGCTCTTGTGCACCCGGGTGTCGACCAGGTCGAACGACGCCTTGAAGTCGGTCAGCGGTGCCGTCAGGCTGGCGCCGCCCTCCAGCACCGGGTGGATCCAGAACCGGACCTCGTCCACCAGGCCCGCCCGGATCAGCTGCGCGGTGACCGAGCCGAACCCGTACTGGATGATGTTCCTGCCCTGCTGGGCCTTGAGCGCGCGGACCGCCTCGACCAGGTCCCCCTGGAGCACCTCGGTGTTCTTCCAGGTGGGGTCGGTCAGGGTGGTCGAGGCGACGTACTTCTTCACGTTGTTGAAGTAGGCCGCGCCGGTGGTCGGGTCGTTCTCGTCCATGTTCGGCCAGGCGACGGACATGCCGTCGTAGGTGGCCCTACCCATCAGCATCGCGTCCGCCGCGTCGGTCTGCTCGGCGGCGAGGCTCGACGCCTCCTCGTCGAAGTACGGGGAGGTCCACATCGGGTTCGCGATGACGCCGTCGAGGGTGACGTAGGTCGAGTTGATCAGCTTGCGCATCGGAATCTCCTGGTTGTCGGTCATGTGCTTCGGTGACACCCAGGACTCTGCCGGGCTCCGCTTACGATTCGCTTCAGGTGCCCTTACCCGGCTGCGGAAGCGGGATCGGCAGCGCCTGCGCGTCCGCCGTGCCGCCGCCGGTCGAGTGCTCCGGAGCGGGGCGGTCGCCGGTGCGGCTGTGCAGCCGACCCTGCCCGGCGGGCCCGGCACGCCGGGTCACCTCGACGGTCACCATCCGCACCGGCGGCGGCGGCGCGGTGAAGCGCCCGACACCCCACCGCACCCAGATCGGAATCCGGCCGGCGTCCGCCTCCGCGCGCAGCTTCTGCACCGTACGGGCCCGGTCGGTGTGGTCGACCTCCACCACCACAGGTGGGCCGTCCGGGCGGGCACACGCCACGTCGAGGACCGAGTGCCGCTGCTCCAACGGCGGCGGCAACGGCAACACGCTGGGGGCGCGTCGGTAGACCCGCCAACCCTGGGCCTCGGCCCACCGCACCACCGAGTCGATCACCCGTGCGGTGACCTCGTCGGTGCCCAGGTCGACGAAGGTGAGGTCGGTCAGCCACCGGCCCAGGTCGGCGGCCAACCGCTCGCCCTGCGCCGTGACGTCCACCGGCGCAGGATAACGCCTCAGCCGACGGTGGCCACGGTCGCGGCGAGGTGCTGGGTGAGCCAGGCGGTGGTTGCCGTGCGCGCCGCCTCGGCGTTGTCGCGGGACAGGAAGTCATGCCCCTCACCGGTCAGGACCAGGTGCCCGTACGGGGCGTCGCGGGCCGCCAGGGCTTGCGCGACCTGCGCCGACTCGCCCGCCGGCACGTTCGTGTCGTTGGCGCCGTGGATGAGCAGCACCGGCACGTCGAGCCGGTCGAGGTGGGTCATCGGCGACAGGTCCCGCAGCAGGTCGGCGTCGCGCACCGGGTGACCGTACTTGCTGACGGCGGCGGCGGCGATCCACGGCTCGGTGCCGGCGAAGAAGGTGTGGAAGTCGGAGATCCCGCACTCGGCCACGCCGGCGGCGAACAGCCCGGGGAAGTTCACCAGCACCGCGAGGACCAGGTAACCACCGTAGGAGCGGCCGAGGCAGCCCAGCTGGCCGGGGCGGGCCACCCCGCTGTCCACCAGGTGGTCGGCGCACGCCGCGACGTCGGCGATGGCCCCGTACCGGCCGGCGAGGTTGTCGGCGGCCACGAAGGACCGACCGAAACCCGACGAGCCCCGCACGTTCGGCGCGAACACCGCGACGCCCTGCGCCACGAGAGCCTGGAACAGCGGGTTGTAGCGGGGGCGCTCCTGCGCCTCCGGGCCACCGTGCAGGCTGATGGCGGTGGGCCAGGGCCCGGGCCCGGTCGGGCGGTAGAGCCACCCGGACAGCGGCAGACCATCGCGGGCACGCAGGTCGACCAGTTGCGGGGCGACACCGCTGCCGCCCGTACGCGCGACGCCGGTGTCCGGCCGCAGCGGACGCGGCGCCCCGGTCGCCGGGTCGACCAGCCAGACCTCCCGCGGCTGCACCGGCCCCTGCGCGGTGAGGCAGAGCAGGTCACCCCCGGCGGCGAAGACGGCGTCGTCGATCACCTCACCCGGGGCGGCGACGGCCCGTTGCACACCGCTGGCGAGGTCGAGCAGGCTCACCTCGCTGCGGCCACCGTAGGTGTTCCACAGCAGGGCGACCCGGCGACCGTCGGCGCTCGGCGCGGCCTGCTCCAGTTCGGCGTCCGGCCGCCCGGCGAGCCGGGTCGGTGCCACCTCCGGGCGAGCCGGGTCGATCCGCACCAGCGCGGCGAGCTCCGAGTACGCGTCGGTGCGGGCCAGCACGCTCGTCCCGCCGGGGCCGAACCAACCCTGGTCGGTGCTGCCCCGGCCGGTGTCCGGCAGCAGCCGCCGCCGCTCCCCGGTCGCCACGTCGAGCAGTTCCAGCCAGCGGGCGTTGCGGGGGCCACGGCGCAGCAGGGCGGTGCGGGCGTCCGGGGTGACGTCCAGCAGGGTGAGCAGGTCACCCTCGGCGAGCACCCGCCGGTGCCCGGTGCCCGCGTCGACCAGGAGGGCGGCACCGCACTCGGCGCTCTCGGTGATCATCAGGACCGCGCCGCCCGCCAACCAACCGGCCGGCGTCGCGCTGTGCCGACCGAAGCCGGCGACCTGGTGACGCCCACTGCCGTCCGGCCGGAGCAGCCACACCTCGGTGCGGGGCGCGCCGCCGGGAGCGACGACGCAAGCCAGCCACTGCCCGTCCGGGGACCAGCTCACCGCCAGCACCGGATCGTCACCGGTGGGCAGCGCGACGGCGTCATCCGCGCCGACCTGGCGGACCCAGATGCCGGGCGTCCCGGCGCGGTCGGAGAGGTACGCCACCCAAGCGCCGTCCGGGGACGGCGCTGGCGCGAAGTCCTCGACGACGGGCGTCGGCGCCGGCCGGCGACCGGCGGGGCGGGCCCGACGGGTGGTCCGCGGCGCCTCGATCCGTACGCTCATCTAAACCCCGATCCGCTGCAACCAGAGCTCCAGCAGCCCGAGCTGCCAGAGCGCGTTGGAACCCAGCGTGGTCCGCCGGGCGTTCGGCGCGTCCAGCAACTCCTCCAGGTAATCCTTGCGGAACAGGCCCCGCTCCCGGGCCGGTTGCGCGGTCAACGCGTCGCGGACGTCGTCGAGCAGCGGCCCGGAGAGGTGCCGGATGGCGGGCACCGGGAAGTAGCCCTTCGGCCGATCGATCACCTCGTCGGGCACGATGCCCCGACTCGCGGCCTTGAGCACGCCCTTGCCACCGTGCGCCAGCTTCAACGCGGGTGGGCAGGCGGCGGCCAGCTCGACGACCTCGTGGTCGAGGAACGGCACCCGGGCCTCCAAACCCCACGCCATGGTCATGTTGTCGACCCGTTTGACCGGGTCGTCGACGAGCATCACCAGGCTGTCCTGACGCAGCGCCGCGTCCAGGGCGGTGTCCGCGCCGGGTGCGCCGAAGTGCGCGGCCACGAACTCCAGGCTGGCGTCGTGGTCGAGCATCCACTCCGGCGCCAGGTGCCCGGCGAGCGCGTCGTGTCGACGGTCGAAGAACACCCGGGCGTACGCCTCGACGGCGTCCGCGCGGGCGACGTTCGCCATCGGCGGGTACCAGTCGTAGCCGGCGAAGATCTCGTCGGCGCCCTGCCCGGACTGGACCACCGTGATCCGCTGGGAGACCTCCTCGGAGAGCAGGTGGAAGGCGACGCAGTCGTGGCTGACCATCGGCTCGCTCATCGCCGCGACGGCCTCGTGCACGGCGGGCACGAACCGGGCCGTGCCGATGCGGATCTGCTGGTGGTCGGTGTCGAACTCGCGGGCCACCAGGTCGGAGTAGTGGAACTCGTCGCCGCTCTCCCCGGCCGCCGCCTCGAAACCGATGCTGAACGTCGCCAGGCCGGTCTGGCCCTGCTCGGCGAGCAGGGCGACGATCAGGCTGGAGTCGAGGCCGCCGGAGAGCAGCACACCGACCGGCACGTCGGAGACCATGCGGCGGCGGACGGCGGTGCGTAACGCCGTCATGATCCGCTCCTGCCACTCCCCGGCGGACATCGGTGCGGCGGCGGCGCGGGTGAACTCCGGCCGCCAGTAGACGGTGTCGGTGCTCCGCCCGTCCGCGGTGATCACCCGGATGGTGGCGGGTGGGAGTTTGCGGATGCCGGCGAGGATGGTGCGCGGCGGCGGCACCACCGAGTGGAACGTCATGTAGTGGTGCAGCGCCACCGGGTCGAGGTCGGTGTCGACGTCACCGGCGGCGAGCAGCGCCGGCAGCGTCGACGCGAAGCGGATCCGGCTCGGCCCCTCGGCGAGGTAGAGCGGTTTGATGCCGAGCCGGTCGCGGCCCAGCACCAGGGTGCGCGTGGCCAGTTCGACGAGCGCGAACGCGAACATGCCGTAGAACCGCTCGACACAGGCCGTACCCCACCTGTGGTACGCCTTGATGATCACCTCGGTGTCCGAGGTGGATCGGAAGGAGTAGCCGGCGGCGGTCAGCTCGTCGCGCAGCTCTCGGTAGTTGTAGATGCATCCGTTGAAGACCAGGGCCAGCCCCAGTTCGCTGTCGACCATCGGTTGGGCGCCCGCGTCGGACAGGTCGATGATGCGCAGTCGTCGGTGCACCAGCGCCGCCGGGCCGTGCTGCCACCGGCCCTCACCGTCCGGGCCTCGGGAGGCCAGGGCGGGCAGCATCCGCTCGACGGCCGCCATGTCCGGTGGCGCCCCGTCGAGGCGAAACTCACCTCCGATACCGCACATGGCATCCACCTCTCATCGGCTCGGGCCGCTGACCGGTCCAGGCTTGGCGGACCGGGTTGCGCCCCGATGACGCGGGGGTCAAGCGTGGGTTACGCCGACGGTCGATCGGCTCCGTCGAGCAGCCAGGTGTCCTTCGACCCACCGCCCCGGGAGGAGTTGACGATCATGCTGCCGGCCGGCGCGACGCGGGTCAGGGCCACCGGCGCGACCTCGGCGGTGTCGCCGAGGAACACGAAGGCCCGCAGGTCGACGTGGCGGGGCGCGAGTGCCGTCCCGTCGAAGACCGGGTGGGTGGTGAGCGCGATCATCTCCTGGGCGATCCACCGGTGCGGGGCGGCGAGGATCTGCTCGCGGACGGCGTCCAACTCCTCCTCATCCGCGCGTGGACCGATCACCACCCGGTCGCCGCCGTACCCGTCGACCGGCTTGAGCACCAGCTGATCGAGCCGGCCCAGCACGTCGGCACGTTGCTCGGGCAGTCCACACAGGTACGTCGGCACGTCCGGAAGCAGCGCCTTCTCCCCCAGGTAGTACTCGATGAGTCGGGGCACGTACGCGTACAACGCCTTGTCGTCACCGACGCCGTTGCCCAACGCGTTGGCCAGCGTCAACCGCCCGGCGTGCACCGCCGCGAGCAGTGGCCAGCCCAGCGGGACGCCGTCGGCGCCCGGCGCGTGCAGCAACGCCTCCTCGTCCATCCGCAGGTAGATCACGTCCACCTGGCTGCGGCGGCCCTCCCGGATGAGCTGGACACGGCCCTCCTCCACGAGCAGGTCGCCGCTCTCGGTCAGCGGTACGCCCATCTCGTCGGCGAGCAGCCGGTGCTCGAACCAGGCGGGGTCACCCGGACCACTGCTGAGCACCACGACGGCGGGGTCGTCGGCGGCGGCCGGTCCGGCTGCCACCAGCGCCCGGTACAGCATCGCCGGTGTCTCGTCAGCAGGCAGCAGGTCGTCGGGCACCGGCAGCTCGGGCAGCACCGCCCGGGTCAGTCGACGGTTCTGCACGGCGTAGCCGATGCCCGAGGGCACCCGCAGGTTGTCCTCCAACACGTACCAGCCACCGTCGGCATTCCGGACGAGGTCGGTTCCGGACACCTGGGCGCGGGTGCCCCGCCGACCCATCAGCGCCCCGGTGGGTCGCAGCCCGGGTGAGGATTCGACCACCCACGCCGGGACCACACCGTCGGCGACCACGGCGCGGTCGCCGTAGACGTCCCGCAGGAAGGCGTCGAGGGCGCGGGCCCGCTGCACCAGGCCGGTGCGCAGGCTCCGCCAGTCGGCGGCAGGGACCACGCGGGGCACGAGGTCGACCGGGAAGAGTCGGGTGCTCGCCTCGCCGGCCACGCTGAAGGTCACGCCCCGGGCGCGCTGCTCCTCGTCGCGGTCGTGCTCACGTTGGCGCAGTCCGTCGGCGCCGAGACCCCGCAGGGCGGTCAGCAGCGGCCGGTACGCCGGCTCCGGTCCCGCCGGGCCGAAGACCTCGTCGTCGGTGTGGACGTACGTGGACAGGGCCGGCGTGGTCGGCGCACCGGGCAGTGGCCCCCGTACGCGTCCACGGGTCTCGTCGAGCAGCAGGTCGACCACGTCAGCCAACCGGCCGCGCCGCTCGTACGCCCGCCGTTGCCGCGCGGCCGAACTGCCGCGTTCCAGCGCGTACCGGGTCAGCTCGGTGACCTGCTGCCAGTCCCCCGTCGCCGTCAACTGCGGGCGCAGGTCGGTCACCAGACGGCGGACCGCCTCGGCGGCCGGCACGGGTCGGGCCGATCGGGGCAGGTCGAGCAGGTCCCCCTCCAGCCCGGAGCGGGCGGCCCGCCAGACGGCGGCGCGCAGCACCGGTGGCCGCACCGCGGTGCGGTCCACCCCGGCGCGCAGCGCGGCGACCTCCCGTCGGACGAGCGCCCGGAACAGGCCGGTGAGCAGGACGATGGTCTCCACGTCGGCGTTGGCGTCGGTGATCCGCAGTTCCACAGTGGGCACGTGCGCCGAGGGCCGGACATCGAAGTAGATCATGGCGGGGTCGGTGATGGTCTCGGAGGAGATCAGCTCGGCGACCAGCGCCTCGTGGTCTGCGGCGCTGGTCACCTCGCCCGGGTCGCCGGCGGTGGGCCAGCGCTGCCACACCAGCGACCGGACGCTGGCGTAGCCGCTGTCCTGACCCATCCAGTACGGCGAACTGGTGGACAGGGCGAGGAGCACCGGCAGCCACGGTTGGACGCGGCGGGTGACCGCGACGGCCAAATCCCGGTCGGACACCCCGACATGTACCTGCGCCCCGCAGATCAGCTGCTCCCGGGCGAGCATCTGGTACTCGTCGAGCATCCGCCGGTAGCGGGAGGTGGGGGTGACGCTCGGGTCGCCGTCGGCGCGCAGCGGCACCGTGCCGGCCGCCACGATGCCCAGCCCGGCCCGGTCGGCGACCTGCACGGCCGCCTGGCGAAGTCGGGTCAACTCGGCGCGGATCTCGTCCAGGGTGCGGCAGACCGCCGTGTTGGTCTCCACCACACTGCGGTGCAGCTCGGCGGTGAACGAGGTGGCCGGCAGCCGATCGAGCAGCTCACCGGCCCGGGGCACCAGCTCCCGGGTGTGCAGGTCGACGACGTGGAACTCCTCCTCCACCCCGATGGTGGCGAGGTCGGCCGGGTCATCATCGTCCAGCGACAGGACCGGGTTCGTGCGGGGGGTGGGCAGCGTCCGGCCGTTGCCGGACCGGTCCACCGGCCCGTCGTACGTCGGCGCGTTCGTGGTGTTGTCGGCCATGGTCACCCCGGGTTCGCGTGTCGGTGGTGTCGACTGTCCGACGAGCGTTCCCAGGGTTGGTACCGGGCGCGTTTCCGGCGCGTTAAGGTGACGCGCCCGTTCTGGCTGGCCTGCTCAGCCCCACCAACCTCCGTGCGCATTTCCAGCAGGCCTTCGCCACCACCCCCACCGCGTACCGGCGGGCTTTCACACCCTGACACCGGCGCTCGGAAACCGGTCGTGGCTGCGCGGTCAGCCAGGGTCACGCCCAGCGCAGTGCTGCTGCTCAGAGGGTGGTTATCGCTGTTGCTCCTTCAGGTCGTAGAGAACCGCGTCGAGTTGGTGTCAGGGGCGTAGCGCGTTGAGCACCAGGTCGGCGTACCGGCGCCACACCGCCGGGTCGCGCTCGTCGAGCACGATGAGCTGCCGGACCGCCCCGCAGAGGATCACCCGAATGTCCCGCTCCCCGGCGTCCGGGCGGATCTTGCCGGACGATCGGGCCGCCGCCACCAACTGCCCGACCAGGCCCAGGATGCGCGCGGCGGGCACCAACCTGCCCTCGAAGAACGCGTCGGCGAGGACCCGGTCGCGGGCGAGGCGTCCGAACAGGTCAGGCACGAAGGAACACCACTCCCGGTACGCGTCGGCGCCGTCGAGCGCCGCGCGGGTGCGCTGCTCCAGCTCCTGAAACTGCCGCTGGACGACCGCGACGATCAGGTCTTCCTTGCTGGGGTAGCTGCGGTACACCGTCGCGCGACCGACCCCGGCCCGCTCCGCGATCTGTGGCACCGTCACCTGCAGACCCTGCTCGCCGAAGAGCTCCCGGGCGGCGGCGATGACCCGCTCCTGGTTGCGCCGGGCGTCCAGACGCCGATGGGGAGCATCCGGGCCGCCCGACGTCGGATCGGAGTCGGACTCTGCCATGGATCTCAGTCTGCCCGGCCAGCGTCGCCGGAGACCACCCGCTCGTCGCTGTACACCTTGGTGAGTTCGACGTCGAGCACGGTGCAGACCCGGCTGAACGACCAGTAGTAGCCCACCACCTGAAGCACCTCCACGATCTCGCGTTCGCTCAGGACCTGCCGCACCTGGTCGAACAGTTCGTCGGAGATGCGTGGAGATCGCACCACCTCGGCGGTGAACCGGATGAGAGCCCGGTCGGACGCCGACAGGTCCGGGTTGTCGAGGTCTCGAGCGCTGATGATCTCAATGACGCGCTGATCGAGGCCGGCTTCCAGCGCCATCGGCCTGTGCTGGGCGGCTTCGAACTCGCACTCCGCGTATTCGGCAACGGTCAGGACGACCAGCTCCCGCGAGCGGGCCGGCAGCTCCAGCGAGGTGAACTGCGCCCTCGCGAGGTCGACGAACAGCTTTACCGTACCGACCGAGTGGGCCAGCATCTTGACCATCGGATCCGGCGGCAGGGTGGACAGCACCTCCCGGACGTCCTCCGGGAAGGCGTTCGGGTCGGGGTCGGCGAGACGGGGCATGACTCTCTCCTTTGATGTCGTCCGTCGGGGTCAGTCAGGCGACGTCGTCGGCGGGGAGGTCGAAACCGGTCTCGCTGAGGTGGCGGAAGCGGCCATCCTCCGCGTACGTCCCGAAGATGGCGATCTCCCGCCGGGCGGTCGACCCGTCGGCCAGGGTGATCTCGTAGGTGTGTCGCTCGGCGTAGCGGAGACCGTCGCGCAGCTCGTCGAGGACCCGCACGCTGCCGCCGAGAACCTGACCTCGTACCCGGGTCACCATCTCGACGAATGCGGCCCGGTCGAGGGTCTCGCCGTCGTTGCGGTGGGTGTAGTCGGGGGCGTAGAACTCGTCCAGCGCCTCGGTCAGGTCGCGCGTCGGCTCGAAGACCACCGCGCGCAGGGCATCGCTGATCCGTACCGGATTCATGGGGCTCCTCGTGCTCACTGACAGGTAAATCCGGACTCACGAGTCCGGTTAGCCTCCACCGTACCGGACTCGCGAGTCCGCTTCTGGTGAGAGTCGTCACTCAGCAGTTTCGGATAAGCGTCCGGTAGCGCCTGCCCCTAGCGTGACGTGCATGTTCACCGCGATCACGCACTCACAGATCTACGTCCTCGACCAGGACGCGGCCCTCGACTTCTACGTCGGCAAGCTCGGCCTGGAGGTCAACGCCGACGTCGACATGGGCTTCATGCGCTGGCTGACCGTCAACGTCCCCGGGGAGCCGGGTCGCCAGATCCTGTTGGAGAAGCCCGGCCCACCGGCGATGTCCGAGGAGACCGCCCAGCAGGTCCGCGCCCTGGTCACCAAGGGTGCGATGGGTGGCTCGCTCATCTTCTCCACCGACGACTGCCGCAAGACGTACGAGACGCTGCTGGGCCGCGGCGTCGAGTTCACCGAGGAACCCACCGAGCGCTTCTACGGGATCGACTGCGCCCTGCGCGACCCGTTCGGCAACAGCATCCGCTTCACCCAGTTGACGCCCTGAATCACCGGACACCGCCGCACGGCGGCTCGCCCACGCAACCGCCACCGCGAGTGCGCTCCACCAGCGCCGGTCGTAGCGTGGGGCGCATGCGAACCACCACGCTGGGCAGCACCGGACCCGAGGTCGGCGTCATCGGCCTCGGGTGCATGGGCATGAGCCACGGCTACGACATCACCGGCCCGCGCGACGACGACACGTCGATCTCCGTCATCCGACAGGCGCTGGACCTGGGCGCGACGCTGATCGACACCTCGGACGTGTACGGGCCGTACACCAACGAGGAACTGGTCGGGCGGGCGCTCGCCGGCGGCCGCCGGGAGCGGGCCGTACTGGCCACAAAGGTCGGCCTGGTGGCCACCTCCCCCACCGGCGGCCCCGGCAACTCACCGAAGATCGGCAACAACGGCCGCCCGGAGCACATCCGCGCGGCGATCGACGAGAGCCTGCACCGGCTCGGCACCGACCACGTCGACCTCTACCAGTTGCACCGGGTCGACCCGGAGGTGCCCGTCGAGGAGTCCTGGGGCGCGATGGCCGAGGTCGTGGCGGCCGGCAAGGCCCGGCAGATCGGGCTGTCCGAGGTGACGGTGGCCCAGATCGCGCGGGCCCAGGCGGTGCACCCGGTGGCGTCGGTGCAGTCCGAGCTGTCACTCTGGACCCGCGACCCGCTGGCCGAGGTGCTGTCCTACTGCGCCGAGCAGGGCATCGCCTTCCTGCCGTTCTCTCCGCTCGGGCGCGGCTTCCTCGCCGGCCGGTTCACCTCGTTCGACGACCTGCCCGCCGACGACTTCCGGCGCGGCCTGCCGCGTTTCCAGCAGGACGCGCTGCGCGCCAACCTCGCCATCGTCGCCCGGGTCCGGGAGATCGCCGACCGGGCCGGCTTCAGCCCCGCACAGGTCGCCCTCGCGTGGGTGGTCGCCCAGGGTGACCAGGTGATTCCGATCCCCGGCACCAAGACCCCGAGGTACCTGCTGGACAACTGCGCCGCCGGCGACCTGCGGCTCAGCGCCGCGGACCTGGCCGACCTGGACGCGCTGCCCGCCCCAGAGGGAGGCCGCTACTGAGCCTCCGGCGGCCCGGCCCCGCGCGGCCGAGCCGCCACCGGCGGGCCGAACGCGACCCCGACGCCGGGCGAGTAGAGCACGCTGACCGGTGGCCCGACCGGTGCCGGCAGCCCGGCGGCGACGACCAACTCGTCATCCAGGTGCAGCACCTCGGCCCGGTGCAGCGGCCAACGCGGATGCCAGTTCGGCAGGTGCAGCGTGCGCCCGTACGCGCGGGTGTGCAGCCCCCAGCGGGCGGTGACGAAGTGTTCGAGTGGGGTCGGGTCGACGATCCGCTCCCCCACCCGCACCGCCATCCGGCTCGTCGCGCCGGCCGGGCCGGGCCAGCGCCGCCGGCAACGGTAGGAGCGCCGGTCGCCGTCGCGATCCAACCGCATCGACGACCAGAGGTACGGCAGGCGTAGCGTCGCCCGCGCCACCAGCACCGGCACCAGGCGGGACGCGTCGAGCGACCGGAACACGACCGCTCGTCGGCCGGCGTCGTCGACCGAGTAGAGCCGGACGTTGGTCTCGGCGAAGGTGCCGAAGTAGGGCACCCCCGGGCCGCGACCGAAGCCCAGCCCGACCATCCGAAACCCGATCAGGCCGACGTAGCTGACCCCCTCCACCGTGTCCGGGCGAGTGCCGATGGGCAGCAACGGCGCGACGACCTCCGGCGCGACTGCCCAATGCAGAAAGGCGAGGTCCTCCCAGCGCTGCCGCAGGACCGCCCGAGGGAAGGCCTGCCGGGGCGCGTGGTCGACCGGTTCGGGCTGCACCCTCTCATCCTGGCCCAGCCTGCGGTAGCTCGGCAGCCGGCACCCGCGCCGCCGGCCCATCCGCCGTAGGACGACCGACCGGCCGGAGCATCGGCGCGCCGGCCCGCCGTAGGCTGGTTGGAGCACAAGCGTTCAGAACAGGCGTTTCGGGGAGGAACTGGGCGTGACGCAGAGCGACGCGGAGCTGGTCGTGCTCGCGCAGACGGGCGACGCGGCCGCGCTCGGGGCGCTGCTGGCGCGGCACGAGGCCGGGATGCGGGCCGTCGCGCTGAGCGTCCTCGGTTACGGGCCGGACGCCGAGGACGCGGTGCAGGACAGCATTGTCGTCGCCCTGCGGCGCATCGGCGAGCTCCGCGACCCGACCGCCGTCGGCTCCTGGTTGCGTGCCATCGTGCGGAACAACGCCCGGATGACGTTGCGCGGGCCCCGACCGGTCCCGGTCGCCGAACCGGAGTGGTTCTCCCAGCCCGCCGACACGCCCACCCCGGAGGAAGTACTGGACCGGGCGGCGATGCGCGACTGGGTGTGGCACTCCCTCGGGCAACTGTCCGAACCTGACCGCCTCGTCACCCTGCTGCGGTACTTCAGCGACGCGTCCTCGTACGAGCAGATCGCGGCCGTGTGTGGCGTGCCGGTCGGCACCGTCCGCAGCCGCCTCAGCCACGCCCGCCGTGCGCTCGCCGGCGGCCTGCGCACGGCGGCGAACGTGGCGCACACGGATGTCGCCGCCTCGAACGACTCGCGGTGGCGGGAGGGCAGCGACATGATCACCACGGCGATGAGCGGCGATTTCGAACGGGTGGTCCGGGAGAACTGGTGGCCGGACGCCGAGATGGTCGTGCCGGGCGGCCCGCGCGGTGGCCGGGAGCTGGCGATCAACGGCATGAACCGCGACCTGGCCGCCGGGGTACGTCAGCGGTTGCGCAACGTGGTGGCCAGCGGCGACGTGCTGATCTGGGAGACCGACCTGATCAGCCCACCCGACGACCCGGAGCACTGCCCACCCGCGGCGCTGTGGTTGCAACTGCTGCGCGCGGGCCGGGTGCGCCAGCTCACCCTCTTCCACCCCGTCCCGGCACGGGTCTGAAAAACTTCCCCGACCGAGCGAACTTTCCTCTCGACACGCGCATCTGGTCCCCGTCATGCACCAGTTGCCGTGTCGGCGGACGCCGCGCGGGGTCTCGGATCGGGAGATAGTTCATGGGTTCCACCAGCCACGACGTCGGCAGCCTCGCACCGGGTGCCCACACGTTCACAGTGGATGGCGTTCGGCAGGTCTACCACGTCGCCGGCACCGGCCCGGTCTGCGTCGCGCACTCCGGCGGCCCGGGCATCGAGTGGGCGTACCTGCGGACGCCCAGCCTCGAGGCGCACTTCACCATGGTCTACGTCGAGCCGGTCGGTACGGGCGCGTCAGGGCAGCTCGACAACGCCCACGACTACCGTCTCGACACGTATGTCCGGTTCCTGCACGCCGTCGTCGAGCACCTCGGCGAACCCCGGGTGTACCTCCTCGGGCACTCGCACGGCGGTTTCGTCGTCCAGCGCTACGCGCTCGCCCACCCGGGCCGGGTCGCCGGCCTCGCCCTGTACGACACCTCGCCCGTCACCGGCGCCGAGTTCTGGGCCGAGGCGATGGCCGGCCTCGCCGCGTACCCGCAGCGGCACCCGGACCGGCCGGAGGCGTCTGCGGTTCCGGCCGCCTTCGCTCAGATCGGCGGCGCGAGGGACGACGAGTCGTTGGGGGCCGCTCTGCGCGCCGCCCTGCCGGTGTACTTCGCGGACTTCTGGGGCCGGCAGGACGAGTTCGCCCCGTTTCAGGCGGCTGTCCGGATCTGGGCGACGCCGGCCGCCGCGCAGGACCCCACGCCCTTCGACGTGCGGGAGAACCTCGCTGAGATCACCGTGCCCGTCGTGGTGATCGTCGGGGCGTACGACTTCATCTGCGGCCCGCGGTGGGCCGAGCAGCTGCACGCAGGGCTGCCGAATTCACGGCTGGTGACGCTGGAGGGAAGCGGACACTTCGCGCACATCGAGCAACCGGTGGAGTTCACCGACGCCGTGGTGGAGCTGCTGAAGCGGTGACCCGCCGCGCGGCACGGCCCGCCCCGAGGTCCGTTCGTCACAGCGGGCAGGCCTCGGGGTGCGGACGCGTTGCACGGTCATAGGCTGAGCACTTTGCTGCATCGTGACGAAGAGGAGACCGCCGTGAGCCAGACCGAACGGATGGATTCCGTCGACGAGTGGAACGTCGCCGAGGACGACGGGGTCCTGGACGCCTCCGACACCCTCGACGACGACCGGGTCGGCGACCCCCTCGACACCGGCATCATCGCCGAGGACCACTGGACGGCGGCAAACCGGTTCGGCACCACGCCGGCCGAGGAGCGGGCGGGCGAGTCCCTGGCGCAACACCTCGCCCAGGAGGTGCCGGATGTCGACCCGTACGCCGAGGGTGGCGACGACGAGGACGAGCTGACCCGCCGCGGGTACGAGACGGAGGCGCGCGCCGGCCGTCTCGTCGCCTACGACGACGGCGTCCGCGAGGACGACGAGGCCGAGTCGGTGGCGTGGGACGCCGGCATCGACGCGGGTGCCGCCACCGCGGAGGAAGCCGCGATCCACGTGATCGAGGACCCGGACGGGCCCGGCGACGGACCGCTGCGCTGACGCCGTACCCGCCGCGCCCAGCACCTCACCGGGTGCCGGGCGCGGCGGGGTCGGTCAGTGGATGACGACTGGCGTCTTGACCAACTCGCCCTGCGGGTCGTCGAGCTGCGCCGGCTGACGTCGGCGCGGCAGCAGCGCGGCCGGGATGAACGTGAGCACGACCAGCCCGAACGCGACCCAGAACGTGTTGGCGAACGACGTGGCGGCGAAGTCGAGCCCGCGTTCGATGAGCGACGGGTCCACCGGCATCTGCTCAAGCAGCTCCGGCCGCTGCTGGGCGGCGATGGCCAGCCCGGCCTCGGTGATCGGCTTGCCACTCTCGTCCACCAGGCCGGGGATCGGCCGGGAGCCGTTCAGCTCGTTGGTGAGGATCACCGACATCACGGCGGCGCCGACCGACCCGCCGATCTGCTGGAGGATGTTGACCAGCGTGGAGCCGCGCGCCACCTCCTGCGCCTGCAACGTCCGCAGCGCCGACGTCATGATCGGCATCATCGTGCCGCCCATGCCCAGGCCCATCACGAACAGCGACCCGCCGAGCAGCCAGTACGAGGTCTGCGGGTCGACCTGGGTGAAGCCGAAGAACCCGACGACGATGAGCGCCAGCGCGAACGGGACGGTACGCCCGATCGGCACCCGGTCGGCGAGCGTGCCCGCGATCGGCATGGTGATCATCGCGCCGATGCCCTGCGGGGCCATCAGCAGACCGGCGGCCAGCGTCGTTTCGCCGCGCACCTGCAGGAAGTAGCTCGGGAACAGCAGGCCGGCGCCCATGAACGCGATGATGAACACGAACAGTGTCAGCGAGGCGATGGTCAGGCTGCGGTTGCGGAACAGCCGCAGGTCGAGCAGCGGATGCCGGGGCTTGAACGAGTAGAGCACGAACGCCACCACCAGCGCGCCGCCGACCAGCATCGGGGCCCAGACCTTGGATTCGGCGAAGGTGCCGGTCTCCGGCAGGGACGAGACGCCGTAGAGGAACAGGGCGAGACCCGGCGAGAGCATGAGCATGCCGACGAAGTCGAACGACTCGGACGGCTCCGGGGCGTCCTTCGGCAGCGCCATCTGTGCGTAGACCAGGGCGATGACGCCGATCGGCAGGTTGATCAGGAAGATCCAGTGCCAACTCGCCGTGTCGATCAACCAGCCGCCGAGGATCGGGCCGCCGATCGGGCCGAGCAGCATCGGGATGCCAAGGACGGCCATCAACCGGCCGATCCGGTGCGGGCCGGCCGCGCGGGTCATGATGGTCATGCCCAGTGGCATGAGCATGCCGCCGCCGAGGCCCTGCAGGACGCGGTAGCCGATCAGCTCGCCGATCGTGTCGGCCGTCGCGCAGAGCCCCGACCCGATGGTGAACAGGGCCAGCGCCACCATGTAGAGGCGTTTGGTGCCGAACCGGTCGGCCGCCCACCCGCTGAGCGGGATCACGGTGGCCAGGGCCAGGGTGTACGCGGTCATGGTCCACGCGACGCGCGCGTAGGACGCGTCGAACTCGCTCTGGAAGGTGGGCAGCGCCACGCTGACCACCGTCACGTCGAGGATCGACATGATCGCGCCAAGGACGACGACGCCCGCCACCTTGAGCACCGCGGCGTCGAGTTTGTCCGATGTCGCGACGGATTGCTGTGTCACTGACTCTCCTGAAGTCGATTGAGCCGGCCATTGGTGGGCGGTGGCGGCGATGCCGCGCCGACCAGGCGCGGGGCGCGTTGTACAGGACGACGCGCGGAGGCAGACTAACCGCCGGTTGTGACGATTCGCCGCCGGATTTCGTGACCGCCCTGCCGCGTATCCGAACGGCCGTCGATTTGCAGCCGCTCGTCGGGGTGGCGATCAGGCAGCAGGGCCGCCGCCAGACGGGCAGCGGTCGGGATCAGCCCGGCCAGGGCCGGGGATCGCTGTGCAGCACGGCGGGCACGGCGGGCACGGCGGGCACGGCGGGCACGGCGGGCACGGCGGGCACGGCGGGCACGGCGGGCACGGCGGGCACGGCGACGACGATCGTGTGGGATGGCACGGCAGCGACCGCAGCGAGCACGAAGCGGCGGGCACGGCGGAAACGGCGGCGTCGCCCGCGTGGTTTCGACCCGCGCTCCACCGGCAGCACCGAGCCTGCCCGGGAGCAGGGCGAGAGCGGTGCGCGGATCATGGTCCCGCGCCTCCCCTCGTCTCGGTGGCGGAGGGAATCAGAGCGTGCCGTGCCGCCCAGTTGGTCGGCCTGCTGACCGGGGTGATCGTCGTGTGCTCGTGGTGCGCTCACGTTCGTCGGTGGTAGTGGTTGCGGCGGGGTAGTTGTTCGGGGTCTAGCCAGGCCGGCGGGACGAACTCGGGGTGACCGTCGCCGGCCAATCGCACGGCCCAGTCGCTGTGGTGCAGGTGCCGGTGGTGGTGGCCGCAGAGCAACACGGCGTTGGCGAGGCTGGTGTCGCCGCCGTCGGCCCAGTGGTGGATGTGGTTGAGTCGGCCCGGGGCGCGGTGGCGGCGTTGCCGCTGCCCCGTTTCCCCGGGCCGCTCTCCGAACCCGGCGTGCGACTTTCACCGCACCGGGCTCTCCACGAGGTCATGCCATCTGGTCGGTGATCTGTAAGGGCCAAGGGGATGGGATCGTGTTGCCTCGCAGCCGGTATCGGCTGACTCGTGTTGAGGCGATGTTGAACAGTTCGATCCCGTCCAGGGCGATGGGACGCCAGCCAGTAGGGCCGCGTAACCATCGCCGGACGTCTCTCCAAGGCATGCGTTGGCGGCGCATCACCCAGTGCACGACGCGCCACCAGACGAAGGTCTGGAGTTTGTCGAAGGTGTGTTTGGCCACCGCGTGTTTGAAGTAGTTCGCCCAGCCACGCTGGATCTGGTTGATCCGGATCAGCGTTGCCCGGTACTCGGCCTGGGACAATCTGCGGGTCAGAGTTCGGATCTTTGCCTTGAAATCGCGGACTGGCCTGTCTGCGATGAAGGTGTAGACGTAGCTCTTATCCGTTCCCCGTTTACGCATCCACTTGATATGGAAGCCGAGGAAGTCGAACCCGTCGCTCATGTGCACCACCTGGGTTTTCGCCACGGACAGGCGAAGTCCCACAGGTGCCAGCACCCTGCTCACCTCCTCGCGCACCGTTTCGGCGTTGGTTTGGGTACCGAACACCAGCACGACGAAGTCGTCCGCGTAGCGGACCATCCGCCAGGTGCCCAGCCCGTTGCGACGCCGGGTCTTGCGGCGCTCGTGGCTCCATGACCGCCACTGAGCGTCGAAGTGCTCATCGAGCACGCTCAGAGCGATGTTGGCCAGCAGCGGTGAGAGAATGCCCCCTTGAGGAGTGCCGGTGAGGCTGTCCTCCCGATCACCGGATCTGGTCATGACTCCGGCTTTCAGGAACGCCTTCACCAGGGCCAGTACACGTTTGTCCGAGATCCGTAGACGCATCCGATCCATCAACGCGGTGTGGTCGATGGAATCGAAACACGCTTCGATGTCGGCATCCAGGACCCACTGATAACCCTTCGTGCCCAACATCTGAATCTCGGCAATCGCGTCGTGCACTCGCCGGTTGGGCCGGAAACCGAACGATGACGGCTTGAAGTCCGCCTCGAAGATCGGCTCCAACACCAGCTTCAGCGCCGCTTGGACCACCCGGTCGGTAACCGTCGGGATCCCCAACTTGCGGACCTTGCCCGACCCGCGCTTCGGAATCAGTTGCTGCCGCACCGGCAACGCCTGAAACTCTCGCGCTTTCAACCGCTCTCGAATGCGTTCCAAGAACGCCTGTTCACCGACCCGCTCCCGAATGTCAAAGACGGTTGAGCCGTCCACACCCGCAGAACGGGCCCCGGCGTTGCCCGCGACCCGGTCGAACGCCATCATCAGCGTCGCCGGGTCATACACCAGGTTGTACAGATCATCGAAGCGACGGCACGGATCGGCCGTCGCCCATTGGTGCAATTTGGTCTGCATCCGTCGTACCCGCGCCTGCGCCAACCCGGCGTCAGGCCACGCGCCCGGAACATTCACTCCGGGATCTTCGACCATCACAGTCCCTTCCTTGCTGACCTCGCTGTCGCCCTTCGCCATGCGGCCGGCTCTCCCGACCTCGGACTACTACGGCGACTCCGCCCCGTCACGGCCGGATCGGCCGACGGTGGACCCAGCCCCACCCGCGTTGGCCACGCGGTATCAGGCACGTCCGTGACGGTTCCCGTGTTCACTGACCGATCGATCGTCGAAGGAGGCGCCTGGCTCTACCCCCGCGGCATCGCCACGACTACCCCGCGGCACTTCGTCGTGGCCTCCAGCCGGCCGTCCACATCACCGACCCGGAGTTCCCCGCCCATCAGGGGCGGGTACGCACCGCGCCCAGCCATCTGCCAGATTCCCAGCTGGTGGTCCATTAGGGGGCTTCACACACCAGTTCCTCACGTACACCTCTCCGACTCGCTAGCCGAACCCGCACCATCTGGCAGTACTGGCACGCCTCGGCGTCGTCAGGGGCCGCTTGCCGCCAGGCCCGGCACCTCCCGAACCCGGCTGCCCCTCAGCTTCACCGTCCTGCCGCGACAGGACGGCGGTGGTGGTCTCTCACCTCCACTCGATCAATCAGCGCCTCACGGCGCACGTGTGCGTCGCACCAGCGCGGTGGTCGGTCGCAACCGGGGAAGGCGCAGCCACGGTCGCGCAGCACCAGGGCTCGCCGGAGAGGACCGGTGACGAGGCGGCGTTGCCGACCGAGGTCCAGTGGTTGGCCAGCTCCGCTGAGGACGGCCGGGAGGATGCCGGCGTCACAGGCGAGTCGGCGCACGGCCTCGGGAGTGAGGTGCAGGCCGGTGTCGAGGGTGCTGCCGCCCAGTTGCCGGGTCAACCCGTCGTAGTCGGTGGTCACGACGACCTGGGCGCAATCACCGCCGTGCTCGGGCAACTCGCCGGTGCGCAGGGCGAGGCGGCACACGTCACCGAGGGCGTCGTGCCGGCGCTGCCCGGGAGTGCGCTGGTCGTCAGGACCCGACGGCGCGTTGAGGGGGTCGATGGCGGCGCGGAGCAGCCCAGCGGTTTCGGAGTCGAGGATGCCGGTGAGTCGCAGGCGGCCGTCAGTGAGGGTGGAGAGGGTGAGGTGGCGGTCGCGGGTGGCACGGCGGGCCTCGGCATCCAGGGCGGCTTTGGCGGCAGCGTCGGCGATGTCGGGTGCGACATGGTCGAGGATGCGGGTGCTGAGTCTGCGCAACAGGGTGGGGTCGAATTGCCCCGCCCACTCGACGAGCACCCCGACGGCTTTGTCGGCGGCCTCGGGACTCGCGGAGGTCTGCACGGCGTCGACGGTGTCGGCGATGATCCGGGCCTGGTCCACGGTGATACGACCGTCGGCGAGTGCGTTGCGTACCCCAGGGTTGCCGGTGTCCAGGACGGCGGCGAGGTCGACGAGGCGGCGGGCGGCCGGGATGGTGAGGCGTAACCGTTCGCGGAGCCAGACCGCGGTGGAGGAGGCGCCCTGGGTGGTGGCGGTGCCCCGCCCGTCGAGCTCACGGATCAGGGCGAGCTGCACCGCGGCGAGGCGCTGCTCGATGCGGTGCGCGGTGTCGAGCGCGGCGATCAGCTCGCCCTCGGGGGACGACCAGGTGGCCGCGTCGGCGCAGGCGGCGATGGCGTCCTCTGCCTGCGTCAACTCCTCGACCATGACATCAACCTAGAACATATGTACGACAATCTCAGCCGTCATGATCGATCTGCGGCCGGCCCGGCCAGACGGCAGGCCCGGCCAGACGGCAGGCCCGGCCAGACGGCAGGCCCGGCCAGACGGCAGGCCCGGCCAGACGGCAGGCCCGGCCAGACGGCAGGTGATCCCTCTACCGGGCCAGCTTCGGCTTCATCGCCGCCACCGTCTGGCTTCCATGATCGACAGGGACCTACCTGCGGCGTTCACTGGCGTCGAGGGCGGCCTGCTCCACCCGCTGGCGGTAGTCCAGCCACCATGACTCGTCGACCGGGGGCAGGTTGTCGTTCTCGGACAGCAACCCGGCCGCGCCGTCGATGAGTTCGCGCACGATGTCGGCGTGGCCGGCGTGCCGTTGGGTTTCCGCTATGACGTGGACCAGGACGTGGTGCAACGTGACCGCCGCATCACCCCACCACGGCACGAGGCCGACCTCGTCCAGCGCAAGGGCATCGATGGTGGTGTCGGCGTGGGCGATCGCGCGCCGGTACAGTCCGACGATCTCCTCACGGGTCTCGTCCGCGCTCGCCCACATGTCGGCATTGGGCTCCGCCCCGTCGCCGAGCCAGGGCAACTCCTGCTCGAACGGTCGGCCGAACACGACGCCGAAGTAGAGGGTCTCCATGGCCGCCGAGTGCTTCACCAGACCGAGCAGGTTGGTCGCGGTCGGGGTCAACGGACGCCGAATGTCGTACTCGCCGAGGCCGTCGAGCTTCCACAGCAGCGACTCGCGGCCGCCCTTCAAGTAACTGTGCAGGTCTGCCTTCATCGCGGCACTATGGCATCCGGTCGGGTGTCGGCGCCGCCCCGGACGATCCCACGACGCTCGTGATCGGTGGGACCTAGGTCGTGACCACCGGCACGGCGGCGGTGAGCGCCCAGTCGTGCCCGATGTCGGCGGCCGCGCGCAGCAGCCTCGGAAGGTGCTCCTCGCGCAGGGTCTCCAGGGAGGTCTCGGCGGCGTGCACGGTCACGTTGATGGCGGCGACGACCCGCCCGTCGCCGTCGCGTACGCCGGTGGCGACGGACCGGATTCCCGGCGCCAGGTCCTGGTCGGCGAGCGCCCAGCCCTTGGCCCGGACCTCGCGCAGCACGGCGTCGAGTTCGCCCGGTGCGGGCTGCCAGCGCGGCGTGATGCCGGAGCGGCTCGGCTCGGCGAGGACGGTTTCCAGCGTGGCCGGTGGCAGGGCCGCGAGCAGCACCTTGCCCATCGACGTCGCGGGGGCCGGGAAACGGGTGCCGATGGTGACACCGAGCGTGACGATCTTGGGGACGGCCACCCGGGCGACGTAGACGATGTCGCTGCCGTCGAGCTGGGCCATCGAGGTCGACTCGTTGGTCTGCCCGACGAGGTTCTCCATGTGCGGCCGGGCCACGTCCCACATGTTCAGCGCGTTGACGTACGCCATCCCCAGCTCCAGGACGCGCGGGGTGAGGGTGTGGCCGCGGCCGGCCGCGCGGACGTAGCCCAGCGATTCGAGCGTGATGAGGATGCGCCGGACGGTGGGGCGGGCCAGGCCGGTGGCGGCGGCGATCTCGCTGAGCGTCATCGAGGGGCAGGCGGGACGGAAGGAGCGCAGGACGTCGAGGCCACGCGCGAGGGCCTCGATGAAGTCGGGCCCGGCGCCCCTTCCGTTGTCACTCATTCCTCAATGCTTCCATTGCGCCGACCCGGCGTCCCACTCGGTGTACTGGTACGGGTTCTCCAGGATGGCGGTCTCGGGGATGTCCGGGTTCATGCCGCGCTGCCACGCCTCCTCCCCCATCGTCTCGCGCAGGTGGTCGATGGTCGACGCCACCCTGGCCCGCGCGGCGGCGAGGTCGACGCCGACAAGACGGCCGTCCCGCTTCACGACCCGGCCGCCCACCAGCACTGTGTGCACGTCGGCACGCTGGGCCTGGAAGACGACGTGGCCGTGCGGGTTCAGGATCGGGAACATCACCGGCGAGGCGTCGTTCTTGATCAGGACGACGTCGGCCTGCCGGCCGGGGGTGAGGGCGCCGATGGTGGCGTCCATGCCGAGGGCGCGGGCGCCGCCCCGGGTGGCCCACTCGACGACCTGCTCGGCACGCAGGTGGCAGTGGGTGACGGTCTCCTGCTTGGCGTGCGCCTCCAGGTGCTCCCGGGAGCGGTCCGCGCCGAGCGTGCTCCGCATGGCGGAGAAGAGGTCGCCGCTCCACCAGACGCTGGTGTCCATCGACAGCGACACCGGGATGTCGTGGTGGCGCAGCTGCCAGGTGGGCGGGTAACCCTGGCCGGCGCTCTGCTCACTCTCGGTCGAGACGGAGACCGAGCCGCCGGTCGCGGCGATCCGGTTGTACGAGTCCTGGGTGAGCGTCGCCGCGTGCACGTAGACGGTCGACGGGGTCATGAACCCGTTCTCGTGCATGAGCCGGATGCCGTCGTCGTTGGTGGCGCCCCACACGCCCGCGTGGGTGGTCACCGCGACGCCCAACTCCCGGGCCATCTCGAACGCGGCCCGCTCCGGGAAGGCGGGGTCGCCGGTGACGTCGAAGGCCAGCTGGAAGCCGGCCAGCTTTCCACCGTCGATCCGGCGGCGGTGGAAGTCGCGGAACTCCGGCGAGGTGGCCCACTCCCACGGCCCCTGCTGGATGTTGCCGTAGGCGAGCACGAACCGCCCGTCGACCGCCTCCAGTGCATCCACGGCGGCGTCGGCGTGCTCGGGTGTCTGCAAACCGTGCGACCAGTCGACGGTGGTGGTGACGCCGGCGTCGACCGCCTCGATCGCGCCGAGCAGGTTGCCGGCGTAGACGTCCTCGGGCCGGAAGAGCTTGCCGGATTCGAGGTAGTACCAGACGAAGTACTGCGTCAGGGTCCAGTCGGCGCCGTACCCGCGCATCGCGGTCTGCCACAGGTGCCGGTGGGTGTCGACCATGCCGGGCATGAGGATGCCGCCGGTGGCGTCGATCTCCAGGGCGTCGTCGGGTGCGGTGAGGCCGACGCCGACCTGCGCGATCCGGCCGCCGATGACCAGCACGTCCGCGCCGGGCAGCACGGTGTGTGCGTCGTCCATGGTGAGAACCAGGCCGTTACGAAAGACCACCGGCCGGTCGGTTGCGCTCATTCGCCACCCATTCCTTTCGGGGTACGAGGGGATCCCGGACCGTTGTCCGCTGTGCGGCCAGCCCGAGTGGCGCAAGTGTGGTCCCGGTCACGATTTCATGTCAAGGGCATGTTTCCGGCCGGCTAACGCACCGTTGACAGGTACCCAGCAGTGTCGCAAGCTGTCTCGGCGGACAGGTGTCCGCAGAACGGGCGGAACATGATGCAACATTCGACCGGACCGCTGGCCGGCCTGCTCGTCGCGGACTTCTCCCGGATCCTCGCCGGGCCGTACGCGACGATGCTCCTGGCCGACCTGGGCGCCCAGGTGATCAAAGTGGAGAGCCCCGGTGGCGACGACACCCGCACCTGGATGCCGCCCACCCGCGACGGGGCCTCGACGTACTACCTCGGCATCAACCGCAACAAGCGGTCGATCGCCCTGGACCTCAAGAAGCCTGACGACCTGGCCGCCGCGCAGGAGCTGGCCCGCCGCGCCGACGTGCTGATCGAGAACTTCCGGCCCGGTGGCCTCACCCGGTTCGGCCTCGACTACGACAGCGTCACCGCGAACAACGAGAAGATCGTGTACGCGAGCATCAGCGGCTTCGGCACCGGCGCCGGTCGGGACTTCCCCGGCTACGACCTCATGGTGCAGGCCATCTCGGGCCTGATGAGCCTCACCGGCGACCCGGACGGCCCGCCGTACCGGGCCGGGATCTCCGTCTTCGACGTGATGGCCGGGCTGCACGCGAGCATCGGCATCCTCGCCGCGCTACACCACCGTGGCGAGACCGGGCGAGGTCAGCACGTCGAAGTCAACCTGCTCAGCTCGGCGCTGTCCGGGTTGGTCAACCACTCCAGTGGCTACGTCGCCGGCGGCACCGTCCCGTTCCGGATGGGCAACGCGCATCCCAGCCTCTTCCCGTACGAGCCACTGCCCACCGCCGACGGCGAGCTGGTCGTCATAGCCGGCAACGACGGGCAGTTCCGCAAGCTCTGCCAGGTGCTCGACCTGCCCGGCCTGCCGGACGACAGGCGTTTCGGCCGCAACCAGGACCGCACGGCCAACCGCGAGCAGCTGCGGCCCCTGCTGGTCGAACGCCTCGCCGAGCGGACCACTGACGAGTGGTTCCGGGACCTGCTCGCCGCCGGCGTCCCGTGCGCGCCGATCAACACCATCGACGGCGGTGTCGCGCTCGCCGAGGAGCTGGGGCTCGACCCGGTCGTCACCGTCGCTCACGTGCCCGGCGTCCGCAACCCCATCACCTTCTCCGACACCCCGGCCCGGTACGAGCTGCCGCCGCCGGCGCTCGACGAACACGGCGAGGAGATCCGCGCGTGGCTGAAGAACTGAGCTTTCCCACCGGGATCGGCACCTCCGACCCGACCACCATCTCCCTGCTCGGGCAGGACCTGGCCGCCGACCTGATGGGAACCGTGGGCTTCGGCGAGCTGGCGTACTGGTTGGTCGCCGGCCGCCGGCCCACCCCGGGTGAGGTACGGGTCTTCGAGGCGGTGCTGGTGGCCCTCGCCGACCACGGCTTCACGCCCACGGCGATCGCCGCCCGGCTGACGTACCTGTCCGCGCCCGAGTCGTTGCAGGGTGCGCTCGCCGCCGGTCTGCTCGGCGGCGGCTCCCGCTTCCTCGGTGTCACCGAGGACTGTGGACGCTTCCTGGCCGACACGCTCGCCGAGGCCGGCGAGGTGACCGACTACGACGCGGTGGCGCTCGACGCGGTCACCCGGGCCAGGCAGGAGCGTCGGCTGGTCCCCGGGCTCGGGCACCCCGTACACAAGGAGCAGGACCCGCGCACCCCCGTGCTGATCCGGATCGCCACCGAGGAGGGTGTGCACGGCCCGCACCTGCGGCTGTTCGAGGCGATCGGACGCGTACACCCGCAGGTGCTCGGCCGCACCCTGCCGCTCAACGGTGCCGGAGTCTGCGGCGCGGCGCTGGCCGACCTCGGGCTCCCGGTCGAGATGCTGCGCGGCTTCGCCCTGCTGGCCCGCGCGGCGGGGCTGCTCGGGCACCTCGCCGAGGAGCGACGACGGCCGCTCGGCATGGACATCTACCGCACCGTCGACCGCAACGCCGTCTACGAACCCTGACCCCCTCTTGCACCCCCGAAAGGAGTGGGAATGGCCTCCATCGTCGCGGTCATCGCCTCCACCCACCACCCCTTCTACTACCGGGCCAGCACGGCGACCGGCGAGGATCGACCACCGTTCGCCGACGAGTGGACCCGCAAGATCCTGGCGTTCCGGGAGACGTTGACCCGGGCCCGACCCGACGTGCTGGTGATGGTCGGCTCCGACCACTTCCACCAGCTCTGGCTGGACAACATGCCGCAGTTCCTGGTCGGCAAGGCACCCTTCTACGACGCCAACTGGTACAACGAGGAGCGCGAGTTCGGGCTGCCCCGGATGTTGCTCACCGGCCAGGAGGACCTGTCCGGGCACATCCTGCGGGCCGGGCTCGACGCCGGCTTCGACCTCGCGTTCAGCAACGAGCTACGCATCGACCACAGCATCACCTGCCCGATCATCACGCTGCGGCCCGAGGCCGACCTGCCGATCGTGCCGATCTACACGAACATCTTCGCGCCGCCGCTGCCGCAGCCGAAGCGCTTCGTCCAGCTCGGCCAGAGCATCCGGGACATCGTCGAATCGTGGCCGTCGCACCTGCGGGTGGCCGTCATCGGGACCGGTCACCTCTCGCTGGAACTGGGCGGCCCCCGGCAGTTCGGCCCGCACGGCCCGGACCCGGAGTTCGACCAGCGGGCCGTCGAGTGGATCGCCAACGGCGACCTGGACGAGTGCCTGCGTGAGGTCACCCTGGACAGCCTGCACTCACCGGGCAACGCCACCCACGGCTTCATGGACTTCATGCTGATGATGGGCGTGGCCGGTGCCGGCGTGAAGGCCGACTACGTCGACACCCTCGATCTGTTCCACACCATGGAGGCGTACTTCACCTGGTACCCGAACGGAGCGCCGACGGCATGAGCAAGTATCTGCTGAACAAGTTCCTCTTCATGGTCGACCGGGACCCGGAGCTGGTCGAGCGCTACCGCAGCGAGCCGCGCGAGCTGGTCACCTGGTGGGAGGCCGAGTGCGCCAACACCGTGCTGAACTGCCACACCGGCGAGGCGAGCAGCTGGCTGCGCCTCGACGACGTGGAGCGCGAGGCGCTGGCCACCCACGACCACGTGAAGCTGTTCGAGCTGGGCGCGCACCCGTTCCTCACCCTGACCCTCTTCATCGCCCTCTTCGAGCGGGACAACACCGAGCCGCTGGAGTACCAGAAGTCCTACGGCGCGCGGCTGGCCCACTTCTCGATGCCCTACCCGGACATCGCGACGTGATCCGCGCGGCAGTGCTCACCACCTGCGGCACCGCACCGACGATCGCCCAACGGCCGGCGCCCGTGCCGGCCGACGGTGCGGTGACGGTCACCGTCGAGGCCGTGCCGATCACCCCGCTGGACGTGCTCTGTGCCGGCGGCACCAGCTACTTCGGCACGCCGGCCACCCCGTACGTGCCGGGTGTGCAGGGGGTCGGTCGGCTCGCCGACGGCTCCCCCGTCTGGTTCGGCACGTCGGCCGGGATGCGCTCCGGCGTCGACGGCAGCATGGCGACCACTGTCGCCGTGCCCACCGTCGATGTGGTGGCGCTGCCGGCCGGCGTACCGCTGACCCTGCTCGCGGCCCTCGGTCTCTCCGCGGTCGCCGCACATGCGGCGCTGACCCACGCCGGCGGCCTGGCGGCCGGCGAGCAGGTCGTCGTGCTCGGGGCCGGGGGTGTGGTCGGTCAGGCCGCCGTCCAGCTCGCCCTGCTCGGCGGCGCCCGGCGCGTCATCGCCGTGGCCCGGTCGGCCGCCGCCCGGGCCCGCGCCGAGGAACTCGGCGCGGCCGTCTCCGTCCCGCTACTCCCCGACGACGATGTCGCGTCGATGGCCGACCGGCTGCGCCACGCCGCCGACGGGCCGGTCGACCTCGTCCTCGACCCGGTCTTCGGTGTGCCCGCCGCGGCGGCGCTGCGGGTGCTGCGCCCCGGTGGGCGGCTGGTCAACCTGGGTAGCGCGGCCGGCGCGTCGGCGCCCATCGAGTCTGCCGTGCTGCGCGGCGGCGCTCTGCGGATGATCGGCTACACCAACAACGGGCTGTCGACCGACGAGCGGGCCGCGGCGCTGACCGTGGTGGCCGGGCACGCGGCGGCCGGCCGGCTCACCGTCGACCACGAGATCGTGCCCTTCGACGCCGTCGCGGACGCCTGGACGCGGCAGGACGCCGGCACCACCGCCGGCCGGATCGTCCTCGCGCTCTGACCGGTCCGGACCCCAGCCAGGGATCGCGGAACCCTGGATGAACCGCACCTGGTTGGGGTTCCGGCACGGTGCGACGGTCGGTCCATGACAGCTTCCACCCACTCCGTCGCCGGCCACTGGATCGGCGGCGAGACCGTCACCGGCTCCGCCGGCGGCACCCTTCCCGTCGTGAACCCGGCCACCGGCGAGGTCGTCGCCGAGACCCCGGCCGGCACCGCCGCCGACGTCCACCACGCCGTCGCCGCGGCCCGGGCGGCCTTCCCCGCCTGGGCGGCGACCACACCGCAGCACCGGGCGGACGTGCTGCGTCGCCTCGGCGCCGGCCTCGCCGCCCGTACGGAGGAGATCGCCCAGGCGATCACCGCCGAGATGGGCTCTCCGATCGGCATGTCCCGCACCGCCCAGGTCGCGTTCCCGGCCGCGGTGGTCGAGTCCATCGCCGGCCTGGCCGACGACTTCGCCTGGACCGAGGAGGTCGGCAACTCACTGATCGTCCGCGAGCCGATCGGCGTGGTCGGCGCGATCACGCCGTGGAACTTCCCGCTTCAGCAGATCGTCTCCAAGCTGGCGCCAGCCCTGCTCGCCGGAGACACGGTGGTCTTCAAGCCGTCCGAGAACGCCCCGCTGACCGCGCGCATCCTCGCCGAGGTCGCCGCCGAGGCCGGCGTACCGGCGGGTGTGTTCAACGTCGTCTACGGCACCGGCGCGACCGTCGGCGAGGCGATCTCCGCCCACCCGGACATCGACATGATCTCGTTCACCGGCTCCACACGGGCCGGGCAGCGCATCTCCTCGGTGGCTGCGGCGACCGTCAAGCGGGTCGCGCTGGAACTGGGCGGCAAGGGCGCGAACATCATCCTCGACGACGCCGACCTGCCCACCGCGGTCGAGCAGGGCCTCATGATGGCGTTCAGCAACGGCGGTCAGGTCTGCGGCGCGTGGCCACGGATGCTGGTGCCCGCCGCTCGTCAGGACGAGGTCGTGGCGTTGGCCGTCGAGGCCGCGAAGCAGTACACCGTCGGTGACCCGAACGACGAGGCCACCCGGATCGGCCCGATGGCGTCCGAGGCCCACCGGCAGAAGGTCGTCGGGTACATCGAGCGGGGCATCGCCGACGGCGCCCGGCTCGTGTTCGGCGGCCCGGAGCGGCCCGAGGGGCTGACCGGCGGGGCCTACGTCCAGCCGACGATCTTCGCCGACGTGGACCCGACCTCACCGATCGCCCAGGAGGAGATCTTCGGCCCGGTCCTGACGATCATCCCGTACGCCGACGAGGAGGAGGCCGTGGCGATCGCCAACGGCACGCAGTACGGCCTGACCAGCGGCGTCTTCGGTGAGCCAGAACACGCTCTGGCAGTCGCCCGGCGGCTGCGCGTGGGACAGGTCGACGTGAACGCCGGCCACTGGAACCCTCTCGCACCCTTCGGTGGCTACCGGCAGTCCGGCAACGGTCGCGAGTTCGGCCGCTTCGGCCTGGAGGAGTTCCTGGAGACCAAGTCCATCCAGCGCTGACCGCGCGCCTCCAGCCCGCCCTCTCCGGTCGATCATGGAGTTGTGGTGCCTGCTCCGCACCTGTTTCAGGTATTTTGTCGACCACACAACTCCATGATCAACGGGGCGGGGCCGGGCGGGGTGGGGCGGGGTGGGGCGGGGCGGGGTGGGGCGGGGTGGGGCGGGGTGGGGCGGGGTGGGAGCTGGAACAGGGTTGTTGGGTTTGACTGTTGCTATCGAGGTGCCGGCCAGCGTCGGCGCCCAGCGATCGGAGAGACCGTGGACCGCGCCCAACTTGCGAGTTTCCTGCGTACGCGGCGGGAGGCGCTGCAACCGGAGGACGTCGGACTGCCCCGGGGCCAACGCCGACGCACCGGTGGGCTGCGGCGCGAGGAAGTGGCCGCGCTGAGCGGTATGTCCACCGACTACTACAGCCGGCTGGAGCAGCAGCGCGGGCCGCACCCGTCGGAGCAGATACTCGCCGCGCTGGCTCGTGGCCTACGGCTCTCGCTGGCCGAACGAGACCACCTGTTCCAGCTCGCCGGGCACGCCGTTCCGCACCGCGCCGTACGGGCCGACCACGTCAACCCGGGGATGATGCGCATCCTCGACCGGATGCACGACACTCCGGCCCAGGTGGTGAACCACCTCGGCGAGACCCTGGCGCAGACCGCGCCCGCCGTCGCCCTGCTCGGTGACGAGACCCGGTACACCGGGCTGGCCCGCAGCGCCCACCACCGCTGGTTCACCGACCCGGAGGCACGACAGCTGCACCCCGCGGAGGACCACGAGACGCAGAGTCGACTCCTCGTGGCGCACCTGCACGCCTCCTACATTCGGGACGGCCGGGGTTCGCGGGCGGCCGCGCTCGTCGACGACCTGCTCGCCAAGAGCCCGGAGTTCACCCGCCTGTGGCAGGAGCACCCGGTGCCCGGCGGCTACTGCCCGCCGAAGCGCTTCCTGCACCCCGAGGTGGGGCCGATGGAGCTGCACTGCCAGACGCTGGTGGACCCGGACGAGTCCCAGACGCTGCTGGTCTTCACCGCCGTGCCCGGGTCGGAGAGCGACGACAAACTGCGGCTCCTCTCCGTCATTGGAGGGCAGATCGTCTGACCGTTCAGCAGGACCCGCCGTCACATGTAGGTGAGGCTGATCCAGAAGGCTCCGGCGGAGGTCGCGAGCAGACCGCCGAGCGTGCCGCCCATCAGGACCAACGCTGGGGCGAGCCGAAGACGGATACGCAGCAGGAGGAACACGCCGATGGCGACGACGAAGGCGATCACGGCGAGATAGACCAGGAACAGGGCGCTCGCGGTGATCACCATCGTCGCGCCCGCGGCGAGCAGGGCCGCCCACCGGGCACCGAGCTCGCGACGCAAGACAAGGTAGGTGACGGCCCCGCTGAAGAGGGCGACGAACCCCAGCGCGGCGGGCAACGCGAGCCTGGCGAGCATCAGCATGAGCAGGAAGCTCGCGGCGAGGGCGGTCGCCACGCCAACGGCGGCCAGAGCAGCCCGTTGTGCGCCGCGCTCACGCAGCAGAACCAGGTAGGCGACGGCACCGCCGAACACGACTGCACCACCAATAAAGATCATGAGATTCAGGTCCACGGTTCTCCTTCGACGGGGAAACGAGCGGTCGTCGTCGCGCTAGCCGCTTGGCGCGACTGCAGCGTGCCGGCCGCCGCCCGCCACGCTGGAACCCCCGCCGGAATGTGACATGAACACGCGAGCACGACTTCCACACGGGCCGGGACGAGAAGCTACGAACGCTCTCCCTCATCGGGTCTGATCCCGGCGTTGGGCGCGCCGAGGTAGCGGGCCGGGCTGACGCCCAGGTACCGCCGGAAGTGGCGGGTCAGGTGCGCCTGATCGAAGAAGCCGGCCTCGGTGGCGGCCGCGGCAGGCCGCTGCCCGGTGAGGAGCAGGCGACGAGCCAGTTCGACCCGTCGACCGGTCAGGTACGAATGTGGCGGCAGCCCGTGCGCGTGGGTGAACGTCCGGACCAGGTGGGTCGGGTGGGCGTGCAGCAACTCGGCGGCCTCGCGCAGCGTGACGCCCTCGATGGTCCGGGCGTCCAGCAGCTCCCGCAGGCGGACCGCGAGGCCGCGTGCCGCCGGTTGGACGCTGACCGAAGCACGCTGGGCGAACCGCTGACGCAGCCGGTCCAGGATGAGCGCGAGCCTACTTTCGGCTTCGAACTCGTCTCCGGGCACGGCGAGCACCTGGTGCAGCTGGTGGATCCTGTCCCGTAGCTGCGGATCGGCCACGCCAGGCTCGTCCACCGCCCGGCCGACCAGCTCGGCACCGAGCGCCGAGGTGTCGAGGTACAGGACCCGCTTGCGGAAACCGTCGGCGGTGGCCGCGCGGCCGTCGTGCGGTACGTGTGGCGGCAGCAGGGTGACCGAGGTGGGCAGCGCGCCGTGCCGGTGCCGGTCCAGGTCGTAGCGGACCGCGCCGTCGTCG
The DNA here is from genome assembly GCF_029626145.1 of Micromonospora sp. WMMD961. Classification (NCBI taxonomy): domain Bacteria; kingdom Bacillati; phylum Actinomycetota; class Actinomycetes; order Micromonosporales; family Micromonosporaceae; genus Micromonospora; species Micromonospora sp. WMMD961. The sequence goes on from NZ_JARUBJ010000002.1 coordinate 4,294,653, forward strand.
ACGATCAGCAGCGTCCAGACGTCGTGCACGTGCCGCGGGTAGGCGTGGTCCACGAAGTGGGCGTGGAAGACCTCGGCGACCCCGGCTACGGCGGGTCGCCAGGCGCTGACCTGCGAGCCCGCCGGGCGGGTGACCACGCTAACAACGTACAAGACCTGGTCGGCGGCGTGCGGGCAGGCTCGACGCCATGACCGAACCCGTTCAATTTCCCACCAAGATCGCCGTGTTGCTCCGCGACGACCTGGTCAGCTGGCAGCGCCTGAACGTCACCGCGTTCCTGGTCAGTGGCATCGCCGCCGCGGTGCCGGAACTCATCGGCGAGGAGTACCGGGACGCGGACGGCACACCGTACCTGCCGATGTTCGGCCAGCCGGTGCTGGTCTTCGCCGGCGACCGGGCCGCGCTGGTCGGTGCGCACTCGCGCGCGCTCGCCCGCGGGCTGCGTCTGTCCATCTTCACCGCCGACCTGTTCGCCACCGGCAACGACCGGGACAACCGCGCCGCCGTGCAGGCGGTCGGGCGGGAGAAGCTCGACCTGGTGGGCCTGGCGCTGCACGCGCCCCGCAACGTGGTGGACAAGGTACTCAAGGGCGCGACCATGCACCCGTGACCCGGCACGAGAGCGTGCACCGGCTGTTCAGGTGGCGTTCCGGTGGGGGTTCCACTGTGGTGAGCGGCGAGGGCTTGCATCGGCGCGGCGGCAACGGCCGCCGACTCGATGCGGGAGGCAATGTGCGTACCACTTCCAGAAGGGCCCGGGCCGTCGCGTCCGCCGCGACGGCGATCTCGCTGCTCGCGGCGGCGCCGGCACTCGGCGCGCCGGCGCACCCGACCCCGGGGCACCCGGGTACGGGCGCGAGCTGCGCGCCGGACGCCTCGCTGCTCGGCTTCTCCGACGCTCTCGACAAGACCACCTTCCGGGGCACCTCCGTCGCCGGCCTGTCCGCGCTGACGTTCGCCCGCCCCGGGCGCGCGCTGGCGCTCGTGGACAACATCGGTACCACTCCCGCCCGGGTCTACGAGCTGGGCCTGGACACCGGCCGGCGTGGGGTGGACGTCGGGGTCCGCGACGTCACGGTGCTCACCCGACCCGACGGAACGCCGTACACCGGGGCGGACTTCGACGGGGAGGGGCTCGTCGCCGAGCGCGGCGGGGCCACCGTCCTGGCCAGTTCGGAGCGGGAGCCGTCGATCCGCCGGTTCCGGCTCTCCGACGGCCGGGAGATCGCTTCACTGCCCGTGCCGGCCCGCTTCCAGGTGGCCCCGGCCGGCGAGGCCGCGGTCAACCAGACCTTCGAGGCGCTGGCCGCCACCGCGGACCACCGGGTGCTCTACGCCGGAATGGAGGGCCCGCTCGCCGCGGACGGCCGCGACGCCGACGGCCGGGGCCGGCAGCGGATCATCCGGTACGACGGCCGCGAGGGCGGCGCGTACGCCCCGACCGCCCAGTACGCCTACCGCACCGATCCGAACCTCGGCCTGGTCGAGCTGATCGCACTCGGCGACGACCAACTGCTCGCCGTGGAGCGCGGCTTCACCGCCGGGGTGGGCAACACCGTCCGGGTGTACCGGGTCTCGGCGACCGGCGCGCCCGACGTGTCCGCCGTCCCGTCCCTGGTGACGGAGACCGATCCGCGCTCCTGGCTCGGCAAGGAACTGCTGGTCGACGTCGCCGACTGCCCGCCGTCCGGCGCGACCACGAAGCAACCGCAGCCCAACCCGTTGCTGGACAACATCGAGGGCGCCGCGCTCGGGCGTGACCTGCCCGGCGGTCGCCGCGAGCTGTACCTCGTCTCCGACGACAACGGCAGCGCCACCCAGACCACCCGGGTGTACGCGCTGTCGGTGAGGCTGCGTCCCGAGGTGACGCTGCGGGACCGGGCGCTGCTGTCCGCGACCGCGTACCAGCCCGGCCCCATCTCCGGCACCCAGCTCGCCACCAACCCGGTCAACGGGATCACCGCGCCCTTCCCCGGCCAGCCCATTCCCGGCTTCTCCGCGGTGATCCCGGCCCAGCCGGGTGATCGTTCCGGCAAGCGGCTGCTCGCCATGCCGGACAACGGGTTCGGCGCGAAGACCAACTCGGCGGACTTCCTGCTGCGGGCGTACGAGATCGAACCGAACTACCAGCGTCACGCCGTGACGGTCCGTGGGCACATCAGCTTCCGCGACCCCGACCACAAGGTGCCCTTCCCGATCGTCAACGGCGACACGCGGGACCGGCTGCTGACCGGCGCTGACTTCGACATCGAGTCGCTGGCCCGCGACGCGCGCGGCAACCTCTGGATCGGCGACGAGTTCGGCCCGTACCTGGTCCGTACCGACAAGACCGGCAAGGTGCTCCAGGCGCCGATCCCGCTGCCGGACGGGACCAAGTCCCCGCAGTCGCCGGATCTCGCGCCGGGCGAAACCCCGACCCTGCGGGCCAGCAACGGTTTCGAGGCGATGGCGGTCAGCGAGGACGGCTGGACCCTCTACCCGATCCTCGAAGGCGCCCAGGTCAACGACCCGGACCAGCGTCGCCGGGTCGTCTACGAGTTCGACGTACGGCACAACCGGTACACCGGTCGTACCTGGTCGTTCCGGGTCGACGACCCGTCCCTGCTGGTCGGCGACGCGGCGGTGCTCGACGACCACCGGCTGCTGGTGATCGAGCGGGACAACGGCATGGGCCAGCAGTCGTTGGTCAAGCGCCTGGTGGTGACCGACCTGGACGACGTGGGCGCCGACGGGTACCTGCCCCGCCGTACCGCGGTCGACCTGATGCACATCGCCGACCCGAAGGGCGTCTCCACCCCGGCCCGCCCGGGCGAGTACGGCGTCGGCCCGCTCTTCTCGTTCCCGCTGCAGTCGGTCGAGTCGGTGCTGCCACTCGGCGGTGACCGGGTGCTCGTCGCCAACGACAACAACTTCCCGGGCAACGACGGTCGTATCCCGGGTCGCCCGGATGACACGGAGCTGATCGTGATCGACGTGCCCGGTCTGCGGTAGCCCGTCGAACCGGACGGCCCTCGGCGCACGGCGTCGGGGGCCGTCCTCGTCCCGACAGGTCCTCGGGGAACGAAGAGACATTGATATTGATGCCTGCGGCTGTAATGATTAACAGACTTTACAGTTGGATCCGCCGCTCGGAAGGACCCCGACATGGCGCAACGATTGGCCCGGCCAAGCCCTCGCTGGCCCCGCATCCGGTTGACCGCCGTGCTCGCCGCGGCCCTGCTCGCCGTACCGACCGGCCTGGTCGTCGGCGCCTCACCCGCGACCGCCGCCGCGACGGGTGCCATCACCGGGTACGGCGGCAAGTGCGTCGACGTGGCCGCCGCGAACCCGGCCAACAGCACAGCCGTCCAGCTCTACACCTGCAACGGCTCGACGGCGCAGCAGTGGACGGTGGGCGACGACGGCACGATCAGGGCGCTGGGCAAGTGCCTCGACATCGCCGCCGCCGGCACCGCCAACGGTGCTCGGGTGCAGATCTACGACTGCAACGGCACCGGGGCGCAGCAGTGGTCGCCCAGCGCCGCCCAGTTGGTCAACCCGGCCTCGGGCAAGTGCCTCGACGCGACCGGTCCCAGCTCGGCCGACGGCACCCCGCTGCAGATCTGGAGCTGCACCGGGAGCGCCAACCAGGCGTGGACACTGCCCACCGGCGGCGGCACCACACCACCGCCCTCGGGTGGATTCACCCACCCCGGCGTGCTGGTCAGCCGAGGCCAACTCGACTTCGTCCGCGGCCGGGTGCAGGCCGGCGCCCAGCCGTGGGCGGCGGCCTACAACCAGATGATGAGCAGCCGGTACGCCTCCCTGTCGCGTACGCCGGCACCCCGTTCGGTGGTCGAGTGTGGTTCCTACTCCAACCCGAACAACGGCTGCACCGACGAGCGGGAAGACGCGATCGCGGCGTACACCGACGCGCTCGCCTGGTACGTCACCGGGGACGCCCGGTACGCGCAGAAGTCGATCCAGATCATGGACGCGTGGTCGGCCACGATCACCGCGCACACCGGCAGCAACGCCCCACTGCAGACCGGTTGGGCCGCCTCGGTCTGGCCCCGGGCGGCCGAGATCATCAAGTACACGTACACGAGCTGGCCCAACGCCAACCGCTTCGCCACCATGCTGCGCAACGTCTACCTGCCGGTGGTGCGCAACGGTTCGAACAGCAACGGCAACTGGGAACTCACCATGATGGAGGCGGCGGTCGGCATCTCGGTCTTCCTGGAGGACCGCAGCGCCTACGACGCGGCGGTCAGCCGCTTCCTCAACCGCACCCGGGCCTTCGTCTACCTGCCCAGCGATGGCGCGTTGCCGTACACGATGCCCGGCAGCGGTTTGGACACCAGCTCCGAGATCATCAACTACTGGCAGGGCCAGTCGACCTTCGTCGCCGGCCTCGCCCAGGAGACCTGCCGCGACTTCGTCCACACCGGGTACGGGATCTCCGCCATCTCACACGTCGCGGAGACCTCCCGGATCCAGGGACGGGACCTGTACCCACAGGTCGGTGAGCGGCTACGGCACGCGCTCGGCTTCCACTCGCGCTACCAGCTCGGCGAGGCGCCGCCCTCCTGGCTCTGCGGCGGCAGCCTCACCCGGGGCCTCGGCCCGATCACCGAGGTCGGCTTCAACGCGATGAGCACCCGGCTGGGCAACGTCATGACCAACACCCAGACCCTCACGCAGCAACAACGTCCGGCCGGAACCAACAACCTCTTCGTCGCCTGGGAGACGTTGACCCACGCCAACAACCCCAACTGACCCAGGCCGTCGTGGGGCGGCGCCGAATACGCGGCGCCACCCCACGACGTGCTCAGTTGTCGGCCCCCAGTGCCACCACCGGGCTGACCCGCGCGGCCCGCCTGGCGGGGAGCACCCCCGCCAGCGCGGTCAGCCCGACCAGCGCCACGAAGAGCCCGGCCAGCGGCAGCACCGGCGCGGTCAGCGGCGCGTTGACCCCGAGGGCCCGGATCGCCAGCCAGCCGTACGGGATGCCGAGCAGCAGGCCGATGGTGGCACCGATCACCCCGTAGAGGCCGGATTCGACGGTCAACATGGTGCGCAGGCCGGCCCGGGACAGGCCGATCGCCCGGAGCAACCCGGACTCGCGTACCCGCTCGACCACCGAGAGCGCGGTCGTGGAGCCCACACCGACCACCGCGATCAGCACGGTCATGCTGACCAGGCCGACCGCGATCCAGATCAGGCTGCTCAGCACATCGGCGTTTCGGTCCCGTTCGTCGGCGAGCACCGCGAGGCCCACACTGTCGCTGCCCCCAATCGCCTGACGCAGTGCCCGCACACCCGCGGTGCGGCCGTCCTCGCCGGAACCGGCCGCATCGGCCAGCAGACCGGTGTACGCGGCCGGCACGCCGAGCCGGTCCAGGTCGGCCCGGTCGGCGAGGATGCCCGCGTGCAGCGGGCCGTCACCGGGCAGGACCGCTGCCACCCGCACGTCGACCCTGCGCGCGGCGATGGCGAGCGTGACGGTGTCGCCGGCCCGCAGGCCGGTGTCCCGGGCGACCCACCTGTTGAGCACGATCCGGCCCGGGCCACGATCGGTCAACGTGCCCTGGGCGACGTCCAGGTCGCCGGTGGTCGGCAACGCCGCCAGGTCCAGGTCGTTCGTCGGGTAACCCGACTCGACGTCGCCGAGCTTGTCCGCACCGCGCATCAGCGTGACGTCGTCGACCCGCCGGTACGGCACCACTCGGGCCAGCGCGCCGCGCGCCGCCTCGGCGCGGGTCACGACAGCGGCCGGCAGTACCCCACCGTTGCTGCTGACCTCGAAGTCGCTCGGTGCGGAGAGGGCCAACTCGCGGTCGGCGAGGACCTGCAGCGACGCACCGCCGATGACCACCCCGGAGATCAGGGTCACGCCGAGCGCGACGACAACCGAGACCGCGGCAGCGCGGCGCGGCGTCCCGCCGATCCCGCCGACCGACATCCGCCCGAGCGGCCCGAGTTGACGCAGTGGCCAACCCACCACGGCGAGCACCGGACGCACCAGCAGCGGGCCGAGGGCCACCAGCGCGAAGAACGCCAGGGTGCCGGAGGCGACCAGCAGGAGCAGTGGCATCGTCGGGTCGTAGTTCGACTGGTCGGGCTTCGGCAACCGGCTGATCGTCGCGACTGCGGCCGGGGCCGCGCCGGCCACCAGGAGCAGCCCGCACACCAGGCGCAGCACCCCGATGCCGCGTCGGCCGGCGGTGGTGCTCGCCGTACGCAGCGCCTCCAGCGGAGAGACCCGGGCGGCGGAGAGTGCCGGCGCCAGGACGGCCAGCACGGTGACGACGCCGGCACCGATCACCACCATGACCGCCGCCGCCAGTGGCAGGCCCGGGGACGAGACCGCCATTCCGGAGGCGCGCAGAACCGCGGGCAGGGCGTACCCGAGGGCGAGGGCGCTGGCGACCCCGACGACGCCGGCGACCAACCCGGTCAGGGCTCCCTCGGCGGTCAACGCCCCCACCAGGGTGCCCCGACCCGCGCCGACCGCGCGCAGTAGCGCGAGCTGGCGCATCCGCTGGGCGAAGACGATGCGGAAGGTCGAGGTGACCACCAGCGCCGCGGCGACCACCGCGATCGAGACGAACATGCCCACCAGGATGAAGAGTTTCCCGACCTCCTCGGCCGCCGCGTTGGCCTCCGCCTGGCGTACCTCGGCACCGGAGCGGACCGACTGGTCGGCCGCGAACGCCGCGGTCACCCGTTGGCGGACGGCGTCCACCGACTGACCGGGGGCCACCCGCACATCGAGGCGTTCCACCGCGGTCAGCCGCGCCCAGGCGGTCACGACACTGTCCGGGGCGTAGGCGTCGAAGCCCGCGTCGGCGGGGGCGTCGACCACACCGGCGACGGTGAGCCGGGTGGGCGTGGTGAGCTCGCCGCCCGTACCGGTGGTCGTGGCGCCCACCGCGAGCCCGAGCCGCTCGGCGGTGCGCGGCGTGATTGCGATCTCTCCGGGCTGGTCCGGGTAGCTACCCTCGATCACCCGGACCGTGGTGAGCGGACCGCTGCCGGGGTCGGCCTGCAGGTTGAGGTACCCCTCGCCTACCGAGACGCCGATAGCCACCCGCGCCACCGCCTCGGCCACACCGGGCACGGTGCGGACGTGCTGCAGCTCCGTCACGGTGGGTGGCGGGTGCTCGGGGCTGCCGATCACCAGGTCGGTGGCGGCCGGGGTGGCGCTCAGGTTGTCCCGCACGGTTCGTTCGGTGATCTGCTGCACCAGCACGGTGCCGAAGACGACGAACGACGCGACCAGGATCGCCAGGCCGGTCAGGACCAGCCGGCCGGGTCGCCGAGCCGCGGCGCTCGTCTGGGTACGCAGCACGGTCGCCCTCATGCGCGGGCCCCCAGCTCACGCAGCGCGTCGGTGACCGACACCTGGTCCGGCTTGTCGATCTCGCCGGCGACCCGCCCGTCGGCGAGCAGCACCACCCGGTCGGCGTACGCGGCGGCGATCGGGTCGTGGGTGACCATGACGACGGTCTGGCCGAGGTCGCGTACCGAGTCGCGCAGGATGGTGAGCACCTCGGCGCCGGAGCGGGAGTCGAGGTTGCCGGTCGGCTCGTCGGCGAAGACCACCTCGGGCCGCGCCACCAGCGCCCGGGCCAGCGCGACCCGCTGCTGTTGGCCGCCGGAGAGCTCGCTGGGCCGGTGGCCGAGGCGGTCACCGAGGCCGAGCTCCCGCACCAGGTGCTGGAAGAGCTCGGCGTCGGGCTCCCGGCCGGCGAGGTCCAGCGGCAGGGTGATGTTCTGCGCGGCGGTGAGCTGCGGCAGCAGGTTGAAGGACTGGAAGACGAACCCGATGCGGTCCCGGCGTACCCGGGTCAGCGTCCGGTCCGACTGACCCGTCAGCTCCGTCCCGCCGAGCAGGACGCGTCCGGAGGTCGCCGTGTCGAGGCCGGCGAGGCAGTGCATCAAGGTCGACTTGCCGGACCCGGACGAGCCCATGATCGCGGTGAACTCGGCCCGGCCGAAGCCGACCGAGACCCCGTCCAGGGCACGGACCGCGGTGTCGCCGCTGCCGTACACCTTCACCAGGTCGACCGCGGCGACCGCGGCGTGGCTGGTCTCCGGCGGGGCGTGGGTTGTCATTGTTCCTCCAGTGGCTGCGATGTGACCCGGAGAGCTTCGCCACCACCGGCGGGTGGGCGCATCGGCCCGGGGCCGGGTATCGCCGGTGGCGGGTCTGTCTTTCGGCCGATCTACCACCTCCGCCCGGCTGGCTACGCTGGGTCATCATGAGCACGCCGGATCTTCGACGTTGGTGGGTACGCCTGGCGCAGGCCGCCGGACTGGTGGCCATTGGCCTGCTCGCACTGTTCGACCTGCGGTTCAGCACGTCCGTGGGGATGAGCCCGGCTGCCCTCCTGCTCGTGCTGGTGCGGATGGGGCTGGCGGTGGCGACGGTGCCGCTCTGGCTGCCGGTGCACCGGCTGGGTTCCCGTTGGCTGCCGGCGGCCGCGTTGGCGCTCGCCGCCACCTCGCTTGCCGTGACCGCGGCGATCCAGGTCGCCGCCAACAGCAGCTACCTCCTCGGCGGCAGCTGGGGGCTCGCCGAGGCGGGCGGGCTGCTCGGGGTGGTCTTCGTGGTGACCCGCTGGGGTGCGCCCCGGCTCGCACCGTGGGCGGCGGTGGCCGTCGGGCTCGCCGTCACCGCGATCCCGCTGCGTACCGGCACCGACACCGTGCTCGTGATCTTCGGTCTACTCCAGGCCCTCGCTGCGGCTGGCGCCGCCGGGGTGGGGCTCTACCTGCGGATCACAGCCGCCGGTCGGGAGCGGGCGATCGCGCTGGTCCGGGCCGAGCAGCGCGCCGAGTTCGCCCGTGATCTGCACGACTTCATCGCCCACCACGTCACCGGCATCGTGGTGCAGGCGCAGGGCGCCCGGTTCGTCGCCGAGCAGGACCCGCGCCGGGTGATCGTCGCCCTGGAGCAGATCGAACGGGCCGGCGCGGAGACGATGGCCTCGATGCGTCGGATGGTCGGCATCCTGCGTAACCCGGATGCCCCGCCGGACGCACCGCTGGCTCCACTGGCCGGGGTGACCGAGCTGGAACCGCTGCTGACCGGGTTCAACGGCGCGGCGAACGCGGCGGCACGGCTGCACGTCGACGGCGACCTGGGCGCGCTGCCGGTCGAGGTGTCGACCTCGGCGTACCGGGTGGTGATGGAGGGGCTGACCAACGCCCGCCAGCACGCGCCGGACGCCCGGTCCGTGGACGTGGCCGTGCGACGTACCCCGGACTGGTTGCTCGTCCGGGTCGCCGACGACGGCGCGTCGCCACGCACCGCGCCGGCCCGGGGGCACGGCTTCGGACTGATCGGCCTCACCGAGCGGGTACGCGCCCTCGGCGGCACGATCACCGCCGGACCAGGCGTCGCCGGCGGCTGGGTGCTCGACGCCGCGTTCCCACTGCAACCGGCGGTGGAGCGATGATCCGGGTGCTGATCGCCGATGACCAGGCCATGGTCCGGACCGGCTTCGGCATGATCATTGGCGCCCAGTCGGACATGGAGGTGGTCGGCGAGGCCGCCGACGGCGTCCAGGCCGTCGAACTGGCCCGCCGACTGCGCCCGGACGTGGTGCTGCTGGACATCCGGATGCCGCGCCTCGACGGCCTCGAGGCACTGCGACTGCTCGCCGGGCCGGGCGTCGCCGACGCGGTCCGGGTGGTCGTGGTGACGACCTTCGACCTGGACGAGTACGTGCACACCGCGCTGTCCAGCGGGGCCTGTGGTTTCCTGCTCAAGGACTCCGGGCCGGCCCTGCTCGTCGAGGCGGTCCGCGCGGCCGTCTCCGGTGACGCGCTGATCAGCCCGTCCATCACGGTACGGCTGTTGGAGCGCCTCAGCTCACCCGCTCCGGCTCACGACGACGCCGCGCTGTCCCCACGGGAACTCGAGGTGGTCAAGCTCGTCGCCCGGGGTCTGACCAACGCCGAGATCGCCGCTCGGCTCTTCATCGCCGTCGGCACGGTCAAGACCCACCTGGCCAGCGTGCAGATGAAGCTCACAGCCCGCAACCGGGTCGAGATCGCCGCCTGGGCCTGGGAACGCCGCCTCGTCGGGTAGGCCTGGCTCCGTCAGGCAGCGGCTCGCGGGCGGCGGCTCGCGGGCGGCGGCTCGCGGGCGACGGCTCGCGGGCGACGGCTCGCGGGCGGGCTGGTGTCATGTTCGTTGCCTTTGGAGCTGATGTCGTAGACGAATCAGCGGCACCGGCGGCCACCGATGTCGTAGACGATTCAGCTCCAAAGGCAACGGGCCGGCACACCATCCACCAGCCCTGAGGCGCGAATCCGCGTGCCGCGGTCGGCGTCCGACGTCCGGCAGGGCAACCTGCCGAACCTGGGTGAGCAGATATTGACGTAGACGGATTCATGGCAGTGGTGAGCGACCGGAGGCAGGGGTTCATCGTGCGTGAGCGTCGAAGTCGAGCAATCCGGTCGGAGGCTGCCGCACCAGCCGCGTGCGCCCCACCGCACCCGGCCCCATCACGGTCGTCGCCGTCGACACCACCAGCATCCGGAACGGTGTCGCTGGGAGTCGTCGTCAGCGGATCCCAGACGCCGGAGGAGGTCACGGTGAACGGTGGTTTCTGCGAGGTGGCAGACGAGTAACGCTCACGTGTGAGGTCTGGCGCGCGCCGCGACATCTTGCGACGCTAGCGAATATGTATGACTACGACCTGGTGGTGCTGGGGTCCGGTCCCAGCGGTCAGAAGGCCGCGATCGCTGCGGCCAAACTCGGCAGGCGGGTCGGCATCGTGGACCGCCGCGACATGATCGGTGGGGTGTGCATCAACACCGGCACCGTCCCGTCCAAGACGCTGCGGGAGGCCGTGCTCTACCTGACCGGCCTGAGCCAGCGGGACCTGTACGGCAGCAGTTACCGGGTCAAGGAGGACATCACCGTCAGCGACCTGGCCGCCCGGACCCAGCACGTCATCACCCGGCAGACCGACGTCATCCGCAATCAACTCGCCCGCAACCGGGTCGCGATGATCACCGGTACCGGGCGTTTCGCCGACCCGCACTCGATCTGGGTCGACGGTGGCTCCGGCCGCGAGTCCAAGGTGACCTTCGACAAGATCGTCATTGCGGCGGGCACCCGCCCGGCCCGCCCGGACAGCGTCGACTTCGACGACCGGACGATCGTGGACTCCGACGGCGTCATCAACCTCCAGGCCGTACCCCGCAGCATGGTCGTGGTCGGCGCCGGCGTGATCGGCATGGAGTACGCCTCGATGTTCGCCGCCCTCGGCACCAAGGTGACGGTGGTCGAACGCCGAGACCGGATGCTCGACTTCTGCGACGACGAGATCGTCGAGTCGCTGAAGTATCACCTCCGAGACCTGTCCGTGGCGTTCCGCTTCGGCGAGGAGGTCGCCGCCGTGGAGAAGCACCAGACCGCCGCGCTGTGCATCCTCAAGAGCGGCAAGAAGATCGTCGCGGACACCGTGATGTACTCCGCCGGTCGGCAGGGCCAGACCGACGACCTGGCACTGGAGGCGGCCGGGCTGGAGGCGGACCGGCGCGGCCGGATCGCGGTGGACGCCAACTACCGCACGGCTGTGGACAACATCTACGCCGTCGGCGACGTGATCGGCTTCCCCGCCCTCGCGTCCACCTCGATGGAGCAGGGCAGGCTGGCCGCACAGCACGCCTGCGGCGAACCGGTCCGGGAGATGCACGGCCTGCAACCGATCGGCATCTACACGATCCCGGAGATCAGCTTCGTCGGGCAGACGGAGGCGCAGCTCACCGAAGGCTCCACACCGTTCGAGGTGGGCATCGCGCGTTACCGCGAGCTGGCCCGGGGCCAGATCGTCGGCGACTCGTACGGCATGCTGAAGCTGCTTGTCTCCCCCGAGGACGGCCGGCTGCTCGGGGTGCACGTGTTCGGCACCGCCGCCACCGAGATCGTCCACATCGGGCAGGCGGTGATGGGCTGCGGCGGCACGATCGACTACCTGATCGACGCGGTGTTCAACTATCCGACGCTGGCCGAGGCGTACAAGGTCGCCGCCCTGGACGCATCCAACAAGATCCGCAACATCACCCGGATCGACGGCTAGCCAGGCGGGATGACGCAGACGCCTTGATCACCCAGCGCAGAGGTGGGCCGGTGCGGGGGCGGGACCCCCTCCGCACCGGCCCACCGGGTTCTAGCCTGCGGAGCAGGTGGGGCTGAGGCTGCCGGCGGTGCCGTTGGCCTGGAAGCCGAACTCGGTGGATTGTCCGGCGCCGACCTGGCCGTTGTACGACACGTTGCGCCAGTTCGTGGTGCCGGTGTTACCACTGCGGTCGGCGCTCCACGCGTTGGTGACCGTCGCGCCCGACGGCAGTGCGATCGTCACCGTCCAGCCGTTGAGGGCCGACGAGCCGGCGGTCACCCGCACGTTCGCCACGAAACCACCGGTCCACTGGTTCACCGACACCGTCGCGGTGCAGCCACCAGGGCCCGGAGGCGGGGTGGTCGGCGGGTCGGTCGGCGGGTCGGTGGGCGGTGGCGTGGTAGTGGGCGGCGGGTCGGTGGGCGTGGTGCCGTTGTTCAGCGCGGCGAGGACCGCGTCGTACGCCGGCTTCTTCGAGCCGTTGCTGTTGAACAGCAACGGGGTCTGGTTGGAACGCCACGAGTCACTGTCCCGGATGCCCCACACCGTGATCCCGGTGCAGCGGGAGACGGCGAGGCAGTCCTCCACGACGCTGCGGTACGTGTTCGGCGACGCGCCCTGGATGTCCAGCTCGGTGATCTGCACGTCCACACCGAGCGCGGCGAAGCTGGACAGGGTGGTGCGGTAGTTGCTGACGTACGGGGAGTCGTTGTTGAAGTGCGACTGGAACCCGACGCAGTCGATCGGCACACCACGCGACTTGAAGTCCCGCACCATGTTGTAGACGCCCTGCGTCTTGGCGTGGGTCCAGTTGTCGGTGTTGTAGTCGTTGTAGCAGAGCTTCGCGCCCGGGTCCGCGGCCCGCGCGGCGCGGAACGCCGCCTCGATCCAGTCGTTGCCGGTGCGCTGCAGGTTGGAGTCGCGGCGGCCGCCGGAGCTGCCGTCGGCGAACGCCTCGTTCACCACGTCCCACGCGACGACCTGACCACGGAAGTGGGTGGCCACCTGCGTGACGTGGTTGAGCATCGCCGAGCGCAGCGCGCTACCGCTCATGCTCTCCATCCACCCCGGCTGCTGCGAGTGCCAGGCGAGGGTGTGACCCCGCACGCTCATACCCCGACTGCGGGCGTGGCTGACGATCCGGTCCGCGTCGGTGAAGCTGAACCGGCCCTGCTGCGGCTCGGTCGCGTTCATCTTCATCTCGTTCTCGGGCGTCACCGAGTTGAACTCGCGGTTCAAAATCGTCGTGTACGCCGAGTCGGACAGCTTGTACGCCGCCACCGCCGCGCCGAAGTACCGACCCTTCTCGGCGGCGGACGCGCCCAGGGTCGTCCCGGCGGCGGCCGGCGCCGTCATGAACAGCGCCATGCCGGCGGCGAGGGCGCCCACCCCGGCCAGTGCTACCGCGGCTCTCGATGCCGCCTTCCATCTGGTTCTTCTCATCTTTTCGACTCCTTCTGGTGGTGGGTGGGAAGGAAAATCAGGACACCGAACAGGCGGCACCGTTGAGGGCGAACGAGGACGGTTTACCGGTGCCACCCTCGTGCGTGGCCTGGAAACCGATCTCGACCGACGAGTTCGGGGCGATGGTGGAGTTGTAGGAGACGTTGCGGGCGGTCACCGCTCCGCTCGTCGGGGCGTACTGCGCGTTCCAGCCGCTGGTGATGCGCTGTCCGGTGGGCAGCGTGAAGGTCAACGCCCACCCGTTCACGGCTGCGGAACCGGTGTTGGTGATGGTCACGCTCGCGGTGAGACCGGTGTTCCAGGCGTTGACCGTGTAGCCGACCCGGCACGCACCCTCGGACGGCGGAGGGGTGGTCGGGGGCGGGGTCGTCGGGGGCGGGGTCGTCGGGGGCGGGGTCGTCGGGGGCGGCGTGGTGGGCGGTGGAGTCGTCGGCGGCGTGCTTCCGTCCAGGCCGAAGAAGCGGATCACCTGCGCAGCGTCGACCGGGATGTTGTGCGTGACGCCCTGCATGCTGATCGCCTCGACCGGCGCCATCGGGCCGCTGCTGCCGTACCTGGTGCGGGTGTAGCCGGACTGCGGGGAGTCGGTGTACGTCGGGGTCTGGCTCAGCCCGTGCACGTTGGTCCACTGCTTGATCTGCTCACCGAAGTTCGGGTACCGCAGCGTCTCGTCGTTGGTGCCGTGCCAGATCTGCATCCGGGGCCGTTGGCCGCTGTAGCCCGGGTACGCCTCGCGGACCAGGTCACCCCACTGCTGCGCGGTCCTGATGAGCTGCCCGTTCGCGCACTGGCTGTTCCATTCGGAGGTGCCGCCGGTGGCGAAGCAGGCGAACGGCACCCCGGCGAAGGACGCGCCGGCCGCGAACACGTCCGGGTAGACGCCCAGCATGACGTTTGTCATCATCGCCCCGGACGAGGTGCCGGTCGCGAAGATCCGCGCGGGATCGGCCGAGTAACGCTGCTTCACGTAGTCGACCATCGACATGAGCCCGACCGGGTCGCTGCCGCCGCCACGGCGTAGCGCCTGGGGCGAGTACACGTCCCAGCACCTGCTGCTGCGCGTTGCCGACGGATAGATCACGATGAACCCGTACCGGTCCGCGAGGGACGCGTACTGGGTGCCGGAGTGGAACGCCGGCCCCGTGCCGGTGCAGTAGTGCATGGCCAGGAGGATCGCCGGCCGGGACGCGACCCGGTCCGGGACGTAGAGGTGCATCTGCAGGTTGGTGGGGTTGGTGCCGAAGTTGGTCACCTGCGTCAGCGTCGCCGCCGACGCCGGTGCGGCGAACGTCAACGCGGCGGCGGCCAGCGTCACGGCCGCCATGACGACGCCAAGCATCCGGGTCTTCAGTGTCATCGTCGCGATCCCTTGCGAAAAAGGCGCGTGGAAGGGGACTTAAGTCGAGGACTGCCCTTCGCCCGACCTTGACCGCGGCTCGCGTGACCATGTCAGCTTCGATCGAGCCGCCTCGATTGTCAAGACTTCCGGAAACCTTTCGCCGCAACGGTTTCCGGGGCCACCTGCCCACCAGTTGGCGTCGGCGGGGACCACCGCCGGCGACTGCTCGGGTGCAGTTTCCGGCAAGTTCTCGGAACGTGCCGGACGTCCGGCGGGAGACCTGGTCGGCCTCCCCGTCCCGATCAGTAGATGTCCCGTCCCCGCTCGTCGGGCACTCCGGACTTGCGGTAGAAGTACGTGTTGACCTGGTCGCGCCACTCGGTGGCACACCGCACCTGCTCGTCGAGCCGATCGGCCACCCGCTCGTACACCGCCGGGTCGATCATCCCGTTCAGCGCCCGCCACCGACGCCGCATCACCGTCACCTCCTCGACACCGGCGAAGTGGGTGTCGTAGATGTGCTGGATCACTGTCGACCCGCTGTGCAGGACGTGCCCGTACGGCACGTGGTGGAAGAAGAGCAGCAGCTCGTCCGGGCAGGTCTCCGGCGACTCGTACACCTGCGCCCAGTAGGGCGGGTACTGACCGGTGAACCCGGTGCCCGACGCGCGGGTGCGGTCCACGCCCACCCCGTCGCGGTCGGCGAAGTGGTAGGTGCCCCACCGCGTGTACTCGTACCCGTCGACGCCGGGGCCGTAGTGGTCACCGGGGTTGACCATGAAGCCGACGCCCAGCGGGGCGGTGTACCGCTCGTAGGTGCGCCACGAGTCGTCCATGATCTCGTGCAGCGTCCGCCGCACCAGGTCCGGGTCGGCGGTCGCCGACGGCGGGAAGGTCAGCGTGATCCACTCGTCGAGGACCGCGGTGGGGTCCCGCCGGGGGTCCCACGCCAGCCGGCCGAACGTGTACAGGTTGGCCTGCGCCAACGGATGCCCGGTCCAGAAGATGTCGTCGCCCACGTTGGCGACCGCGACCAGACCGCCGCCCGCGCCCGCCTCGCCCGCCGCCACGTCGGCCACCGTTCGCCCGTCCGGACCCCACGGCGCGAACCGCAACACCTCACCCCACCACGGACCGAGGTGGCAGACGTGCCGCTGCTGGCCGGTGTACTCCTGGGTGACCTGCAACTCCACCGCGATCCGGGTGGCCGGCATCGCCGCGATCACCGGGGAGACCGGTTCCCGCGTCTGGAAGTCCACCGGACCGAACTTCACCTGCACGACCACGTTGGTACGGAAGCGGCCGTCGAGCGGGGCGAAGTGGTCGTACGCGGCGCGCGCCCGGTCGGTCGACCGGTCCCGCCAGTCCTGGTGGTGGTTGTAGACGAACGCCCGCCAGTGCACCACTCCCCCGAGCGGGGCCAGCGCTTCGGCCAGCACGTTCGCCCCGTCGGCGTGGTCACGCCCGTAGGTGAACGGGCCGGGTTGACCCTCCGAGTCGGCCTTCACCAGGTAGCCGCCGAAGTCGGGGATGCGGTCGTACACGGCGCGGGTGGTCGCGGCCCACCAGGCCCGCACCCCCTCGTCCAGGGGATCGGCGGTGGACAGGCCACCGAGGACCACCGGCGCGGCGAAGGTGACCGACAGGTGCACCCGGATGTGGTACGGACGCAGCACGTCCGCGATCTCGGCGACGTCGCCGAGCCGGTCGGTGAGCAGCAGCGCCTCGGTCCGGGCGACGTTGACGTTGTTCACCGAGATCGCGTTGACACCGCTCGCCGCCAGCAGGCGTGCGTACTCCCGGATCCGGGCCAGGTCACCGCGCGGTCGGCCGTCCTGCCAGAAGATCGAGCCGCCCGCGTACCCCCGTTCGACCTGGCCCATCACCGGGTGGACGGCCACGTTGTCCCAGTGGTTCAGCATCCGCCGACGCAGCGCCGGCCGGTGCCGCTCCGGCGGGCGCTCGGCGTCGAAGGCCGCCGCACAGAGGCGCACCACGTGGAACAGGCCGTACAGCAGGCCGGCGGGCGCGTCGGCCAGCACCACTGTCACGTCGCCGTCGCGGGCCAGCAGGAATCCCTCGTCGCCGAGCGACTCCCCGTCGCCGATCTCGGCCAGCGCCGCCTCCCCCGCCGACCGCGCCGCCCGCACCGCCGAGTTGGGCAGCTCGTCGGCGCCGCGCAGGGCGAACACCAGGTCGACGTCGACGTCCCAGGAGGGGGAATGCCATACCCGCCCTCCGTAGCGTGCGCAGGCACGCGAAACCTCGTTCAGCACGGTGTCGACGAGCAACCCGTCACCGTGGACGAGGACACGCCGCGCGCCGAGCGCCCGGAACGCCTCCGGCGGCAGCCAGGCCGCGTGGACGCGTGTTGCGTTGGTCTCCATCGGATCGTCGACGAACATCAGCTGCTCCAGGTGGACCGACTCGTCGGCGTTCACCGGTCCTCCTTCAGCACGACGACGCCGTACGCCGGTAGGCGCACAGTTGAGCCGGTCCAGATCCGGTCGCCGGTGAGCAGGTCGACGCCACTGCTCCGGGCGGTCACCTCGACCGGCTCAGCCCGGTGGTTGAGCAGGAACAGCAGTCGCGACCCGTCCGGCGCGACCCGGACGGCGGACTCCAGGTCCGGGACGTCCGGGTAGGGCCCGAGCACGTCGTGCCGGGCGAGCACCCGGCGGACCACCCAGGAGACCCCGGCCTGTTCCAGACCGGCTGCCACGTACCAGCCGTCGCCGGCACCGAAGGAGTTGCGGGTCACCGCCGGTGTGCCCGCGTAGAAGTCGGCCTGGTAGGTGCCGACCACCTGCGCACCCTGCGGAATCACCAGCTCGAACAGCAGCCGCGCCTCGACGTCGACCTGGTCGGCGCCGGCGCCGAGGCGGACCGGGTTGACCACCCCCGGCCCCCGTGCGTCCCACTCGTCGACCCGGACACCCATCAGCTGCCCGAGCGGTCCCGGCACGTCCATCAGGAAGGCCTGGTCGTTCTCGTCCACCCGACCCGACAGGAAGGTGGTCAGGACCGACCCGCCGCGCGCCGCCACGTCCTCCAGGCGCTGCGCCAGGTCGCCCTTGAGCATGTGCAGCGCCGGCGCGACGACCACGTCGTAGCCGGACAGGTCGGCGGTCACCGCGACGACGTCCAGGTCCACCCCGGCGTCCCAGAGCGCCCGGTGGTACGCGAGCACCACCTGTTGGTAGCGGACCAGCCGGGACGGGCCGTCGGAGATCTCCAACGCCCACCAGCTGTCCCAGTCGAAGAGCAGCGCCACCCGGGCCGGCGTCCGCGCGCCCAACGACGCCGGGCCGAGGCGGTCCAGCTCGGCACCCAGCTCGGCGACCTCCCGGAACACCCGGGTGTCGGAGCGGCCGGCATGGCCGATGACCGCGCCGTGGTACTTCTCGCTGGCACCCCGGGAGGCGCGCAGCTGGAAGAACAGCACCGCGTCGGCACCGTGCGCCACCGCCTGCCAACTCCACAACCGCATCAGGCCGGGCCGCTTCAACGGGTTGACGTCCCGGCACGCGGTCGCGCCCGGGGACTGTTCCATCAACCAGAACGGCTGGCCGTCCTTGAGCCCTCGCATCAGGTCGTGGGTCAGCGCCATCCGAGCGGCGGACTCGTCGTCCGGCGGGTAGTTGTCCCAGGAGGCGAAGTCCAGATGGGCGGCCCAGCGGTGGTAGTCGATCGGCCGGTACATGCCCATGAAGTTCGTGGTGACCGGCAGCGTCGGGCTGGACTCACGGATGGCGGCCTTCTCGTCGCGGAAGTTGGTCAGCATGGCGTCGGAGGTGAACCGTAGGTAGTCCAGGGTGATGCCCTGGAACGCGGTGTGCTCCGGGCCGCGCCAGTGCTCGGTCAGCGCCGACGGCGGCTCGATCTCGTCCCAGTCGGTGAACGTGTGCGACCAGAACGTGGTGTACCAGGCCGCGTTCAGGTCGTCGAGGCTGCCGTAGCGGGTGCGCAACCAGTCGCGGAAGGCTGCCGCGCAGAGGTCGCAGTAGCAGGCGCCGCCGTACTCGTTGCCGACGTGCCAGGCGAGCACCGCCGGCGTGTCGGCGTAGCGGCGGGCGACCCGGCGGGCCAGCTCGACGGAGAGCCGGTGGTGGACCGGGGAGCTGGGGCAGGCGTTGTGCCGCTGGCCGAACCGGTGCTTGCGACCCTCGAAGTCGGTGCGGGTCACCTCCGGGTACGCCTTCGCCAGCCACGCCGGGTGGGCGCCGGTGCCGGTCGCCAGGCAGATCCCGCGCCCCTCGGCCGCAGCTCGCTCCACGACCCGGTCCAGCAGCGAGAAGTCGTAGACGTCCTCGGCGGGCTGGGTGAGCGCCCAGTCGAACACGCCGAGGGTGACCAGGTCGATCCGGGCGCTGTCGAAGAGACGGTGGTCCTGCTTCCACACGTCCTCGGGCCACTGCTCCGGGTTGTAGTCGCCTCCGAAGGGCACCTTGGCGGTGACGGGCAGGCTCATGCGGCGAACTCCTTCCGGATCAGGTCGACCATCGGGTCACCGACGCGTAGCAGCGCCAGGACCGCGACCGAGCCGAGCATCGCCAGCACCGCCTCGGAGAAGACCGCGGTGACGCCGGTCGCCGCCGCCAGCAGCAGCGCGGTGCCGACCGTGACACCGGGGGTACGCACGAGGAAGTGCACGGCCAGCCGGAGCACGTCACGGGTACGGAAGTCGAACAGTGAGGTGATCACCAGGGCGTTGGTCGCGCAGAGGGTCACCCCCACGGCGAGCAGCAGCAGCGGCACCGTCCACCAGCCGGCGAGGCCGACCGCGTCGCGGTAGGCGAGGTTCATGCCGAGCACGGTCAGCCACAGCAGCGTCGGCACGCAGACGCGCAGGACGCCGGCCACGTTCGCCCGGTAACCGCGCCAGAACAGGGCGGCGGGGCGCAGGTCGGTGAGGTCGGTTCGTTGGTGACGCAGGGCGTACAGGGCGGCGGAGACCGCCGGGCCGACCGGCACCAGGAACAGCGCGGCCAGCGGCAGGTTGCTTGGGTCGCGGCCCAGCACCAGCAGCGGGAGCAGGCCGGGCAGAGTGGTGAGGAGCAGCAGCAGCTCGACCACGAGCAGGATGTAGACGCGTGAGGTGATCCGCGACAGTGGTCCGTCGCCGAACTGCCGCCAGGTCTGTGCCGCGCCGCTCACGGTCGCTCCTTCCGGTCGGAGACGGTGGTGCGCATCGCTGTCCTCGGGTCGTCCTGCCGGAGGGCGGGCGGGTCGCGCGCGTCGCACCGGCTGGTGATCGCCGGCGAGTCCGGTCGGGTGGGTGGGACGGACCACCCGACCGGACTCCCCACTGATCAGCCGTTCTTCTTCTGGAACCGCTCGTAGGCCTTGTTGACCAGGTCGATGTACTGCTCGGAGTTCTTGGCCTTCAGCTCGGCCACGTACGCGTCCCACTCGGTGAGGGGACGCTGGCCGAGGGCGAACTTCAGCGTGTTCTGGGTGACGAAGTCCTTCAGCGGGGTCTCCCAGAGCGACACCTGCTCGCGTTCCTCATCGGTGAACGGGCGCGGCGGAGGGACCTCCCTCGGCTTGCGGGCGTCCATCACCTTCTGGAACTCCAACTCCTCCGGGGAGAAGAACCCACGCACCAGGTCGGGGCTGCCGCCGTAGGCGAAGACCCCGTTCTGGAAGCCGAAGTCCTTCTGCAGGTGCTTGGGCGCCTTCGGGTTGAGCCCCAGGAAGTCGACGTCGGGGATGAGCGAGCGCTTGCCGGACGCGTCCTTGGTGAAGGTGGTGCCCTCGACACCCCAGCGGGCGAACTCCAGGCCGGCGTCCGAATACCACAACCAGTCGATGAACTGCATCATGGCCACGAAGTTCTTGCTCTCCCGGGCCTTCGAGGAGATCATGATGCCGTTCTCCAACCGGGGGAAGGGATTGACCTCGCCGGTGGGGCCCATCGGCAGCGGGATCTTGGCCATCCTGGCGTTCGGCAGGGTCTTGGCCAGGTCGGGCCGGTGGTTGTTGACGAGCGTCTGTGCGTTGCCGGTGACCACGAAGGACTTGCCGTTGGCGAGCTTCTGGCGTGCCTGGTCGTCGGTCTGGGTGAAGCTCTCCGGGTCGAGCAGGCCCTCGGCGACAAGCTTGTGCAGGTAGGTGACCACCTGCTTGTACTGCTCGGAGGAGCCGGTGTAGGTGAACTTCTTCGCCGTCGGGTCCCAGGTGGCGTGCTGGAAGTCCCAGCCCGCGTAGGTGCCGTGGGACGAACCGAGAATCCCCAGCAGGGCGCCGGTCGGGTTGGGCTTGCTGAAGAGGTCGGAGTACGGGTAGACGTTCGGGTACTTCGCCTTCATCGCCTTGAGCACCGTGTACAGGTCGTCCCAGGTCTTCGGGGTCGGGAGGTTGAGCTCCTGCATGATGTCGGTGCGCACCAGCACCGTGTAGTCCTGCGTGGGCTTCTCGTGCAGCCCGGGCAGCAGGTAGAACTTACCGTCGGCCTGCCGCAGGTTGTCGATCTCCGGCTTGAGGTTCCACTTGGTGATCTTTTCCTTGAGGTTGGGCATCAGATCCAGGTAGTCGCTCACCGGGAGGATGGCCCCGGAGGACACGAACGCATCCTCCTGCGGGTGGTACGTCTTCGGGATGATCAGCGGGGCGTCCCCGGCGCCGATCAGCAGGCTGCGTTTCTGCTCGTAGTCACTGAGCGGGACCGCCACCGGATCGATCGTGACGTTGGTCCGCTTGGTCAACTCGGACCAGAACAGCCAGTCCTCCTTGAGCGGATAGAACGTGTGGTTGTTGTAGAGGGTGGAGAAGGAGAGCGCCTCGGTGGCCTTGAACTGGTCGCCGACGCCGTAGTTGGCCATCGCGCCGACCCGGTTCTCCGAGAGGTCCTTCGACTCGCCGGGGTCCTCGGAACAGGCGGTGGTGAGGGTGAGCGCGAGCAGACCCGCGGTGGCTACCGCCACGCGGCGCCACGTCTTGTGGAGCATGGCTCGTCCTTTCGGTGGTGGGGTTTCGGTGGAAGCGGTGCGATGGTCGACGTCACCCCTTGACGGCGCCGAGCATCACGCCGCGGACGAAGTACCGCTGGACGAAGGGGTAGACCGCCAGGATGGGCAGGGTGGTGAGCACGATCGTCACGGCCTGGAGGGTGGCCGCGGCCTGGACCTTGTCGGCGTCGGCGGCGGCCGACTCGGCGCTCGTGGCGCCCGCGATGAGATTGCGCAGGTAGACGGTCACCGGGAGCAGGTCCTGCTCGTCCATGTAGAGGAACGCGGTGAACCACGAGTTCCAGAAGGAGACCGCGTAGAAGAGCACCATCGTCGCGATGATCGCCTTCGACAGCGGCAGCACGATGCGCAGCAGGATGCCGTACGTGTTCAGCCCGTCGACCGCCGCCGCCTCCTCCAGCTCGGTCGGCAGGCTCTCGAAGAACGCCTTCATGACCAGCAGGTTGAACACACTGATGGCGTTGGGGATCACCACGGCCCAGATGGTGTTCTTCATCCCCAGGCTGGTGACCAGCACGTAGTTGGGGATCAGACCGCCGGAGAAGAACATGGTGAACAGCGCGACACCGACCAGCAGGCCGCGCCCCTTGAGCTGGGGCTTCGACAACACGTACGCGTAGCAGGTGGTCAGCACGATGGAGATGAGCGTGGCGACGACCGTGTAGACCACCGTGTTGCGGTAGTTCGTCCAGAACAGCCCGTCGGACATCAACAGCTCGTACGCGGTCAGGTCGAACCCGCGCGGGACGATGGTCACCTTCCCGGCGAGGATGTACGCCTCTTCGCTGAGCGAGCGGGCCACGATGTTGAGGAACGGGTACAGCGTCACGAACACGACGCCCAACAGGACGATCGTGTTGACGATTCGGAAGATCCGGTAACCCCGGCTGTCGTCCGGGCCGCGCGTCTTCGGGGCGTCGCGCTTCGCGCCGAGAATCACCACAGGCTCGTCCCCAGTGTGCGACGGGAGATGACGTTCGCCGACAGGACCAGGGTCAGCCCGATCACCGCCTCGAAGAGCCCGATCGCGGCGGCGTAGCTGAAGTTGCTGGACTGGAAGCCCATCCGGAACAGGTAGGTGGAGACCACGTCCGCGGTCGGGTAGGTCAGCGGGTTGTAGAGCAGCAGGATCTTCTCGAACCCGACCGCCAGGAAGCTGCCGATGTTGAGGATCAGCAGCGTCATCATGGTGGGCCGGATGCCGGGCAGGGTGACGTGCCAGGTCTGCCGCAGCCGACTGGCGCCGTCGAGCCGGGCGGCCTCGTACAGGTCCTCGTCGATGGTGGTGAGGGCGGCGAGGTAGAGGATCGTCCCCCATCCGACGGTCTGCCAGACCTCCGACGAGACGTAGATGGTGCGGAACCACTCCGGTTTCTGCAGGAACGCCACCGATTCGCCGCCGAACAGCTCGACGATCTGGTTGGCCGTACCGCCGACCGAGGTGAACTGCGCGATCATCGCCGCCACGATCACGATCGACAGGAAGTGCGGCAGGTACGACACCGACTGCACGAACCGCTTGAAACGGCGGGCACGTACCTCGTTGAGCAGCAGCGCCAGCACGATCGGCAGTGGAAAGCAGAACAGCAGGGTCAGCGCCCCGAGCACCAGCGTGTTGGTGAACACCTCCCAGAACGTCGGGTCGCTGAGGAACATCCGGAAGTACCGGAGCCCGACCCAGTACTCACCGAAGATGCTGCCGCCCGGCTTGAAACGCCGGAAGGCGATGATGTTCCCGAGCATCGGCAGGTACCGGAAGATCAGGAAGAACAGCAGGGGCAGGACCGCCAGCGAGTAGAGCTGCCAGTCCCGGCGCAGCGCCTGCCGCCAGGTCCGGCCGCGTCGCGGCGATTGGGGTGCCGGGCTGGCGACCGCGGGCGAGCGCGGCGGCGCCGGCGGGGGTGGCCGCAACGTGGACGTCACAGCGGCCTCCTACACGGACTGCGGAACGGCCACCAGGGGCTCGATCCGCACCGACGTGAACAGTTCCCGCTGGTAGCCGACCTGGCGCTCGGGGCCGGTCAACCGCAGCGGCAGGCTCGCCGCCACGTCGCCGCTGGACCGCCCGAACCGCAGTTCGACGTCGCCCGGCTCGACGATGCGCCGGCCGGAGAGCCCGGTGAACGACGCGACGTCGGCCGGCACCCCGAACGTCACGTGCGCCGATTCCCCGGGCGCCAACGGCAGGCGGGCGTAGCCGACCAGCCGGACCACCGGACGGGTGACCTGTGCGACCGGATCGTGCAGATAGAGCTGCACCACCTCGGTGCCGGCCCGGTCACCGGTGTTGGCGACGGTGATCCGCACCCGTACCTCGCCGTCGACCGGCCAGACCGCCGGCTCGCCCCACGTCTCGTCCGCCGCCTCGACGATCCGGGCGTCGGACCATTCGAAGGTGGTGTAGCTCAACCCGTGGCCGAACGGGTAGCTCGGCGTCGGGTCGATCGAGGAGACCTTGTTGCGCCGACCGAGCGGCGGCGTCAGGTAGGTGCTCGGCATCCCACCCGCGTCGCGGGGCACACTGACCGGCAACCGCCCGGACGGGTTGACCGCGCCGGTGAGCACCTCGGCGAGCGCCTGCCCACCGAGCTGGCCGAGGAAGAACGCCTGCACCACGCCCGCGGCGGCGTCGAACTCCGGGCCGAGCGCGTAGGGGCGGCCGGTCATCAGTACCAGGACGACCGGGGTGCCGGTGGCGAGGACAGCCCGCACCAGGTCGGCCTGCACACCGGGAAGCCGCAGATCGGCGGCATCGCAGCCCTCGCCGGACGTGCCCCGCCCGAACATTCCCGCCCGGTCGCCGACGGCGAGCACGCACACGTCGGCGCCGGCCGCCGCGGCGACCGCGGCCGGGATGCCGGAGGTGTCCCCGCCGGTGATGGCGCAGCCGGGCTCGTGGGTGAGCAGCGGGACGCGTCGGGCCAACTCGTCACGCAACGAGGGGATGTCCAGGCCGAGCCCGAACTCGCTGTGGTTGACGCCCACGTGGTTGGGGAACGAGTAGCAGCCGAGCATGGCCATCGGATCGTCGGCGAGCGGACCGACCAGGGCCACCCGGCTGCCGGCGGCCAGCGGAAGGACACCGGTGTTGCGCAGCAGGACCACGGCTTCCCGGGCGAGGCGCACGGCGACGTCCTGGCTGATCTCGTCGTCGAAGCGCAGGGACGCCACGTCGTCGGGCAGTTCCTGCCAGCCCTCGTCGAGCAGACCCAGCTCGATCTTCTGGATCAGCACCCGGCGCAGCGCGCAGTCGATCAGCGCCTCGTCGACCTCGCCGCGACGCACCGCCTCCACCAGCGGCGCACCGAAGGCGTCCACAGTGGGTAACTCGACGTCGATGCCGGCTCGCAGGGCGAGCCGGGCGGCGTCGGCGGCGCCGCCTGCGACACCGTGCAGGGTCTCCAGGAAGCGAACGGAGAAGTAGTCGGCGACCACGGTGCCGGTGAAGCCCCACTCGTCGCGCAGCAGCCCGGTCAGCAGTCCGGGGTCGGCGGCGACGGGCAGACCGTCGATCTCCGCGTAGGAGTTCATCACCGAGCGGGCACCACCGTGGCGCAGCGCCATCTCGAACGGCGGCAGGATGACGTCGGCCAACTCCCGGGGGCCCATCGGCACCGGAGCGAGGTTGCGTCCGCCACGGGAGGCCGAGTAGCCGGCGAAGTGTTTGAGCGTGGCCACCACACCGGCCCGCTCCAGGCCCCGCACGTACGCGGTACCGGTCGTCCCCACCAGGTAGGGGTCCTCGCCGATCGTCTCCTCGGTGCGGCCCCAGCGGTAGTCGCGGGTGACGTCCAGGACCGGGGCGAGGCCCTGGTGCACACCGGCGGCGCGCATGGAGCGCCCGATCCGGTCGGCCATCGCCTCGACCAGTTCCGGGTCGAAGGACGCGCCCCAGCTCAGCGGCGTCGGGTAGACGGTGGCTCGCCACGCCGCGAACCCGGTGAGGCATTCCTCGTGCACCTGCGCAGGGATGCCGAACCGGCTGGCGGCGACGATCTGTGCCTGCGAGGCGGCCAGCGACCGGGCGCCCAGCACGGGATCGACCGGCGCGGTGCCGAACGGGCGGGTGAGCTGGCCCAACCCGTACCGGATGACACTGTTCCACTGCGGCGTCTCGCTGATCATGTCGGACTGGTGAGGCGCCACGCCCTCGCCGGTGGCGTCGGCGCCGACCCAGACCCCGACGAGCTGCGCGATTTTCTCCTCGAGCGACATCATCGGCACGAGCGCCTCGGCCCGCTCTGTCGGCGAGAGGCGCGAATCGCGCCACGGCGCGGCGTCGCTGTCGCCGGGCAACTGACTTCTCATGCCAAGACCCCTCAGCTCCGGCTACCTCCCCTCGCGGAGCCAGGTTCGTAGCCGACGTTTCCCACGATCCGAAACTTTCCGGAACCCCGCGCAACCTTTTCGGCAACCTAAGTGCCGCATCGATGAGTGTCAAGGGCTTGCCTGGACCCGCGGCGATCATCGCCGGCAGGCCGTGACTCATTCCGAGCGCACCGCCCGCCCACGAGCCGGAGGCGAGTTGGGTACGGTCCACACGGTGTCAGCATCGACTGGCGGGAATGGCTGATCGTGTTAGGGTCTGCCGAAACTTTCGGATGTTTCGTGAGGCTGCGATGACGGAGCACCGCCCACTCGACCCACCCGCCTCCACCACCATCGCGACCATCGCCAACGACGTCGGCGTCTCGGTCGCGACGGTGTCCAAGGTCCTCAACGGACGCGGCGATGTCGCTCCCGGCACCAGAGCCCGGGTGGAGGCGAGCCTCGACCGCCACCAGTACCAGCGCCGCGCCCGGCGGCCCTCGACCGGCAGCGGGCGCATCGAACTCGTGTTCCACGAGTTCGACACCGGATGGGCGATGGAGATCCTGCGCGGCGTGGAGGCGGCGACGACCGCGGCCGGCGTCGGGTTGTCGGTCGCCCAACTCGACGGCGCGCACCGCCCGCCGGCCCGATGGTTGGAGGCGCTGCTGGCCGACCGACCGCTGGGTGTGGTGTTCGTCCTCTCCCACCTGGCCGAGGCCCAACAGCAGCACCTGCGGCGCCAGGGCATCCCGTTCGTCGTCGTCGACACCGACAGCGCGACCTCGGCCTCCGTGCCCACCGTCGGCTCGAACAACTGGAACGGCGGCCTGCTCGCCGCCCGGCACCTCCTGGACCTCGGCCACCGGAGGATCGCCGTCATCTCCGGGCCGCCCGACGTGCTGTGCAGCCGCGCCCGGGCCGCCGGCTTCCACTCGGCCCACGAGGAGGCCGGGATGGTGGTCGACCGCGAACTGGTCCGCTACGGCGGTTTCTCCGCCGGCGCCGGGCACACCCACGGGCTCCAACTACTCGGCCGACCGGACCGACCCACGGCGATCTTCGCCGGCTCGGACATCCAAGCCATGGGGGTGCTCCGGGCCGCCCGCCAGTGCGGCCTCCGAGTGCCCGAGGACCTCTCGGTGATCGGGTACGACAATCTGCCGGTCTCCGCCTGGACCGACCCGGCGCTCACCACGATCAACCAACCGTTGCGCGACATGGCCGGCATCGCCACCCAGATGCTGCTCGACCTGACCAGAGGCAACGAGCCGGCGACCAGCCGGATCGACCTGGTGACCGAGTTGGTCGTCCGGGAGAGCACCGCACCACCTGCCGACCCGCACTGACCCCGGCCCTGCGAGGACCCGTGCCCTACTCCGCCTTCACTCTCGACGAACTCCAGCGGTACGCCCCGGACGTCGCCGAGCCCGACGACTTCGACCAGTTCTGGCGGGACACGCTCGCCGAGGTGACATCCGGACCAGTGCTCGTCGACGTCCGTCGGGAGCCGACCGACCTGCTGTTGCTCGACTCCTGGGACGTCACGTTCAGCGGCTTCGGCGGCGACCCCGTGCGGGCCTGGTACACCCGCCCGGCCGGGGTTCGGGAACCGCTGCCGGCCGTGGTCGAGTACGCCGGCTACGGTCGCGGTCGCGGCCTACCGCACGAGCGGCTGACCTGGCCGGTGGCCGGGTACGCGCACCTGTTGATGGACAACCGGGGCCAGGCCGGGCAGTACGGCGCCGGGGACACCCCCGACCCGCACGGGGCACCCGGGGGGCCCTGGCCGGTCACCTGGGGCATCCTCGATCCCCGTGACTACCACTACCGCCGCCTGATCACCGACGCGGTCCGGGCGGTGGAAGCGGTCCGCGCCCTGCCCGGGGTCGACGGTGACCGGGTCAGCGTGGTCGGCAACAGTCAGGGCGGCGGCCTCGCCCTGGCGGTGGCCGGCCTCGTCGACGGCCTCGCCGCGGTGCTGACCACCGCGCCGTTCCTCTGCGACATCCGACGCGCCGTCCAGCTCACCGACGTCGGGCCGTACGGGGACATCGCCCGCTACCTGGCCGTGCACCGGGGAGCCGAGGAGGCCGTGTGGCGCTCGTTGTCCTACGTGGACGGCGTCATCTTCGGCCGGCGGGCGACGGCGCCGGCGCATTTCGGGGTCGGGCGGCGCGACACCGTCTGCCCACCGCGAACCGCCTTCGCCGCCTACAACCACTACGGCGCCGCCAACGGACGACCGGTCCCGCCGGAGCGGGAGATGCACGTGTACCCGTTCAACGGCCACGAGGGCGGCGAAGCTGTCCACGTCCGACGTCAGCTGCGCTGGATCGACTCGGTACTCCATCCAGCCCGGCGCTGACGGGCTGACCCTGCGGCCTGCCGGCGACCCGGCACCCGATCGCCGACCACGTGAACATTCCTGCTCATGACTCCAGCAGATTCTGGACCGGAACGCATGCGCGGCAGGGCCAGACGCGTACGGTGCCGTCGTCATGCGTCGAGACGAGCCGACCGCCGTCCGGGCTGAAGTCGACGGTCTCCACGGAAGCGCCGAATCCCCCGAAAGTCACGGACTGCGCGGCCTCCGAGGCGTGCCACAGCCGTGCGGTGCCGTCCTTTCCAGAACTGAGCACCCATTGCCCATCCGGGCTGAACGACACGTGCCAGACGGGCCCCTCGTGTCCTCGCAACACCATCGGGGCGATGCCGCTCGTGACGGAGTGGATCTGCACGGTGCCGTCGAAGCCGGCGCTGACCACCCGCTGTCCGTCCGGACTGAAGGCCACCGCCCATACCAATCCCTCGTGACCGGGAAGTAGTAGTGGATCGGCCGTGCCGAGGGCGTCCCAGATCCGTAGGGTGCCCTCCGCACCAGCTGTGGCGACCTTCTTGCCGTCCGGACTGAAGGCGGCGTAACGGATCTCTTCGGCGACCCGATGGACTACTGGGGCACTCTGGCCGGTAAGGTCCCAGATTCGCAGGCTTCTGTCGTTGCTGACGCTGGCCAGGCGACGGCCATCAGGGCTGAAGTCGGCGATCCATGCCTGCTTCTCGTGGCCGCGAAGCACCACGGTTTCGTGCCTGCCGGCGAGGTCCCAAACTCGTACGCTGCCGTCGCGGCCGCCGGTGGCCACACTCGACCCGTCCGCACTCACGGTGAGACCGTAGACGTCGCCCTCGTGGCGCCCGAGCACCCGAGGCTCGGCCGGTGTGGTTAGGTTCCAGACCTGCACCGTGCCGTCCTCGCCGCCGCTGACGACCCGCTGACCGTCCGGGGTGAACGCGGCCGACCAGGTGGCCTTCTGGTGGCCCCGCAGAATCAGCCGGTCACTGCCCGGGTCCCAGATCCGCAGCGTCCCGTCATCGGCCGCGCTCACCAGCCGGGATCCATCCGGACTGAACGCCAACGCCCAGACCCGGTTGGTGTGGCCGCGCAGCACCAACGGGTCACCACCGCCGTTGGCGTTCCAGATCCGTACGGTCAGATCGTCGCTGGTGGTCGCGATCCACTGCTCGTCCGGGCTCAGCGCGAGCCCCTCCACAGTGCCCTCATGCCCGCGTAGCACCACCGGGGCTGCGGACCCGGTCAGCGGCCACACCCACGCCGTACCGTCGGCGCTGGAGCAGGCCAGGCGGGTGCCGTCCTGGCTGAACACCAACGTCCTGGTGGCCTCTCGTGGCCCGGTGAGAATCGTTCTGGTGGATCGCGCGGCCAGATCCCAGAGCCGTACCGTCGCGTCGTGGCTGCTGCTGGCCAACTGGCGCCCGTCGGGGCTGAAGGCCACACCGACTGCCACCTTCCGGTGCCCATGCAGCACCACCGGTCGGCCGCCACCGAGGGCATCCCAGACCCGAACGGTGGTGTCCTCGCCAGCACTGGCGACCGACCGTCCGTCGGGGCTGAAGGCCACTCCCCAGACCGGGCCCTCGTGCCCGCGTAGGACGATGGGCCCGGCGGTTCCATCGACCTGCCAGATCCGGACGGTGCCGTCCGAGCCGCCGGTGACCAGTCGCGTCCCGTCCGGGCTGAACATCGGGCTCCAGACCTGTCCCTCGGGGCCGTCGGTGAGGGTCACGCCCGGTCCGGAGACGCCGTGTCCGGCCCAGGTCCACACCCGAACCTCGCCGTCCGTCCCGGTGGCCGCCACTCGCCGCCCGTCCGGGCTGAACGCCACGCCCAACGCCTTCTTGCTGCTCATCGGCACAATCGCCTGCAGCCGGTCATCGACGGCAGCCTGGCGGAGCACCATCTCCGCACCGACAGTCGGACGTGTGGTCAGAGCGCGTCTGGCGAGGCGCTGCGCCTGCTGCGGATCAATCTGCAGCTGGTTGTTGGCCTCAACCGTCAGCTGCCGGGAAACAGCGAGATCTCGTTCGGCGGCCGCCCGGTTCGCCTGCACCAGCGCCACCGCCGCGAGGACGCTCACCACGACGACGGTTGCCGCGAGCCCGGTCAACGCCACCCGGGTCCGCCGCCGTCGGGCCGTACGGCGCCGGCTCTCTCGTGCCCGGCTGCTCTCCAGAAAGTCCCGTTCCAGGTCACTGAGGTCCATCACCTGGTGCGTTCCCCAGAGCGCCAACTGGACCCCCCGATAGAGGAATCCGTCTACCCGGTTGTGCCGATCCCACTCGGCGGCAGCCTCCGTCAGCCTGCGGTGGGAACGCAGCAGCTCCCGATCTTCGGTCAGCCAGCGACGCAGCCGGGGCCATTCCTGGATCAGGGCCTCGTGGGCCACCATGACGCCCTTCTCGTCCGCCGTGACCAGCCGCGCGGCCGTCAACCTGCCCAGCACCTCAGCCGCGGCCAATGGGTCTGCCCCGCCGACCAACTCAGCGAGCGGTGCCCGGCGTCGGGTGTCCTCGGTGCCGTCACCGAGAGCGGTCAGGCGCAGGAAGATGTGCCGTGCCAACCCTCGCTGCCCCTCGTCGAGCTGCGCGTACACCCCTTCGGCGGTACGGGTGATGGCGCCGTTCACTCCGCCTGATTCGCGGTAGTGGGCCAGGGTGATCCGCTTGCCCTGCCGCAGGCGCGACGTCTCCAAAAGTGCGTGGGACAGCAGCGGCAGCGCGCTCGTCTGACCGCCCACGTCTGCTACGGCCATCTCCACCAACGCCGGATCCACCAGCAAACCGGCGCGCTCGGCGGGGCCGGTGATCGTCCGACGCAGATCCTCATCGTCCATCGGGCCGATCAGCAGCTGGTGTTCATGGAGAGCGGCCACCAGGGCCGGGTAGGCGGCACACCGACCATAGAAGTCGGCCCGTACTCCCAGCACCACGCGTGCCCTGGGGACCTCCGCCGCGGCGAGCAGCGCGGCGATGAACCCCGACCGTTCCTCCTCCTCGCGACAGAGCGTGAAGAGCTCCTCGAACTGGTCCACCACGATGAGCATGTTCCCGACCGATGGGCGGGCACTGAGAATCTGCTCTATCGCTCCGCGGATGCTGGCCGGATCCTCGGCCAGGTGGCGCTGGACCGTGTCGCGAGCCAGGTCCTGTTCATTGACGAGCTGGAGCGCGAGTTCTTCGATCGGATGTTCGCCGGGCGTCATCAGCACCGTGGCCCAGGCCGGCTGACCCTTGGCGGGATTTTCGACCAGGGCCGCTATCAGACCTGCTCGTAGCAGGGATGACTTGCCCGCCCCGGACGGGGCGAAAACCGCGACGAACCGGAGGCGGGTGAGCATTTCACAGAGCTGAGCCACCAGGCGCTCGCGTCCGAAGAACCATTCTGAGTCTTCCGGCTGGAAAGCCTCCATTCCCCAGTACGGCCCGCGGCCGGCCGCCGCCGTCTCGGCGGCCGTCAGGCTGGCGATCAGGCGGTGCCACCGCTCGGTCCATTCGGTCGGATCGCCGTCACAGGCGGCGACGTACGCCAGCGTGACCTGAAGGCTCGGCACGGTCTCGCCGCTGGCCGCCTTCGCCAGGGTGGTCACCGAGAAGTGCGCACGTCTGGCCAGTTGGCGGTAGGTCGGCGAACCCGCCTTTGTCCGCAGCTGGCGTAGGTCGAGCGCGAACCGCTCCAGCTCGCCTGCCTCCGGGTCGAGCGGCCGCTCAGGTCTGCCCACGTTGTCCCCCGTCACGGAGTTGTTTGTCAGCCTGGCGACATGATTGGCAAACAATCCATCAGCGACTATACCTAGTCCCGTGTACGCCGATCGGCCGGTGTCGGACGGCAGGCAGAGCGCGGCCAGACGTGCGGCCATGTTCGACGGACCAAGACGATCGACGGCACGAAGGAGGGGCGAAAGGGACGTGTAACACGCACCAGGAACGGCATCAGCGCAATTATTGGCAGCACTGGTGACCGCCCTGGAATCGGGGGGTGTTAAGCGATCCCCGAGTAGACGAGGGGGCATTCGATACGAGTTCGCTATCGCTGCGACGTCAATCTACCGATCAGGGCGAGGAGCAGGACCAGCTCCATTCGCATCGACGGCCAGTACCGACGCCGTTCAATTTGGCGCGGCGGAACTGGTCACTGAACGGCGCTGCTGCTGGTACGGGGCGGCGACGGGACCTGTCGCCGCCCTATCCGTTCAACGGCCACGAGGGCGGCGAAGCGGTCCACGTTCGACGTCAGCTGCGCTTGCTCGACTCGGCACTCCATTCAGCTCACGCATCCGCAGCGTAATCTCCGCCCATCAAGGCTCACCAATAGCATTTCGATCGCCATCGATTGCGACGTGTGCACCGCCTGCCTTCGACAGCCGACATCGACAACCGACCGACGGGGAGATCATGACGAGCCGCAAGCAATCACGTCGCCTGATCTGGTCACGCGTCGTTCCCGCAACCATCGCGCTCGGCACGCTGGTCGTCTCCACGATGACCGGTCCGGCACCTGCGGCTGCGGTCTCCGGTACCGGCCGCGCCAATCCGGTGGTCACCTGGGACCTGAACGCCCAGACGGCAATCTGGGATATCGCGGCTCAGCAACCGAACGAGCAGGTGCGCAGTTTCGCAATGGTGAACGGGGCCGTCTACGACGCTCTGAACGCGGTCGCCGGCACCCCGTACCAGCCGTACCTCGCCGCACCGCCGTCGAGCGGGACCGAGTCGGTGGACGCTGCCGTCGCCACCGCCGCCCATGACGTACTCGCCGCTCTCTTTCCCGATCAGCGGGAGCGGCTTCGGGCGCAGTACGACGCGGCTCTCGCTCCGATTCGCGACGGGCGGTCGAAGCAGGGCGGCATCAGGGTCGGGGCACGAGCCGCGGCCGCGATGGTCACCGCACGGCAGGACGACGGCGCGTTCGGGGACCAACAGTGGAGCCACGGCACAAGGCCCGGCCAGTGGCGACCCACGCCACCGCTGTTCCTGTCCCAGGGCGCATGGACCGGCCACATGCGGCCGTTCCTCATCCCCCGTGCGTCGATGTTCCGCACGCCCGCGCCGCCGCGACTGACCAGCAGCGCCTACACCCGCGACCTCAACGAGGTGAAGGAGGTCGGCTCGGCGACGAGCACGGTGCGCACGCAGGACCAGACGGAGGCCGCGATCTGGTGGCACGACCGGCGGTCCGGCTCCTGGGAGATCAAGCGACAGCTCGCCACCACCCAACAGCTGGACGCCCTGCAGACCGCGCGCTTCTTCGCGATGACCGACCTCATCGTGGCCGACTCAGGCGTGGCGTGCTTCAGCCAGAAGGACTTCTGGAGCTACTGGCGTCCGGTCACCGCGATCCAACAGGCCGACACGGACGGTAACCCGAGGACGTCCGCCGATCCGGGCTGGCAGTCGCTGCTCATCACGCCGCCCTTCCCCGAGTACCCCTCCGGCCACGCCTGCGGCACCGGTGCGCGCATGTCGCTGTACCGACACTTCTTCGGCCGAGACGACATCGCGTTCAGCGGGTCCAGCGCCGACTCCGGCACGACACGGCACTTCACCAGCTTCTCGCAAGCGCTCGACGAGCTCATCGGTGCACGCGTCTGGGGCGGCGTCCACTTCCGCACCGCCGACGTCGAGGGCGCGAAACTGGGCGAGGAGGTCTACCGCTATGCGGTCCGGCACTACTTCCGCCCTCTGAGATAGCCAGCCACGACGTTGTCCGACGAGGTTTCAGCCGGCTCCGGCGGTGCATTGCTGCTGTTAGCGATAACACGCTATGGTGCGTCGGCGAGGTGCAGGGCACACCTCCGCCACGGCCCATCGATCCGACGCGCCTGACCGATGCGAGCCACCGCGCCACGACCACCAGTGACGATGTCCGGGCTCCTGGTCGTAACGCGACGCCCATCTCCGCGTGCCGCGTCAGGGCAGCAGCCGTCCCCTCGGCGGCCGCTGCTGTCGCGCACCCCAGCAGAGGAAGTCCCATGAGCAGTTCGATGCTCGCCACTCCCGTCCCTCCCGCACCCACCGCCCTCACTCCGGCGTCGCGGCCCCGACGCGCCCGCCTGTGGTGGGCCGCCCTGACCGCCGTCGCCGCCATACCGATCGCGACCAGTCCCGCCAGTGCGGAGTCCAACGGCGGAGTACGCGTGATGCCGCTCGGTGACTCCATCACCGACGGGTTCAACGTCCCCGGCGGTTACCGGATCGAGCTGTGGCAGCGGTTCACGGCCGGGGGTTACCGGGTCGACTTCGTCGGCTCGCAGTTCAACGGCCCAGCCAGCCTCGGTGACCACGACCACCAGGGGCATTCCGGCTGGACGATCGCCCAGATCGACGCCAACGTGGTCAACTGGTTGCGGGCCACGAACCCCCGGACGGTGCTGCTGCACATCGGCACCAACGACATGTACGGCGACACGTCCGGCGCACCGGGTCGGCTGGCAACCCTCGTCGACCGGATCACCAGCACCGCCCCGAACGCGGACGTGTTCGTCGCGACGATCATCCCGAAGGCCGGTGCGGACAATCAGGTCCGGGGATACAACAACGCCATCCCCGGGATCGTGCAGAGCCGCGCCGCCGCCGGAAAGCGTGTCCACCTGGTCGACATGTACCGTGCCCTGACGCTCAGCGACCTGGCCGACGGCGTGCACCCCAACGCCACCGGCTACCGCAAGATGGCCGCGGCCTGGTACGACGCACTCAGGACGGTGCCCGGCAGCATCGGCGGGGACACGCCGCCGACCACTCCCCCACCCACCACTCCCCCACCCACCACTCCCCCGCCGACGACGCCCCCGCCGTCGGGTGACTGCCGTGTCGCGTACACGGTCAACGCCTGGAACAGTGGTCTCACCGCCTCGATCTCGGTGACCAACACCAGCAGCACGCCGGTCAACGGTTGGGCCCTGGCGTTCACGCTGCCCGGTGGGCAGAGCATCACCAGCGGCTGGAACGCCGGCTACTCCCCGTCCAGTGGCGCGGTCACCGCCCGCAACGTCTCCTACAACGCGACGATCGCGCCGAACACCTCGGTCGACATCGGCTTCCAGGCGACCCACACCGGCAACAGTGGCCGCCCGTCCGCGTTCACCCTCAACGGCACCGCCTGCACGGTCGCCTGACGCCATCCGTCGCCCGCGTGGTCACTGTGGTTCACCGCCAGGGGACGGACGCGGCAGAGAGCGGTATACCTCAGCGTCACAGTTGTGACGCTGAGGTATACCGCTGAACAGCACATCGACCTGGCGGGCCGGCCGAGGCCGATGGCGAGCACCCTTCACCGCGCCAGAAGCCCAGTCCCTGAGGGAGGACTAGGGTCGGGATGATGGAGAAAGGACTGACGGTCCGGCCGGCGAGTCTGACGGACGTCGCCGCACTGGTCGAGTTGCGTCTGGCCAACGCCGAGGCGCACCTTGCTCTCGACGCCGCCACCTACCGCATTCCGCAGGGCGACGCCGTGGCGCGCCACTTCACGGCCGCGCTGATCGACGAGACCGGGCGGGACGGCATCCTCGTCGCTGAGACTCCCGACGGTGAGGTGGTCGGAATGGTCGAAGTGCTGCGCCATCCCGATCCGCCGGAGCACCAGATCCTGCGTCCGGAACCTGCGGCCCAGATCCACACCGTTGTGCTGCCCGACTGCAGAGGGCTCGGTGTGGGGTCAGCGTTGCTGGCGGCGGCCGAAACGTGGGCGAGGGATCGGGGGATCGCGTACCTGTCGG
This sequence comes from Micromonospora sp. WMMD961, assembly GCF_029626145.1. Classification (NCBI taxonomy): domain Bacteria; kingdom Bacillati; phylum Actinomycetota; class Actinomycetes; order Micromonosporales; family Micromonosporaceae; genus Micromonospora; species Micromonospora sp. WMMD961. The sequence continues at coordinate 4,330,927 of NZ_JARUBJ010000002.1, forward strand.
CTGGCATCCACCATCGCAACGTCGGTGCGGCGCGCTTCTACAGCCGGCACGGCTACACCGACGCCGGCCGGTCCCTCGGTAGGAGCGTGCGATAGCCGTCGCGACGTCGGGTCATCGATCCGTGGCGCGGTAGAGACGACTCACGGTCTCGGCGACGCAGACGGGCTTGCCACCGCCGTCGCTCTCCACGGTGACCGTCGCGACCAGCTGGACACCACCGCTCACCGGAGACACCTCGGCGATGGTGGCGGTGGCCCGCACGGCGGCGCCGACCCGGACCGGCGCGGGGAAGCGCACCCGGTTCAGCCCGTAGTTGACCCCCATCGTCACCCCGTCCACCCGGTAGAGCTGACCGGCCAGCGTCGGCAGCAGCGACAGGGTCAGGTACCCGTGGGCGATGGTGCCGCCGAACGGCCCCGCCGCGGCCCGGGCCTGGTCGAGGTGGATCCACTGGTGGTCGTCGGTGGCGTCGGCGAAGAGGTCGACGCGCTTCTGCTCGATGCGGAGCCACGGCCCGGGCCCGAAGGTCTCGCCGACCGCGGCGGCCAACTCCTCGAACGAGCTGAAGACTCTCATGCCTGCTCTCCTTGCAGCTAGAAGGCGTTGACGCCGGTGAGCGCGCGGCCGATGAGGAGTTGCTGGATCTGGCTGGTGCCCTCGTAGAGGGTGGCGACCCGGGCGTCGCGCAGGTACTTGCCGACCGGGTACTCGTCGATGTAGCCGTACCCACCGAACACCTGGACCGCGTTGTTGGCCGCGCGGACCGCGGCCTCGCTGGCGAAGAGCTTGGCCATCGACGCCTCGGTGGCGAACGGCTGGTCGCGGTCGATGAGGTCGGCGACCTGCCACACCAGAAGCCGGGCGGCGGCGGTGTCCACCGCGATCGCTGCCAGCAGTTGTTGGACGAGCTGGTGCCCGGCGATCGGCTTGCCGAACTGGGTCCGCTCCCCCGCGTAGCCGACCGCCGCGTCGAGGCAGCCCTGGGCAATGCCGACGCACCCGGCGGCCACCGACATCCGCCCCTTGGCGAGCGTGGCCAGGGCCAGGCGGAACCCACCGCCCTCGGGGCCGAGGCGGGCCGCGTCGGGCACGCGTACCTCGTCGAAGCCCAGCTCGCCGGTGGCCTGGCCGCGCAGGCCGAGCTTGCCGTGGATCTCCCGTCGGGTCAGCCCGGGGCTGTCGGTGGGCACCAGGAACGCGGTGATGCCTCGGTGCCCGGGGCCACCGGTGCGGGCGAAGACCAGCGCGACGTCGGCGGTGGTGCCGTTGGTGATGAACGTCTTCGTGCCGGTGAGCAGCCAGTCGGTGCCGTCGCGGACCGCACGGGTGCGCAGCGCGGCGGCGTCCGAGCCGCTGTCCGGCTCGGTCAACGCGAAGCAGCCGAGTGCGGTGCCGGCGCAGAGTCGGGGCAGCCAGTCGGCTCGTTGTTCCGCGCTGCCGTGCCCGGCGATCGACTTCGCGACCAGGCCGAGGGAGACCGAGACGATGCCGCGCACCGCCGAGTCGCCGCGGCCCAGCTCTTCCAGGACCAGGCAGTACGCGAGGTGGTCGCCACCGGAGCCGCCCTCGGCCTCGCTGATGGTCAACCCCAGGAACCCCAGGTCACCCAGCATGCCGACGATGGCGGGGTCGACCGACTCGCGCCGGTCCCAGGTGGCCGCGTGCGGCACCAGCTCCCGGTCGGCGAACTCGGCGGCCAGTTGGCGGACCGCCGCCTGCTCGGCGGAGAGGGTGAGCTCCATGACCAATAAACTAGCGGTGATAGTTAATGACGTCCAGACCGGAGGGTCATCGGTCGGAGGCCAGCCTGACGTGCCGCTCGGTGGCGAACGCGCGCACCAACTCGGTACGCGAGCGGATGCCCAGCCGGTGAAAGACGTTGCGCAGGTGGTGGTCCACCGTGCGGGTGGACAGGAACATCCGGGCGGCGATCTCCCGGTTGGTGGCGCCCTCCGCGACCAGCTCGGCGATCCGCAGTTGTTGCCCGGTCAGCAGTCGCGCCGCCGGCAGGTCCGGTGGTCCGACCGACTCACCGGCCGCCCGCAACTCCGTGGTGGCCTGCTCGGCCCAGCAACCGACCCCGAGCAGCGTGAACATCTCGCGGGCCTGGTGCAGGTGGGTACGCGCGTCGCGGGGGCGTCGACTGCGGCGCAGCTCCTGACCGAAGAGCAGCTCGGTGCGTGCCCGCTCGAACGTGCCGGCCTCGGTCGGGTGCAGCCGCAGCGCACGCTGGAACTCCTGCTCGGCCTCGGGGCCGCCGCGCGGCGCGAGCAGCGCGTGGCACCGGGCGGACAGGGCCCGCCGCAACGGGCTCGCGGTGCTGCTGGCCCATCTGTCGAACACGGCGAGAGCCGCCGTCGCGGTCGGCCGGCAGGGCAGGTGGGCCGCCGCCTCCACCAGGTACGGAGTGGCCATCACCTGCACCAGCACCTGACCGCGCCCGGTGCCGAGCCGGGCCAACGACGCCAACCGGTCCGCAGCCTCGGCGTGCCGGCCGTCGACCAGGTCGAGCACCGCCAGGGCCCAACCGGCGAGCGCGTGCGGACGGCTGCCCGGCATCGGCGCCTCGCCGATCTCGCGGATCCACCGCAGGCTGGTGTCCCGGTCCGCCCGCACGGCGGCGAGCACGGCGAGCATGCCGAGATGGACGTTGGCGCAGTTGACCTGACCGGTGGCCCGCGCGACCCGCAGCCCGTCGCGGGAGGTCGCCGCCGCCGCCTCGTGCCGACCCAACCAGTACTCGGCGACGGCCCGCAACTCCAGCGCCCGGGACAGCATGGACAGCTCGCCCCGCTCGCGGGCCACCCCGACGGCACGGTCGGCGAGTTGGTGTGCCGCGCCGTCCACCGCGACCACCAGGCCAGCTGCTGCGGCGCAGCTCAGCGCGGTGGGAGTCAGCGCCGGCCCGGTCAGCCGACCACCCAGCACGACGGCGCGGCGCAACGCGGGGCCGGCCCGCTCGTGGTCACCGCGCAGGGTCGCCGCCACCCCGCCGACCAGACTGCCCATCAGCTCCAGTGCGGGAGGGTCGTCCGGCCGCCGCAACGCCAACGCCCGGCGGCCCACCTCGGCATACCGGTACTGGTCACCGGCGAAGCAGACCGCCTCGCCGGCTCGAACCAGCCCGGACAGTGCCCGCGCACGATCGGTGCCGGCCACCGCCGCGGCGGCGGCGAGCAACCGGGCCGACGCACGTGCCGCCGTGCCGCACCGCAGCTCCAGCTCACCGAGCAGCAGGTCGGCGCGACCCCGGACGCCCGGGTCCGTGCACACCGGGCGGAGGCGGTCGAGGAGGAGCCGAGCCACGTCGGGCTGTCCCCCGGCCCAGGCATACTGGGCGGCGGTCAGCAGCCGGGCGGCTGTCCGGGTTGGTTCGTCGCTGAGGTCGGCGGCCCAGCGCAGCGCCGCCGACGCGGTGGCCCAGCCGCCGGCGCCACCGACTGCCGCCTGTTCCAGCTCGTCGGCGAGGGCCGGGTCCGCACCGGCCGCGGCGGCGGCGAGATGCATCGCGCGGCGCAGCCGCTGCCCGTCGGCGACCAGCACCCCGGCGAGCAGTCGGTGCGCCGTACGCCGTTGCGCGAGCGTCGCACTCGACGCGATCAGAGCGCGCACCAACGGTTGCGGGAACGTGACGCCCCGCGGCTCGACGCGCACCAGGCCGGCGACCTCCGCCGGGGCAAGCGCCTCGACCTCGGCGCCGGCGACACCCGCGGCCCGGATCAGAGTGCCCGGCTCGCCGTCCTCGTCGAGTGCCGCGAGCAGCAGCACCCGCCGGGTGTCCGGCGGTAACCGGTCCAGCCGGGCTCGGTACGCGCGGCCCAGCGCGCCGTCCGCCGGTGGCGCGGTGGGCAGCGGATCCTCTCCCCGCCACTGCCCCGGGGTGAGCACCTCGGCCAGATCCACCAGGGCCTGCGGGTTGCCGCCACCGACCACCGCGAGGGTGGCCGCGACCGGCGCGGTGGGGCACTCGGGCAGCCGGTCGGTGAGGATGGCGACGCTGTCGCGCACGTCGAGCGGCCGGAGTCGGTGTGCCGGCACTCCGTCGATCATGGTGGTGACATCGGCGGTGAGCAGGACTGCGACCGGCAGGTGCCGTAGCCTGCGCGCCACGAAGGCCAGCACCTGCGCCGTCTGGGGATCGCCCCGGTCGACGTCGTCCATCACGGCGAGCAGCGGATGGTCCCCGGCGGCGGCGGCGAGCAACCCGAGCACCGCCATCGACAGCGTCAGCTGGCGGTCGGCCGGGCAGCTCTCCCCGGCCAGCGCGCGCCGCAGCAGTTGGCGTTGCTCGTCGGCCAGTGCGGCCGTCCGGTCGAGCACCGGGTCGAGCAAACGTTGCAGGCCGGCGTACGGCAGCGAAGCCTCCTCGGCGAGCCCGTTGCCGGCGAGCACGGCGCAGGTCTGGGCGTACCGGCGGGCGTAGCCGACCAGGGCGGTGCGGCCCGATCCGGGCTCCCCCTGCAACAGCAGGGCCCCGCCGCCATCGGTCACTCCGTCGAGCAGGCTCCGGAGCGCTCGACATTCGTCGTCTCGCCCACGCAGCACGGTTAATTGCACTCTCGATGCAGTAACCATGCATGCCAGTGTCACCCATCGGAAACCGAATGGAAAGAGCTGCGCCCTGCTGCCGCGACAGGTTCCGGCGGAGAACCCGCCCGGTCGGCTCCGGCGTCGCTCCGCCGGCGTCAGTCGGCCGCGACCTCGGCCAACAGGGCACCCACCGTCCGGGTCATCACCGCGCGAGCCTGGTCCACGCCGAGCCCGAGGCCGTAGCGCAGCATCGACCAGGCCGGCCACATGCTCGCCGCCACCAGGGCGTTGAGCAGTTGTTCCCGACCGCGACCAGCCTGGGCCAGCTCGGCGGCGAAGAGCTCCTCGACCTCGTCGCGCACCCGGTCGATGTGCTTGAGGCGGTTGCGGTGCAGCTGTTCGGAGACCGGCTCCCGCATCTGTGCGGCCCGCGCCGACGGCGTGATGAGCTGGAGCAGCCGGGCCCGCTGCCGGCAGTACGCGTCGACCCGCTTCGCCAGCGGCAACCCGGTCGGCACCGACCGGAAGGCGGCGTCCTGCTGGCGGAGCACCTCCGCGCCGCTCGCCTCGAAGAGCGTCTCCATGTCCTTGAAGTTGGTCCACAGCGTCCGCAGCGAGATGCCGGCCCGTTCGGCGATGCGTTCCCCCGTCGGGCGCAGGTCACCCTCACCGATGAGCGCGAGATGCGCGTCGACGATGGCCGCACGGGTGCGCTCGGCCCGGGCGGTGCGCCCGTCGACCCGACTCGCTACCTCGACCCCGTCCATCCGCCCCCGCCTCCTCACCGCCACGGCGCCTCCTGACGCACCGCCGAGTCTAGACAGGCGGTGATCAGCGGCTCCGGGCCGACCGTCGGCACCGTCATCCGGCCCCACCGGCCAGCGAGACGCCGCCGTCACAGACGATCGTCCGCCCGGTCATCCAGGCGGCGTCGGCGGAGGCCAGGAAGGCGACCGCGCCCGCCACGTCCGGCGGCAGGCCGAGACGCCCGAGCGGGTACCGCGCCGCGACGTCGTCCTCGCGGCCCTCGTAGAGCGCGGCGGCGAAGCGGGTCTTCACCACGCCGGGCGCGACCGCGTTGACCCGCACGGCCGGCCCCAACTCCACGGCGAGGCTGGCGGTGAGGTGGTTGAGCGCGGCCTTGCTCACCCCGTAGAAGGCGATGCCGGGCGCCGGTGCGAGACCGGCGATCGACGAGATGTTGACGATGCCGCCGCCCCGCTCGGTCATGCCGGAGGCACACACCTCCTGTGTCCAGCCGAGCGTGGCGACCACGTTCACGTCGAGGATCTTGCGGGCGGCGGCCGGGTCCAGCCCGAGCAGCGGCCCGTGCACCGGGTTGATCCCGGTGTTGTTGACCAGCAGGTCCACCGGCCCGAACGCCTCACTGACCTGGCGCACCGCACGGGCGCGGTGTTCGGGGTCGTCGGACCGGCCGGGCACCGCCACTGCGTACGCCGGACCGCCCAGGGCGGTGACCGCCTCGGCGAGCGCCTCGGGGTGTCGGGCGGTCAGCCCGACCCGGGCGCCTTCGGCGACGAGGCGTTGGGCGATGGCCAGGCCGATGCCGCGGCTCGCGCCGGTGACGATGGCGACACGGTCCACAAGGCGAGCCGAATATGCATTCACAGTGCAGATAGTAGGAGGACGAATCGGTGGTGGTCAACGCCCCGGACGATCGGTCGGAAGGAGTGGGCACAGCCGTCCGACCGGGCACGGTCACACGCGACCACGCCCGGTCGGACGGCTGCTGTCCGGGTCGTCAGGAGCCGGTCGGCACCCCGTTCGCCGGCGGCGCGGCCGGCGTGGCGGTGTACTCGTTGACCGCCCCGTCCGCCTCGTCGGTCTCGTACGCCGGCCCGAAGTAGGTCTGCACTCCCCCGCTCACCCGGCTCAGCCGCTGACCGCCGTAGCCGCTGTGGTCCTTCTCGGAGAAGCGCAGCGGCACCAGCCCGGGGCCCTGGAAGCCGCCCTTCTGCACGGCGTCGATGACCTTCTCCCGGGTGAGGTCCTTGCCGGCGGCGAGCAACGTCTGCACGAAGAGGTAGCCGACCGACATGCCGTAGACGGTGTTGCCGTCGAACGGGGCGTCCCCGTTGTGCTCCTTGTTGACCTTCGTGAAGAGCTGGATCCACGGGTTGGCGGTGTCGTTCTGCATCGGCAGGTAGTTGGTGCCGACCATGCCCTCCAGCAGCGGTGCGGCCTCGCCGAGCTGCTTGGCCAGGGTCGGATGGTCGGCGCCGACGTTGGAGACCAGCCACTGCGGCTTGAAGCCCAGCCGTGCCGCGGTGCCGACGGAAAGCGCGGTGAAGCCGGGCACGGTGGCGAGCACGACGACCTGGCACCCGGCCGCCTTGAACGCGCCGATCTGCGGCGCGACGTTGGTGTTGCTGGTGACGTACGTCTGCTTCACCGCCACGGCACCCGCGCCGAGCACCTTCTCCACACCGGCCAGGCTGTCCCGGCCGAAGTCGTCGTCCTGACCGAGGAAGCACACCTTCTGCCCGGCGAGGTTCGTCTTCGCGTAGTTGGCGAGGATCTTGCCCTCGACCGTGTAGTCCGGGTTGAACCCGAACGTGCCGGGATACTTGTCCGGCTGGTCCCAGCTGCGGCTGCCGGAGGCGACGAACAGGTCGGGCACCCGGTTGCTCTTGAGGAAGTCGAGCACGCCGGTGTGTGTCGGCGTCCCGAGGCCGTTGAGGATGGCGAAGACCTTGTCCTGCAGGACGAGCTGACGGACCACCTGCTGGGTGTTCGCCGGGTTGTAGCCGTCGTCCATGATCTTGTAGGTGATCTTCCGGCCGTGCACACCGCCGTTGGCGTTCACGTAGTCGAAGTACGCCTTCGTCGCCGGGGCGATCTTCGAGTAGCCGGCCGAGGCCGGACCGGTGAGCGGCATGTGGGTGCCGACGACGACCTCGGTGTCGGTGACGCCCGGCACCGACGCTCCGCCGGGACCGGAGCCGTCGTCACCGCTACAACCAGCGGCGGCGGCCAACAGGGCGATGGTGCTGGCGATCGCGAGACCACGTTGTGCCAAACGGTGCATGGAGAACACCGACCTTTCTCGGTCCGGTTTGCGGGAACGGTGTGGGTGGTGGGGTGCCCGGCCGGGGCCGGGCTGGAGAACAGCTCAGGAACGCCGGGCCCGCAGGCGCCGACCAAGACGGGACAACAGCCCCTGCACGCCGCCGGGTGCGGCGATCATGACGACGATCAGGGTGAGACCGAAGATCGCCAGCGGGAGGTTGCCCTCCAGCCGCTGCGCCACCGCGGGCGAGAGCGTGAGCAACTCCGTCACGGAGTGGGTGAGGTCGGGCAGGGCCACCAGCAGGACGGCCCCCCACAACGCGCCGGTGAGCCGGCCCAGACCGCCGATCACCACGGCCATCAGCAGAAACAGCGACAGGGTCAGCGAGAACGCCCCCGGGGAGACGCTCTGCGCGAGGACCGCCAGCAACGCCCCGCCGAGCCCGGCGGTGGCGGCACTGACCACGAACGCGAGGACCTGGGTGCGGGCCACGTGGATGCCGGCGAGACGGGCTGCCACCTCGTCGTCCCGGACCGCCCGGAAGGTCCGCCCGTACCGGCTGCGGATGAGATTGGCCAGCAGCAACAGGGCGAGCAGGGTCGCCGCCCCGGTGAGCCAGAGCTGCCACCGCTCATAGGGGAAGTACGGGCCGAGCGCCAGCGGTGGCGGCTCCACCGGCACGGACAGCCCCTGCTCCCCGTTGAACACACCGTCGAAGGTGACCGCCAACGCCGGCACGACGATGGCCACCGCGAGGGTCACCCCGGCCAGGTAGGGGCCCCGCAGCCGGGCCGCGGCCACACCGACCACCGCGCCGACCGCGACAGTGCTGACGATCGCCGCGACCAACGAGAGCGGCAACAGCCAGCCGCCGGTCATCCCCCGGTCGGCGAACGCGTTCTGACACAGCGCCACGGTGTACGCGCCGGTGGCCATCAACGCCCCGTGCCCGAGCGACAGTTGACCGTTCAGGCCGGTGAGGACGGTCAGCCCGGCGGTCGCGCAGAGGTAGGCCGCCACGGTGGCGAGCTGGAAGTTCCGGAACGGCTCCACGGCGTAGCTGACCCCCACCAGCACCAACCCGACGGCGAGCACCACCGCGAGGTGGCGCAGCAGGGTCGAGCCACGTCGCCGGTCGACGGGTCGGCCCTTGTCGACGAGCTGCTGTTTCGGCGGCATTGCCGCCCTCGTGGCGCTCACACCCGCCTCGCCGCGACCGGGGCGAACAACCCGCCGGGCCGGACCAGCAGCACCGCCAACAGCAGGACCAGCACCGCGAGCGGAGTGAGATCACTGCCGGCGTAGCCGCTCACGTAGGAGAGCAGCAGACCCACCACCAGACCGCCGACCACCGCGCCCGGAGGGCTGTCCAACCCGCCCACCACCGCCGCCGTGAACGCCGAGACGAACACCAGGTCCATCGCGTGCGGGTGCAGGCCCAACTCGGTCGGGATGACCAGCATGGCGGCCAGTGCGCCCACCCCGGACGCCAGCGCCCACCCGAGGGTCAGCATGCCACCGACGTTGACCCCGAGCAGCCGGGACACCTCGGGCGCGAAGGCCGCCGCGCGCATCCGCAACCCCACCGGGGTACGCGCGAACATCCAGGCGAGGCCGCTGACCACCACCCCGATCGCGGCGAAGACGAACAGGTCGTACGGCGACAGCACCGCGACACCGCCCACGCTGAGGGCGGACCGGCTGAACGGCGCTTCGGCGGGACGGAACTCGTTGCCGTACACCATGCCCAGCACGGCCTGGATCAACAGCACCAGCCCGAGCGCGACGATCACCGGGTTGAGCGGTGAGGCGTGGTCGACGTGCCGCATCACCACGCGGTCCACCAGCGCACCGAGCAACAGGCCGGCGACGATCGCGACCACGAAGCCCAGCCAGTAGGAACCGGTCGCGGCGGCGACGGTGTACGCGACGTACGCGGCGGCGACGGCCATCGCCCCCTGGGCGAAGTTGACGACCCGCGCCGCCCGCCAGATGAGCACCAGGGCCAGCGCGAACGCGGCGTACACCGCGCCCCGGGACAGGCCGTCGACGGTGAGGAAGACGAAGCGGTCCAACAGTCCTCCCTCCGGGGGACGAGGTGGTGGTCAGAAACCGAGGTACGCGTGGCGCAGGTCGACGTCGTCGCGCAGTTGCACCGCCGGGGCGGCGATCACCACCCGGCCGAGGGACATGACGACGCCCTGGTCGGCGACGGCGAGCGCGCTGCGCACGTTCTGCTCGACCAGCAGGACGGTCAGGCCGGTGCGGTCACGCAGCTGACGGAGCAGCGCCATGGTCCGGGCGACCACCCGTGGCGCCAGACCCAGCGACGGCTCGTCCAGCAGCAGCAGTCGGGGTCGGCCGACCAGCGCCCGGCCGAGGGCGAGCATCTGCCGCTCACCGCCGGAGAGCTGATGGCCAAGGTGCCGGCGGCGTCGGGCCAGGGGCTCGAAGAGCTGGTAGACCTCGTCGAGGGCCCGCCCGGCGTCGGCCCGGTCGCGCCGCCACAGCCCGCCCAGGCGCAGGTTCTCGTCGACGGTCAGCTCGCTGATCACGCCCCGCCCCTCCGGCACGTGCGCCATGCCGCGTCGGACGAGCTGCTCCACCGGCGTACCCCGAAGGTCTTCCCCGGCCAGGAGGACCTGGCCGGCGGCCGGGCGAATCATGCCGGAGAGCGCGCGGAGCAGTGTCGTCTTGCCTGCGCCGTTGGCCCCGACGACTGCGGCGATCGTGCCCGCCGGCACGGTGAGGTCGACGGCCTGCAGCACGGGCGCGGCGCCGTAGCCGGCCACCAGCCCACGCACGACGAGCAGATCGGTGCCGGGCGCCGGGCCATCCTTCGTTCGCGACTGCGGGGCTCGCAAACCCGGCTCACTCCTCGCGCTCACGGGGCGACCTCCTCGACGGTGGCGCCGAGATAGGCGTCGGTGACCGCCGGGTCGTCGCGGACCTCCTGCGGGGTGCCGGCGGCGATCACCCGGCCGAAGTCGAGCACCACCAGTTCGTCGCAGACCGCCATCACCAGGTCCATGTGGTGCTCGACGAGCAGCACCGCACAGCTGTCGTCGTCGCGCTGGGGAAGCTGGCGGATCAGCTCCGCCAGCTCGGCGATGTCGTCGGCCCCGAGGCCACCGGCGGGTTCGTCGAGCAGGAGCAGCCGGGGGCGGGCGGCGAGCGCGCGGGCCAGGGCGACCCGTTGGCGTACCGCGAAGGGCAGTGTGGGCGGCGCGGCCTCGGCGTGTGCGGCGATCCCCAGGCCGTCGAGGATGTCCAGGGCGTGCTGGCGCAGCCGGCGCTCGTCGCGGTCGCTGGCCGGCAGCCCGAGCAGCGCCGGGACGAAGCCCGCCCGGGCGGTGTGCGCGGCGCCGGTCATCACGTTCTCCAGCACGGTCAGACCGGCGAAAAGCCCGGTGCCCTGCAAGGTCCGGGCGATGCCGAGCCGGGTGAGCCGGTGCGGTCGGGGGCGTAGTGGCCGACCGTCGAGGGTGAGTGAACCCGTCTCCGGCGCGACGAAGCCGCAGATCACGTTGAACAGCGTGGTCTTGCCCGCGCCGTTGGGCCCGATCACGCCCACCACCCGGTTGGGTGGCACCCGCAGCGAGACGTCGTCGAGGGCGGTGAGGCCGCCGAAACGGACGCCGATGTGGTGCAGTTCGAGGCCGCGCTCCATCACCCATCCCTCTGTCGTGGCGGGTGTTTATTTACACTCGCAGTGTACGTTTCTCGGGTATCGCGTCAAGACCTTCAATGGCCCCGACCACGCGGACGGGGCGGTCGCCGTCGGCGACCGCCCCGGGACCACGATCAGGCGCTGGGACAGGTGTTGCGGTACTCCTCGATGGCCAAGCCGCTCGGGCCCGGGCAGAGGAACTGCTCGTAGCGGGTGTCGTCGTCGACGAACCGCTTCAGCCAGGCCACCATCTGCCGCGCGGTGGGGGTGTTCGTCGTCTGCGGGAAGAAGTGGCTCGCCCCGTTCAACTCCAGGTACGCCTTCTCGGCGGAGGCCGGGATGCTGTTGTAGAACGGCACCGAGTGCGACGAGACGGGCGCGACGCTGTCGCTCTCGCCACCGATGATCAGCGTGGGCACGCGCAGCTCGGACCAGCTCTTGTCCAGGTTCCACGGCGCGAGCGGCACCGCGGCCTGCAACGACGGCCGCGACGAGGCCGCCTCCAGACTGCCCCCGCCACCCATGGAGTGACCGGCCACCGCGAGTCGGCTGCTGTCGATCCGGCTGCGCACCGAGCTGCGCTCGGTGAGGTAGTCCAGCGCGGCGAGCAACTGCCGGCCCCGGCTGGCCGGCTGGTCCAGCCGGGTGTTGGTCTCGATGCCGATCACCACGAACCCGTGCGAGGCGATGCGCGGGCCGAGCCAGCTGATGCTGGACCAGGACGCGGTGTAGCCGGGCGAGATGGCGATGGCGCCGAAGGTGCCTTCGCTGGTGCTGGTCGGGTAGTAGATGACGCCGCCGCCGAAGCCGGTGACGCCGAGCGAGGACACGCTCTGCGACGCCGTGGCGAAGGGACCGCGGCTGGCCTCCAGGATGGCGGTGGTCGGGGCGGGGCCCCGCTCGTACGGGCCGGCGGCCTGGGCGGCGCCGGTCGATCCGGCCACGACGCCGCCGGCGGCCAGGACGGCGGCCAGCGCGAACCGGGCGGCCCGGGCGGCGACGGAACGGGGACAGGTGGTGGTTGGTGAGGACACGTCGGGCACTCCCTAGGGTCGAGGGATATCGACGTGTGTCAGTTTCAATTCCTGCGCGGATCCTCGCATCGGCGAAATCACCAGTCCCGGCGACACATGCCGACATCGGTTGGGTTTCGACCCCCTGACCAGGGGTAGCAGGGCAACCGCCTGCTCGCACACGCACCATGGAGAGGTCGTCCAGTGGATTCCAGCAAGCCCGCCGAGGCGGTCAAGAACGCCGTGAAGACCGCCTCAGGAAAGATCGCCGACGCCCTGACCCCGGATGTCCCGGGTGCGCCGGGAAGCACCCCACCGTCCGTCGACGAACCGACGACGCCGCACGACCCGCTGCCGCCGAAGCCGGAACAGGGGGCACCGCAGACGCGTACGCCGACCGGTGCCGAGACCGGCGCGCCGCCCACCGCGAAGGGTCAGCAGGGCGCCTACCTCACGACCGCCAACGGCGCGCGGCTACGCGACACGGACCACTCGCTCAAGGCCGGACCGCGCGGCCCGGTGCTGCTCCAGGACCACCACCTGCGCGAGAAGATCACCCACTTCGACCACGAGCGCATCCCCGAGCGGGTGGTGCACGCCCGGGGAGCTGGCGCGCACGGTGTGTTCACCGCGTACGGCACCGCCGAGGCGGTCACCCGGGCCGGCTTCCTGAAGAAGGGGCGGGAGACCGAGGTCTTCGTACGCTTCTCCACAGTGCTCGGCTCGCGTGGTTCGGCCGACACCGTCCGCGACACCCGGGGCTTCGCGACGAAGTTCTACACCGACGAGGGCACCTTCGACCTGGTCGGCAACAACATGCCGGTGTTCTTCATCCAGGACGCCATCAAGTTCCCCGACATCATCCACGCCGGCAAGCCACACCCGGACCGGGAGATCCCGCAGGCGCAGAGCGCCCACGACACCTTCTGGGACTTCGTCTCACTGCACACCGAGGCGCAACACCACACGCTGTGGAACATGTCCGACCGGGGCATACCGCGCTCGTACCGGACGATGGAGGGCTTCGGCGTGCACACCTTCCGCCTGGTCAACGAGGCCGGGGAGACGGTGCTGGCGAAGTTCCACTGGAAGCCGAAGCTGGGCGTGCACTCCCTCACCTGGGAGGAAGCCCAGATGTTGAGCGGGATGGACCCGGACTTCCACCGTCGGGACCTCTACGACGCCATCGAGGCCGGCGCGTACCCGGAGTGGGAACTCGGCGTCCAGATCTTCCCCGACACTCCCGAGGAGACGTTCGCCGGCATCGACCTGCTCGATCCGACGAAGATCGTGCCGGAGGAGTTGGCCGAGGTGCAGCCCATCGGCAAGCTGGTCCTGAACCGGACCCCGACGAACTTCTTCGCCGAGACCGAGCAGGTCGCCTTCCACCTCGGTCACCTCCCGCCGGGCATCGACGTCACGAACGACCCGCTGCTGCAGGGCCGACTCTTCTCGTACGTCGACACGCAGCTCACCCGCCTGGGCGGGCCGAACTTCGCACAGATCCCGATCAACCGGCCGCACACGGCGGTGAACGACATGCTGCGCGACGGCTTCCACCAGCACGCCGTGCACGCGGGCGTCGCGCCGTACCGACCGAACTCCCTCGACGGCGGCAACCCGTTCCCGGCCGGGGACGCCGAGCACGCGTTCGTCGACGTGCCGGTCACCGTCGCGCAGGCGCCGAAGGTACGGGCGAACCCGGCCTCGTTCGACGACCACTACAGCCAGGCACGCCTGTTCTGGTCGAGCATGTCGCCGGTCGAGAAGGAACACATCATCCGGGCGTACACCTTCGAGCTCGGCAAGTGCTACCACCAGGCGATCAAGGAACGCCAACTGCGGAGTCTCGCCAACATCGACCCGGCGCTGTGCGAGCAGGTCGCCGCCGGTCTGGGACTGCCCGCTCCGCAGCCCAGCGTGCCGCTCGCCGACGTCACACCCAGCCCGGCGCTGTCGCAGGTCGGCCGGGAGTGGCCGAGCGACGGTCGTACCGTCGGGATCGTGGTCGACCCGAACGGGGATCTGGACGCTGTCGCCGAGGTCCGCCGGGCCGTGTTCGAGGCCGGCATGGTGCCGTTGCTGATCGCACCGCACGGCGGCGTGGTGGCGGACCTGCCGGTGCAGCGGACCTTCGCCACCGGCCGGTCGGTCGAGTTCGACGCGGTCCTGCTGGCCGGAGCGCCCGCACCCGCCCCGGATGCCCTCCCCGCCCGCGACGACAAGGCGGGCCGGCCCGGCCCGGCAGCCGTGGATCCCCGGGTGCTGCTCCTCGTCGAGGAGTGCTGGCGGCACGCCAAGGCGATCGGCGCCTGGGGTGCCGGCGTCACCGTGCTGGAGCAGGTCGGGGTGGCCGGCACGCCCGGCGTCGTCGCGGCGGGCTCCGGTGCCGAGGCACTGACGGCGGTGCAGCAGTTGCTGGCCGCACACCGGGTGTGGGAACGGTTCCCGACCTCGGTGGCCTGACTTCACCCCGACGAGGGCCGTCCTCCGCCGCACCGGGAGGACGGCCCTCGTCGCGCACCCGGCACGGCTTCCTCTCGCGAAGGGCGACCTCTACAGTGAACGGCACCCACGGGTGCGTGGGCGGTGACGGAGGGTTGCATGCGGCTGGAGTCGGACCATTCCCTGCTGGTCGACCTTGCCCGGCCGATGGTCGAGCGGTTCTCGCCGGGCGAAGGCGAGCTGTTTCCACTGCTGAGTGCGGCCTACTTCGCCGACCCCGGCGCGTACGCGGATCCTTCACAGCGCAGCGGGCCACTGGCATTCGGGCTGCCCGAGGCGCTGGTGCTGCTGACCCCGGTGGCGCTCGCCGCGATGACCGAGGCGGTGCGGTACGTCGTGGAGGTGGGCGTGCGCAAGGGACATCGGGTCACGTCGGCCACGCTGCGCCGCATGTTCCGGGCCGCTCCCCAGCAGGCGGTGGCACCGGCGGCGGAGGCCGCGGCGCCGTTGGAGTTGACCGGCCAGGAGTGGTCCGAGGTACGCCGGATCGTCGAGCGGGTGGCGGTGCGCGGCGGTGTCGAGCCTGACCGGGCCGCGCTGATCGCCGACGCCGTCGTCGGGCAGGGGCGGCTGAGCGGCGAGATCCACTGACCGTGATGGCGCACCCGGCGAGCCACCGTGCTGCCCCGGGTAAGCCGGCCGCGTACTTCGTCCTGCTCGTCGGGGCGGTCCTGGCCACCAGCGTGATCGTCTTCCTCGCACTCGGCCTGAGCCCGCCGGACCGGCTCGATGCCTACCAATCGCTCAAGACCGAGTGCGACGTGGCATTCGACGCAGGGGTGGCCAGGCTCGCGGCCGAAGGCGCGCTGGACGACGTGCTACGACGTGAGGCGTTGCAGGCCGAGTTCCGGTCCTGCGTGCGCCCGGCTCTCGCCGAGCCGTTCACCGTGGTCGCCAACGGGCTCTTCGTGCTCGCCGTGATGTCGGTCGCCTTCTATCTCGTCCACCCCTGGTGGATCGTCCGGCGGAGTAGATCCCGACGGCTCCCGCCCGACCTGGTCGGCGGCTTGGCGGACGACCTCGACGAACTGCGACGGGACATGGGGCTGACCCGAGCACCCCAGTGGTGGCTCGTTCCCACCCGTGGCACCACCAGCGGCCAGGCGTTCGGCCTGCCCGGGCGGCGGCGGATCCAGCTCGACGCCGGGCTGCTGGTGTTACGGGCCACCGACCGACCCGCGTTCCGCGCCGTGGTCGCCCACGAGTTGGCGCACCTGCGTAACCGGGACGTCGACCTGACCTATCTGACGATCGCGGTGTGGCGGGCGTTCCTGCTGGTGGTCGCAGCGCCGCTGCTGCTCCTGGTCGTGCATCCGGGCCTGGTCAGCGCACCCACCAGGTGGGCGTGGCGAGCCGACACCGTCGTGTCCGCACCGGTGGTCAGTGCCCCGTTGCTCGGCGCGCTACTGGTCCTCGGGTGTCTGGTCTACCTGCTGCGCAATTCGGTGCTGCGCGCCCGCGAAACGTACGCCGACAGGGTCGCCGCCGACGTCGGCGGCGGCTCGGCCGCCATCGTGGAACGGCTCCCGAAGCCGCGCCTCTGGCTCGACCGGTGGGGTACCCATCCGGTGCCCGGCGACCGTCTGCACGCGCTCCGGAACCCCGCCGCGGCGCTGCGCCCGACACACTGGGATCTGGTCGCCGCGGGTCTTCCGGCTGGCGTCATGACCGCGAACCTGACGTTGGTGGCTGGCCCCGCTCTCGGGGTGGATGCCTTCCTCGGTGCCGCCCTGCTCGGCTTGACGGTCGGGCCGTGGCTGGGTGCTCTGCTCGCGCTCACGGTATGGAGAGCGGAGCAGGCAGCCGCTCAGGAGGCGACAGCCGCGCGCCGGGTTCCGTTCTGGCTGACGAGCGGTCCGGTCCTGGTCGGGTCGTTCATGGTGGGGATGCTGCTGCCGCCGGGGGCGGTCAAGGGCACGCCCGGCTGGATCGACGGTGCCGGCCTGGCATCCGCGCTGGTCGCCGCTCTGGTGCTCAGCGTCGGTGCGGTGGCGCTGGCCGCGTGGGCGGACTCGACGGCGCGCGCGGCGCTGACCCGTGCGGGGGCGGTTGCTCGCGAGCCGGCGCGCTCGGCGCTTACGGCGACCTGGGGTGCCGCCGGTCTGGCCGGCGCGACAGCGCTGGCAGTCTGGCTACCGTTCTCCCTGGGCCGATTCGGTTTCGCGCTGGACTGGGGGCCGGTGCCCGCCGACGGCGACGGCTGGTACGCGGCGGTCGCCATGGTGAGCACCGCGGAGCTGGGACCGGCGGAGCGGTTCGTCCACCACCCGCTCACACTGCCGACCCTGACCGCTCTCTGGCTCGTACCGGCGCTGCTCACGCGGGACGCGGCCGGCTGGCGCGCGTTGCGGGGTGCCGCACTCGTCGGGCTCGGCGGCGGCGCGGTGGCGGCGGTGATCGGCGGCCTGCTGCCCGTGGCCGCCGGTGTGCTGCTCCCGATCGAGGCACGCCAGGCCGTTCCAGGGGCGGCCGAGATGTCGTTCGCCGCCGCGGTGGAGAACGCCACCCTCGCCGTGGCCTCGGTCATGCTGGCGCTCGCCATGGCGGTGGTGCTGGTGCGAGGCGGCCCGCGGCGGCCAGCACGGGCGCTGTTCGCCGCGATCGTCACCACGATCACCGCCACCGCGGCCATCTCGTGGGTGGCCGGGCCGGTGGCCTGCACGACCGGCAACGGGGTCTGCCGCGACAGGATGGACCTCGCACTCATGTCCAGCACCGCCCACTGGATCCTCGTGCAGGGACTCATCGTGGCGATTCCGCTGGTGGTGGCGATAGCGGTGGTCAGGCGGAACGCGGCTTCGCCGCTGACCACCGGCGATGATCCGGGGACGGCCCGCTGGGCCCGGGCGGCCACCATGCTCGGTCTCGTCGTGCTCCTCGCGGTCACCACGCTCCTGGTGTGGGGAATCGGGGCATCGGCGTACGACATGTGGCTTCGCAGCTCATTCGGCTGAACCGCGACTACGGAGGGGGCTCGGTCGGGAAGCCGCCCCGGCGGGCCTGCCAACGGCGGCCACTTCCCCCAGTCGTTGACCCGGCGCAGGACGGGGCGGGTCCGGCAGCGTCCATTACCGGTTCATGACAATTCGTGGATCACGTGCGGATATCCGGCTGGCACCTTCGGGTGCGTGATCGAACAGCTGCCTCGCACCGAGCGCCGGCCCGCCGACACGGAGTCCGAGGCGACCCGCGTCCGGTTCCGCCACCGGGCTGGGACCGCCCCCGGCGCAGGGCTGCCACAGCGGGCGCAGTGGGCCGATGCCGCGAAGGGCGTCTGCATCATCCTCGTCGTCCTGTGGCACGTCGTCGTGAAGGACTACCTGCAGATCGACTGGCACCTCGGCGTCCCGGTGCCAGGGCTGTGGGGAACGCTGGGTGAGCAGTTCCTTCCGCTGCGGATGCCGCTGTTCTTCACCATCTCAGGCGTCTTCGCGGCGAACGCCGCCCAGCGACACTGGCGGGTCGTGGCCCGCAGCCGGGTCGCCGGGTTCCTCTACCTGTACGCCCTCTGGCTGCTGATCCACACCGCGATCCTGGCCGCCGCCCCGCAGCTGCCGACCGACCGGGCCACCTCCGCCCTCGGCGTGCTGGAGCAGCTCACCGTCACGCCGTCCAACCTCTGGTACCTGTACGCCCTGGCGCTGTACTTCACGATCGCCAAGGCGACCCGTCGGGCGCCCCGGGCGCTGGTGCTCGTACCCGCCGCGGTGCTGTCCGCCGTCGCCGCCGCCGGCCTGCTCGACACACCGGGCAACCGTGGCGGCCTCTACCAGAATCTGGTGTTCTTCCTCGCCGGCCTGTACCTGCGGCCGCAGATCCAGCGGTGGGCCGCCGCCGCCAGCCGAGGACGTCTCCTGCTGACCTCGGGGGCCTACGTCCTCGCGCTCGCCGCGATGGCGGTGGCCGGCGCCCAGCAGTGGTTCGGCGTGTGGCCGGTGGTCTCCGTCGTCGCAGTGATCTTCGGCATAACCGCCGCTGCCCGGCTCGCCCGCTGGTCGGCGCTCAGCAGACCGCTGGCTAGTCTCGGCCGCATCACCCTGCCGATCTACGTCATCCACATGCCGGTCCTGGCTCTGCTGCACCGGCTGTTGCTCGTACCGGTATCCGAGCTGGGGCCGTCCGCTCAGGGCCTGGTCGTGCTCGGATATCCGGTTCTGCTGACCGGCCTGGTGCTCGGCCTGAGCCTGGCCCTGCACCGTGGCCTGCTGGCGGTCCGGGCGGGCTGGCTGTTCGCGCTGCCCGGCCCTCGCCGACCGGAGGCGACCCGATGAGCGCCCTGGCCGAGGCGCTGGTCGACCTCGACGCGATCGCCGGCAACGTGCGGACGATCGCGGCGGTCACCGGCACCGGTCTGATGGCGGTGGTGAAGGCGGACGGCTTCGGACACGGCGCGGTGCAGGTGGCCCGGGCGGCGCTCCGCGCCGGCGCGAGCTGGTTGGGGGTGACCTCGGTGACCGAGGCACTGGCCCTGCGCGACGCGGGTGTGACCGCGCCCACGTTGAGCTGGCTGCACGGGCCGAGCGACGACTTCGGTAAGTTGATCAACGCCGGTGTCGACATCGGCGTGTCGACGACGACACACCTGCACGCTGTCGCCGACGCGGTCCACCTGCTCGGCGTACCGGCGACGGTGCAGCTCAAGGCGGACACCGGGTTGTCCCGCAACGGGGCCGCCGGGGACGACTGGCCCGAGTTGGTGGGTTGGGCCCGCAAGTACGAACGGGAGGGCGCGATCCGGGTGCGCGGCGTGTGGTCCCACCTCGTGGACGCGGACCTGCCGGGCGCTCCCGAGCTGACCCGACAGGTGACGACCTTCGAGGAGGCGCTGCGGATCGCGCGGTCGGCCGGCCTCGACCCCGATCTCGTCCACCTGGCCAACTCGGCGGCCGCGTTGTCCGCGCCACGGACCCGCTTCGACCTCTGCCGGATCGGGATCGCGCTCTACGGCGTGGACCCCTTCGGCGCCACCGGCCCGGGCGAGTTCGGGCTGCACGCCGCGATGACAGTGCGCACGAGCGTGGTCAACGTCAAGCGGGTGCCGGCCGGCACCGGTGTCTCCTACGGGCCCGACCACGTGACCGGGGCACCGACCACCCTGGCGCTGCTGCCACTCGGGTACGCCGACGGCCTCCCCCGCGCCGCGGGTGGCCGCGCCTGGGTGTGGCTCGCCGGCCGGCGGTGCCCGATCGTCGGGCGGATCGCCATGGACCAGTGCGTTGTCGACGTCGGGGACCTGCCCGTGGCGATCGGCGACCCGGTCGTGGTGTTCGGCCCGACCGAGGCCGACCAGAGCCCACCGACGGTCGTCGAGTGGGCCCGCTGGGCCGACACCAACCCACACGAGATCTTGACCGGCATCGGGGCCCGGGTGGCCCGCGACCACCTCCACGGAAGGGCACGCATTTCATGACAACCCGACTGGCAGTGCTGTACGGCGGGCAGAGCGGCGAGCACGACGTGTCCTGCCGCTCGGCGGCGAGCATCCTCGCCCACCTGGACCGTGAGCGGTACCAGGTCGTCGAGGAACTCATCGACCGCGACGGCGGGTGGCATGTCGACGGACGGCCGACGCCACTTCCGGCGGCGCTGCGCGTGCTGCGCGCCCAGGACGTGGTGTTCCCGGCCCTGCACGGCCCGTACGGCGAGGACGGGACCGTGGCGTCGCTGCTGGAATGGCTCGGCGTGCCGTACGTCGGCAACGGTGTCTTCGCCAGCGCCGCCGGTATGGACAAGGGTGTCACCAAGCGGCTCCTGGCCGCGGAAGGGCTGCGGGTCAGCCCGGGGGTGACCCTGCGGCCGGGCGAGGACCTGTCGGCCGACGACCGGCGACGCCTGGACCTGCCGGTCTTCGTCAAGCCGGCTCGGGCCGGGTCCAGCCTGGGCGTCGTCAAGGTGGACGACTGGTCGGGCGTTCCCGCCGCGCTGGAGCAGGCCCGACAGGTGGACCCGAAGGTGCTGGTCGAGCAGGGGGCCCGGGGTCGGGAGATCGACGTGGCCGTGCTCCAGCACCCGGACGGCCGGGTGCAGGCCGGCCCGCCGCTGGAGATCCGGGTGACGGGTGCCGGCTTCTTCGACTACGACGCGAAGTACGACGGCGGTGCGGTCTTCCAGATCCCCGCCCCGCTCGACGCGGCGACCACCGAGGTGCTCCAGGACCGCGCGATCCGCGCCTTCCACGCCCTCGACTGCCGTGGGCTGCTCCGGGTGGACTTCTTCCTGCCCGCCGAGGGCTCGCCCGAGCCGATCGTGAACGAGGTGAACACGTTCCCCGGTTTCACCGCCGCGTCGCAGTTCCCGCAGATCTGGCAGAAGGCCGGCATCGGGTTCGCCGATCTGATCGACATCCTGATCGCCGGCGCGCTGGCCGACCAGGATCACGGCCAGCACAGCGGGTTGCCCCGGCAGGTCCGGGCGGTCGACCTGGTGTGAGCGGTGGTGGGTGCCCGGTCACCCGATCGGGCACCGCCGAGGCGGCCGGGCGCCGTCCGACCCGACGATGGTGACCGCGGCGGAACGCTCGGTGAGGCCGGTCTGCGCCGCGGCGTCGGCGACCGTGCAGACGATCTGGTCGACCGCGTTCGTCGACAACTGCCGCGCCGGACCGGTCGTCGTCACCGTGAGGCCGGATCGCTGCGCCTGCGGCGTCACCGTGCCCGGGCCGAGCCCGGTGGGCACCTCGCTGGCCAGGCCGCTGGCCCGTTCGTCCCCGCTCGGACCCGCCGCGAGCAGGGCAAGGGCCTGGGCCGGCTGGCAGGACGAGCCGACCGGGGATGCCGGTGAACAGTGCACGGCGGGCGACGCGCCGGACGGGATCGCCTTCGGCTGGCGGAGGACCAGCGCGAGTTCGCCCTGCGCGAGCAGGTAGATCCCGATGCCCTCGGCGGGGCCGCTGACTGCGGCGCGACCGGTGATGACGCCGGTGGGCCGGACTCCACAACCCGCCGTGAGCAGGGCGACAAGCAGGCTGCCGGCGATCATCGCGCGGCCCGTCCGCCGGGCGGTCACCGGGTGCCTCCGGCATCCGGCGTCTCGCGGGGCAGGCGGAGCCTGAACACGGCACCGCCACCGGGGCGGTTACCGGCGACCAGGCTCCCCCGTCGGTCACCGAGTCGGTGCAGGCGCGCGTTCTCCCAGGAGATGGCGAGGCCGAGGCCGCTTCCCTCGGACCGGGTTCGGGCGGTGTCGGCCTTGTAGAACCGGTCGAAGACCTGCGGCAGCACCTCCGGGTCCAGTCCGGGCCCCTGGTCGGCCACGTCGATGGTGACCCAGTCCTGGTCGGCGCTCAGGCGCACGGACACCGGCTCGGCACCGTGCCGGAAGGCGTTGCCGACCAGGTTGGCGACGATGACGTCCAGCCGACGGGGGTCGACTCGGGCCACGACTCCGGGCGGCAGCTCCGCGCGTACCCGGTCGGTCCAACCACGGATGCGCAGGGTCGCGGTCACCGCCGCGGCCACATCCACGTCGTCCAGAGCGAGCTGTGCCGTGCCGGAGTCGAACCTGCTGACCTCGATGAGGTCGTTGACCAGCTGGGTGAGGTTCTGCGTCTCCTGGCTGACCAGACGGGCGGCCCGGCCCGCGTCCCCGGGCAGGTGTTCCGCCTCCTCGTCGAGCACGTCGGTGACCGCCGTCATCGCCGCCAACGGCGTACGAAGTTCGTGCGAGACGTCCGCCACGAACCGGCGCGCGTCGGACTCCATCCGTCGCAGCTCGCCGACCTGCCGCTCCAGCGTCCCAGCGGTGTCGTTGAAGGTCCGCGCCACGTCGGCCAGCTCGTCGACGCCCCGGACGGTCAGCCGGGTGGTCAGGTCACCCTCGCCGAGGCGGCGCGCCGCCCGGCCCAACTCGCGTACGGGTCTCAGCACGCTGCCGGCGGCCAGCAGGGCGAGCAGGACGGCGAGGACCAGCGACAGTCCGCCGGTCAGCCACGCGCGGGTGGCGAGCTGGTCGATGCTCTGCTGCTCGGGCAGGAGGCTGCGCATCGAGTACACCTCCAGCCCGGACGGTCGGGAGGTGCCGTCGGATCGTTCGAGCCCCAGCTGCGTGCCGATGAGCAGCACGGGTTCTCCGTCGAGCGCGACCCGTTGCCAGGCGACGGAGCCGTCGCCGACCTCCTGCCGCAGTTCGGGGGTGAGCGCGTCGGGCACCCCGAAGCTCTGCGACCGTAGGTCGCGGTAGACGACCACCGTTGTCGTGTCCCGGTCGGAGAGGCGCTGGGCCAACAGGTCCAGGTCGTCCTGGGTCGGTGGGAGCTGGACTATCGGGTAGACCTTGGTGAGCTGGTCGGTCAACGACATCACCGCGGCGTCCTGCGCCTGTTGGAGGATGACCGTCCGGGCCTGGAAGTAGCTGCCGCTGGCCACGACGGCCGTGGTGGTCACGCCGAGCAGCGCGAACGCGAGGAGCAGTCGGACCCGCAGGCCCGAGACCCGGGTGCCGGCCCAGCGCCAGAGTGTCACAGCGGCCCGAAGCGGTATCCGAAACCACGCACCGTCTGGATGAAGACCGGCGCTGACGAGTCGACCTCGATCTTGGCCCGCAGCCGTTGGACGCACGCGTCCACGAGCCGCGAGTCACCGAGGTACCCGTGTTCCCACACGGCCTCCAGCAGTTGCTGGCGGCTGAGCACCTGGCCCGGTGTGTGCGAGAGTTCGAGCAGCAGACGCAGCTCGGTCGGGGCGAGGCCGACCGGCACGCCGTCCTTGCTGACCACCAGCGCGGCCCGGTCGATGGTCAGCGCGCCGTGCTGCTCCAGCCCGGGCCGCTCGCCGCCGGCCCTCCGCGACTCGCCACCGGACCGTCGGAGCACCGCGCGGATCCGCGCCTCGAGCACCCGGGCCTGCACGGGCTTGACCACGTAGTCGTCGGCGCCGGCCTCCAGCCCCGCCACCACGTCCATGTCGTCGTTGCGGGCGGTGAGCATGATGATCGGCAGGTCGCCGAGTTGCCGGATCCGGCGGCAGACCTCGAACCCGTCCATCCCGGGCAGCATCAGGTCGAGAACCACGACGTCGGAGGCGCGCGTGCGCAGCCGTTCCAACCCCTGCTCCCCGGTCTCCACGGCGTGCACCGTGTGGCCCTGTCGGGTGAGCGCCAGCTGAAGCCCGTCGCGCACCGTCTGGTGGTCTTCGATCAGCAGGACCTGGGACATGTCGTCAAGTATCCCATCATGAGATCTTCTGGAAATCGGTCGACGATCGACGCCCACCACGGCGGGCTCGCCGTGGGACCACGAAGTCCGCCGAACGCACCAGGAACACCACCGAACCCACCAGCAACATCGTCGACCCGCCGGCCACCACGATGGCGACGAGCGCCCCGCGCTGCACCGACGCCGCCAGACCGGGCACCACGACCACAACTGCCCAGACCAACGCGACCAGGCCCACCGCCACCTCGGCCAACCCGCGCCACAGGCTCCCGCCGTCCGGCCCGCGCCCCGCCTCCCGGTCACCCCGCGGGCCCGCCAACGCGGCCGCGGCCAGGCAGAACAACGCCACCCCCAGCAGTACGCCGCCCAGCACGTCACTGAACCGGTGCCAGCCCGCGATCATCGTGGCCGAGGCGATCACCGAGACACCGGCGGCGCCGGGCACCGCCCCCCAGCGCCGCGCCCACCCGGGCAGGACCAGCATGAACGCCAGCAACAGCGCCGTCGCGGCGGCGACATGGCCGCTGGGGAAGCTGTTGTGGGTGGTCGAACTTTCGAGCTGCAGATCCGGACGGGGCAGCGCCGACTTCACCGCGCCGGCCGTCAGCACCGTGCCGACCACCAGGCCCACACCGACGACCCCCGCCACCAGCCGCCGGCGGAGCACACCCACCAGCAGCACCGCGCCGAGCAGCGCGGCGAGCAGTGTCGGGTTGCCGAAGGTGGCCAACACGGTCTTGGCCGGACCGACCAGGGCGGTCTCCTGCTCGTACCCCCCACCCCGCTCGGCGCGCGGCAGGAGCAGGCCGTCCAGCCACTGACCGGGGTACGTCCGGACGAAGACGGCGGCGGTGAGCGCCAACGCGACCAGACAACACAGCGCCGCCACGAGCAGCCGGAGACCCAGTGGCACGGCCACGCGGGCGGTTGGCAGGGGTCGCGCCGGCGGCGGGCCGGGCGTCGACCGCCCCACCGGGTACGACGATCCGATGGTCATGCCGGCCATGCTCGTCCCGGCAGGTCTGTATGCCGTACTCGAATTGTCTTGGTTCTGTCACAACTGCCCCCGCTGCGCCGGGGAGGCGGATCGTCGTCGGGAGAGCCGGGGTGGGCCTCGACGGAGCAACGGGATTCACATGCTTACATGCAACTATGTTTTACCCCGCCGAGATCAGCCACCACTAGGGTCAGGACACCGATCGATGTCTTGGTCGTCGGTGCGAAGAATCCATCCGGAGTGAGCTGGGGAACCGGAAGGGGTTGGGGGAATGCAGGGAATTCCAGTCGCCAGCCTGGTCATCGGCATCGCGTCCTCGCCGGCCGAACGCCGACATCTGGCCCGGCTGCTCGGTGGCAGTGACGCCTTTCTGATCGTCTCGACAGTCGACCAGGCCCGAGAGTTCCTCGGCGTGGTCGACACGCCTCCAGCGGCGACCGTGCCGGACAGGCCCGTGCTCGCCGAGGCCCGGCAACCCGAAACCGCGCCCGCCACGGCCCCGCAGGCCGCAACCGTGCTCGCCACGGCCGCGCGGACGAGCACCGTGCGCGCCGAGGTGACACCGAGCCCGCAGTCGCCGCCACCGGACCTGGCGGTCGACTCCGACCGCCGGGTGCTGCGGTGGCGCGACCAGGAGATCGACCTGACCCGGTTGGAACACGACGTCCTGCTCTGCCTGGCGCACGCGCCCGGGCAGATCTGGACCTACGAGCGTCTGCACCTCGAGGTCTGGGGCAACCGCCACCTCGGCCGGGGCTCCGACATGCATTCGGTGGTCCGCCGGGTGCGCGGCAAGCTCGCGAGACTCAACGCCGCGACGACCATCCACTCGGTACGCGGGGTCGGCTTTCGGCTCGCTCCGGTCTGATCCCCGGACGCGATCCGGCCCGCCTGGTCGATAACCAGGCGGGCCGGACGGTGCGCTACCGCTCAGGCGTCAGCACTTGATCGGCACCAACCCGAAGTTCTCCACTGTGGGAGTCGTGGTGTTGATCTTCGTTTGGCGGGTCTGCGGCTTCCAGCCGTCCTTGGCGACGATCATCGTGAGCGGGTTGTTGCGGCGGTCCATCCAGTAGGCGTACTTACCCTCGGCGTCGGTGGCGAAGGTGTACGACGCCGCCCACGAGTCGACCTGGACGACCGCACCGGCGAGCGGCGAGGTGGCGCCCTGGCAGCTGCTGCCGATGACCGTGCCCATCAGCTTGCCCCAGCTCTTCGGGGGGTTCGCGGTCATGGTCACCTCGACCGGCGCCACCGAGTACGGCGTGTTCTCGGTGATCCCGACCGAGCCGGAGTAGGTGCCCGGCTGGTCGACGTTCGCCGTCAGGCCGACGGTGACGGTGACCTTCGCACCCGGTGCGAGGGTGGCGGCCGTCTTGTCGATGGTCATCCAGCTGACGTCCGCCGCCGACTCGGCACAACCCTCGAAGCCCGGGAGCACCTCGCTCTCGGCTGCCGCGTTGAAGCTGCCGGACGAGCCGCCGATCTTGTAGAAGCCGCATGCCGCGCCGCCCCGGTAACGGGCGGTGTTGGCGTTCGGCAGGTTGGACCACGAGTCGGTGGCCGGGTCGTAGGCGAAGCCGGCGTTGCTGATGGCCCCACCCTGCGAACCACCGACGACGAGCAGCTTGCCGCTGGCGACGGCGTACGAGCTGGCCCAGTTGTCGGCCGGCGCGTCGGCGATCGCGGTCCAGGTGTTGGCACCCGGGTCGAAGGCGTAGCCGGACTTCTGCGAGGCGGAGCCGTCGTTGCCGCCGGTGCAGTACAGGACGCCGTCGATCCCGCCGCAGGAGGCGAAGGCCACCGACTTCGGGTAGTTGGCCATCGTCTCCCAGGTGTCGGTGGCCGGGTCGTACCGGACGACGCTGTTCGACATCGGCGTGCAGCCGGCCGTGGTGCAGCCACCTACCGCGTACAGCTTGCCGTCGACGACGCCCTGACCGGCCGCGGACCGGGGTGCCGGGTTGTCGGCCAGCTCGGTCCAGGTGTTGGCGCCCGGGTCGTACGACCAGGTGGCGGAGTCCGGTCCCGCGTCGCCCCAGCCACCGCTGGCGATGATCTTCCCGTTCAGGACGCCCACGGTCAGAGCGTTGCGCGCGCCCGGCAGGTCCGCGATCGCCGTCCAGGTCTGGGCGGCCGGGTCGTAGGCGTAGTTCTTGGTGGTGGAGGCGCTACCGTTGCCGCCACCGATCGAGTACACCTTGCCGTCCAGGTTCACCACCCGGTTGTCCATGATCACGGCCGGGTAGTTGGCGATGTTGGTCCACGGCTCCGCCTGCGGGCCGACCGCCGCGGCGGCGGCCTTGGCCTCCTTGTCGGACGCCTTGGCGGCGAACGACGTCGGCACGGTGAGCCGCTGCTCCGGCGCGCCGCCGCTCCCGAGCACCTGCTGCCGGGTGACCTTGGACCCGTCCGCCCGGAGGAGTTCGAATCCGTTGTCCCGCTCGCTGAACTTGACCTCGACCGGTGCGCCGCCGGTGTTGGTCACCGTGAACGTCCTGCTCGCCTTGCCGTTGGGCATCTGGAGAGTCGCGCTGAGCTGGGTCGGCGTCACCGACAGTCGGCCGGCCGCGAGCTGGAAGTTCGCGGTGGTCGCCCAGTCGGCCTCGACGTCGACCGACTTGGTCTGGCTGACGTAGTTGCCGGCGGTCGCCGTGAAGTCGTGCTCGCCGGTCAGCGACGAGTAGATCCAGTAGAAGCCGTCGGCCAGCCCCGGGTCGTCCGGGGTCGCCACGGTGACGGCCTTCTCGGTGGGCCGGTCCTTGCTGGTGACGGTCGCGCCGTTGACGTAGCTGCCGTCGTTCTTGTCGCGGACGTTACCGACGACCAGACCTCCGTCGACCGGCACGCAGGTGACCTGGCTGCCGATGAGGACGTTGTCGACCTCCCACCACCACTCGTACGAGGCGTCGTAGTAGTGGAACCGGACCTGCACCTGCGCCTTGCCGGCGGCCTGCGGGATCGGAATCTCGGTCACCTTCGGTCCCCGGACGTCGGTCTCCTGCCGGAGCACGTTGGTCCAGGTGGCGCCACCGTCGGTGCTCAGGTCGACGTCGGCGGTGTCGTCGTTGAGTTGGTTGAAGTCCTGGTTGAACCGGATCACCGGAGCGGTGACGCTGGTCAGGTCGACCACCGGGCTGACCAGGGAGGTGTCCTGGCTGGTGCCCGCGCCGTAGTTGTCGCTGTCGATCATCGCGAAGTTGCCGCTGCCGCCGGTCAGGTTGCCCCGGTCGCCGTCGTCGGTGAACTTCCAGACCTGACCGCTGCCCGCGTTGTCCACGACGCTCCAGCCGGCCGGGGTGGTCGTGGCGTCGAACGTCTCGTACTCACCGTCGGAGCCGAACGTGTACCCGGGTGCGGTGGTGCAGGTGTCGGTGTCCACCGGCACGGCGACGTTGGCGGTGGCGTTACCCGCGCCGACCACGACCTGCTTGGTGACGGTCTGGTAGCCCGGGTACTGCGACTCGTACGTCAGGGTGTAGGTCTGCCCGGCCGGCAGCTTGATGCTGTAGCGACCGTTCGACGGGGTGGTGTAGTCGTAGACGCCGGACACACCGGTGACGGTCACCTTCGCGTACAACGGCCAGCCGTGGCCGGAGCCGTCGGTGACCGATCCGGTGACGTTGACACTGGGCACCGGCGTCAGCGCGACGTCGAGCGTGGTGGTCGTGCCCTTGGCGACGGTCGCCGGCTTCGTGGTGCTGCTGTAGCCGAAGGCCGCCACCGCGACCTGGTAGTCACCGGTGGGCAGTCGGGTCGAGTACGTGCCGTCGGCGCCGGTGGTCAGCTCCCGCGCGGCCGGGCCGGTGAGCGTCACTGTCGCGCCGGCGATCGGGGCACCGGTGGAAGCGTCGGTGACCGTGCCGGCCAGGGTGCCGATGTCGCCGGTCGGGGCCGCGTTGAGCAACGCGAGGGCGTCCAGCAAGCCTTCGCCGTAGACGTTGTTGTCGGCCGCGGTGCCGCCACACTGGTCGTCGGCCTTGTCGACCGCCGCGCCGTTGAGCAGCGCACGGGTGGCGTCGACGTCACCGATCAGCGATGGCGCCGCCGAGTACAGCAACGCGATCGTGCCCGCCAGGTGTGGTGCGGCCATCGAGGTGCCGCTGATGGTGCCGTACGCGCTGCCCGGGATGCTCGACCGGATGTTCACGCCCGGCGCCGAGATGTTGGGCTTGATCTCGCCGTTCTGTCCGACGCCCCGGGCGGAGAAGCCGGCGACGTTGTTGTTGATGTCGTACGCGCCGGTCGAGTAGTTGCTGGCGAGGCTGCCCGGCGAACCACTGGTCTGGCACGCCGGCCCGCTGTTGCCGTTGGACCAGGTGCCGAAGATGCCGGACGCGGTCCAGGCGTCCGTCACGTCCTCCATGAACGGCTCGTTGGACGGGTCCCGGGTGCCCCACGAGTTGTTGATGATGTTCGGCCGCTTGCTCGCGTCCGCGTTCTGGCCGTTGAGGTCGAGCGGCTCGAGCATCCACTGACCGGATTCGATCAGAGCGGCGTCACTGGGGCAGCAACCGTTCGCCGCGATCCACTTGACCCCGGGAGCGACACCGATCTGGTTCGCGCCGTCGGAGCCGGCCATGGTGCCCATCGTGTGCGTACCGTGGCCGTCGCCGTCACAAGGGGCGGTCGCGCAGGCGCCGGTGGCTGCGGCCGCGTTGAACCAGTTGTAGTTGTGGTCGAACGTGCCGTCGCCGTTGTTGCCACGGTAGGAGTTGACCAGCGCCGGGTGGTTGAACTGGACCCCGGTGTCGATGTTGGCGATGGTGATGCCCTCGCCCTTGACGCCGTACTGGGACCAGACGTCGTCGGCGTTGATGTTGGCGATGCCCCACTCGAGCGCGTTCACGGTCTTCTCGTCCGCGCCCTTGGTGGTCTCGGGCACCTTGTAGGCAACCGGCGCGTAGAGACCCTCGACCTCCGAGTGCCCGGCGAACTTCTGCGCCATCGCCAGCGAGCCGCTGTTCACCTTGATGGCGTTGGTGGCCCAGAAGGTCTGGTACCTGGTACCCGAGCTGTCGAGTTCGGCCCGGATCTTGCCCTGGCTCGCGGCGGCGGTCTTGCGCAGCGCGTCCGCCACCGCGGTGCCGCGCTTCGACCAGTCCTTGATCGCGCTGGCCTTGCCGAGGTCCGCCCGGTCCTTGAACCGGATCCAGAAGTCCCCTTCACTCTTGGCCTGGAGCTGCTTGGCGAGCTCGGGTCGGATCTTGTCGCCGGTCGGGGCGCCCGCCTGCATCCCGCCGCCCGGCGCGGCCTGCGCGGCCGAGCCGATGGTGGCCAAGCATGTCGCGGCGAGGATCGCCGCCGCACCGGCGCTCACCAGTGATCTGGCTGTGCGCCGCCATTGTGGACGTCTGAACATCGGTGCTGCCTCCCTCAGAACGACCCAGGGTGAAGATGGGCCATGGGTGGACTCCCCATGCACCGCGCGGGTCACGCCGGTTGCCCGAGTGGACACTATGATCGAGAAGAAAGGACGATCAAGAACTTGCCGTGAGCAACTTGTCGCTAAGAGTCGCCGCGCTGGCGACGCGCTTGCCAATCATTGTCAGGACCATGACGAGAGCCGGGCAGGGATGCCCATCGATCCCGGGCGGTGCTGTGGCCGAGGACGACGATGCGACGTCGAACAGGGAGGGTCCGGCCGACGAGCCGTTCCCGCTACTGATCGCGGTGACCTCGTCGCCGGCCGAGCGCATCCGGCTCGCGGAACGTCTCGACGGCATCGCACCGCTGCTGCTCGTGGCCGACCTCGACGAGCTACGCCGGCTGATCGCGACCCCGCAGCAGATGGCCGCCGCCGCGTCCGAGCCCGCGCCGGTCACCGCCCTGGTGATCGACTCGGCCCGATCCAGTGCCCGTTGCGGAGAACGCGAGGTCGACCTCACCCGCCTGGAACACGACCTGCTGACCTGCCTGATCACCGAGCCGGCCCGGGTCTGGAGCTACGCGGAGTTGCACCGGTCGGTCTGGGGTGACGAGGGACGCGAACGGAAGGCGGACGTGCAGTCGCTGGTGAAGCGGCTACGCCGCAAGCTGCACGACCTCGGCACCGGGGCCACCATCGACGTCGTCCGAGGCGTCGGGCTGCGGCTCACCGATCACCAGCAGGCCCGGGTCGAACGCGCCTGACGCGCCGGCGCATGAACTGATCAAGGGACGGGTACGACCTGAAGATCAGCAGCAGCCACACAGGCGCCGAAGACGCTGGTAAGGAGAAACAGAATGGCATTCCCTGACCCCTCGACCGTGTCCATCGGCCTCAAGTCGGCCGCGCACGTCGGGATCGCGGTGAGTGACCTCGACCGCTCGGTCGCGTTCTACCAGGCCCTGCTCGGCGCAGAACCGGTCGTCCGGGACGAGACCATGCACGGGGCCGGTTTCGCGCAGTCGCAGGGGCTGCCCACGACGAGACTGCGCTACGCCACGTTCAACCTCGACAACCTGGGGATCGACCTGATCCAGTTCCAGGACCCGGTAGGCGAGGTCGCCCAGGTGGCCGCGAACCGGCCCGGTTCGATGCACCTCTGCTTCCACGTGGACGACGTGCGCTCGGTCTTCGACCGGATGCGGGCCGCCGGGTTCGAGTTCCTCGGGGAGCCGTACACCTTCGCGGCCGGTGAGGTGAACCCGCCGGAGGCCCTCGGCACCGAGGTCGCGTACTTCAACGACCCGGACGGGACGAACCTCGAACTCATCGCGCCGAAGGGTGGTTTCGCCCGCAACGAGTGAGCCACACGGGCGGCGTGGGGGCCGGCAGGAGACGGTAGGTCCCCGCGCCGCCGCCTCCCGAGGGAGAGCATCAGACCAGCCCCGGCCGGGGCGATCAGGACGTATCGCGCCCGCGCGCTGGCCGCCGACCCCGCCGCCGGCGAGCTGACGCCCTCAAGCCTGCGTTTCCGGGTAATCACATGGCGTGAACCAACCGCCACGTAACGTGAAGTGAAGCCGGTATTCGGCTGACGCCAGACGTGCGCCGGGCCGCCACTGCGGCGGCGCCCCTCGGCCAACTGCCGGGTCGGACAGCTCGGCAACGTCGCGGCCTACTCAGCCGCAGGAGGTGTGGACGATGCCCATGCTGTCGGTCTTCGATCCCCGGCACACGGTCGCTCCCCCGGGATACAGCCGCTGGCTCATCCCGACCGCCGCACTGGCCGTGCACGTCTGCATCGGCCAGGTCTACGCGACAAGCGTCTACAAGAACTCCCTCATCGCACACTTCGACGCCAGCCAGACGGCGATCGGGGCGATCTTCAGTATCGCCATCGTCATGCTGGGTTCGTCCGCGGCGGTGGGTGGCCGTTGGGTGGAGCGGAACGGGCCTCGCCGGGCGATGTTCGTCTCCGCCTGCTTCTGGGCGGTCGGGTTCCTGGTCGGCGCGCTCGGCATCGCTACCCAACAACTCTGGCTGCTCTACCTCGGGTACGGCGTCATCGGCGGCATCGGGCTCGGCATCGGCTACATCTCGCCCGTCTCCACACTGATCAAGTGGTTCCCGGACCGCCCCGGCCTCGCCACCGGCCTGGCCATCATGGGGTTCGGCGGCGGCGCCCTGATCGCCGGCCCGCTCGCGCGCCAGCTGCTCTCCCTCTACGACTCCGGCTACAACCCCGGCAACCCGGCTGCCGTCGCGTCGGGACATGCCCTCGTGGCGCTCTTCGTCACGTTCGGCATCGGCTATTTCGTGATCATGATGTTCGGCCCGTTCAACGTCCGGGTTCCGGCGCCGGACTGGCGGCCCGCCGGGTTCGACCCCGCGAGCGTCGCCGCCCGACCGCTGGTGACAACGGCGAGCGTGTCCGCGTCGAACGCCGTGCGTACCCGGTCGTTCTGGTTGCTGTGGATCGTGCTGTTCTGCAACGTCACCGCGGGCATCGGCATCCTGGAGCAGGCAAGCCCGATGATCCAGGACTTCTTCCGGGACAACGGGACCGCCACCACGGTCTCGGTGTCGGCGGCGGCCGGTTTCGTGGGAGTGCTGTCGCTGTTCAACATGGCTGGGCGGTTCGTCTGGTCCACGACGTCCGACCTCATCGGCCGCAAGCCCATCTACATGGTCTACCTCGGGGTCGGCATGGTGCTGTACGTGCTGCTCGCGGTGGCCGGCCACTCCGCGACCGCGGTCTTCGTGCTGATCGCCGCCGCGATCATCTCCTTCTACGGCGGTGGTTTCGCCACCATGCCCGCCTACCTGCGTGACCTGTTCGGCACGTTCCAGGTCGGGGCCATCCACGGCCGGATCCTGACCGCCTGGTCGGCCGCGGGTGTCGCCGGCCCGCTGATCATCAACGGGATCCTCGACACGCAGGGCAAGCCCGGCACGCTCACCGCGGCGGCGTACCGGCCCGCGCTGTTCACCATGGTCGGCATCCTCGCCATCGGGTTCATCGCGAACCTGCTGGTCCGTTCGGTGCCCGAACGGTTCCACGAGCCGAACCGAGGGCCGACCTCACCCGTGGCGAAGGCGACCGTCACCGAGCCGGTCGCGCTCGGACCCGGGAGCCAGCCACCCACACCGCCGCGCGTCGGTAGTCAGACCGGACGGCTCTGGTTGTCGTGGCTGCTGATCGCGGTACTCCTCGGGTACGGCATCGTCCAGACCGTCATCACCGCCGCGAAGCTGTTCACCGGCTGACGCGTCGCGCGGCGGGCGGCGGCCCGTCGCGCACCGGACGGAACGGAAGGCGTCCCTCGACGGGGCGCCCTGCGTTGCGCCGACCCGCTCAGAGCTGGGCGGTCGACCGGTTCTCGGCGAGCCGCTCCCGTTGTGGCACGACCGTGTACTTCGGGTCGCGTGCCGACACCCTGCCCGCCTCGAAGACGCCGAACCGGGTGGCGACCGACGACGCCACCAGGGCGGCGCCGGAGATCGCCGACAGGACCCGGCTGCGTCGGCTGACCAGCGCGGTGGCGGTGCCCAGGGCGAGCAGGGCGCGTCCCGCCCTGACCAGCCGGCCGCTACGTCCCTGCGTGTAGGGCTCGCTGGTGAGGCCCTGCCGCTCCATCTGGTGCCCTCCGCCGAACTCGACGGCCGCGGCGGCCAGGGCGAGTCGCCGCAGCGGGGCGGTCTCCGCCGCCGGTGCCGCGATCAGTCCTACCCCGGACGCCGCGGCGAGCGCGCTGCCGGCGAAGACGAAGGGCAGCGACGGGTAGGCGTCGTGCCAGGACGGCACGGCCGTGTCGGCGAGCAGCACCCCGGTGTACGTCGCCAGCGCCGGCGCGGTGGCCGCGGCGGCCAGGCCGGCGACGTTGCCGATGGGCGGCGCGATCCGACGGGCGAGGCCGAGCAC
This sequence comes from Micromonospora sp. WMMD961, assembly GCF_029626145.1. Classification (NCBI taxonomy): domain Bacteria; kingdom Bacillati; phylum Actinomycetota; class Actinomycetes; order Micromonosporales; family Micromonosporaceae; genus Micromonospora; species Micromonospora sp. WMMD961. The sequence goes on from NZ_JARUBJ010000002.1 coordinate 4,365,114, forward strand.
ACCGTGCTGCGGGAGCAGTGGCGCGAGCTCGGCGACCGCGGCCACGCCGGCCAGTGGGCCGAACGCGGCAAGGATCCAGGTGCCGACCGACATCGGCGAGGTCACCTTGCCCACCCGGAGCATGTGATGGAACCGGGCTGGCCGGCCGAGGTCGTGGACCAGCAGGTACGTGCTGGCGGCGACACCGCCGAGGGCCGTCCAACGGCCGACCTTGCGCAGCCCCTGTCGTCCGGTCAGTTGGGCGCCCGCGCCGATCAGCGCACTTCCGGCGGCGAGGCCTCCGGTGAACAGGTAGCCGGCGATGTCGTACTTCCACACCGGCGGCTTCAGAACCGGCCGGCCGTAGTAGGAGGCGAAGTCGGCCGGCGGCACCGTGAGCTGCTCACCGCCGCGGGTCATGACCGCCTGCCCAGGAACGCGATCGCCGTGGCGACCGCCATCGTCATCGCCGCCAGGCCGGCGCGTTTCCACATGGCCGGTAGGTCGCGGGTGGTCACGATCGGGTCCGGTGGCAGCCCGTACACCTCCGGCTCGTCCAGCAACAGGAAGAACGCCCCGTCACCGCCGACGCCGTCGTCCGGGTCGTGCCCGTACAACCGCGCCTCGGAAACCCCCCGCCCCCGCAACGTCGCCACCCGCGCGGCGGCCCGCTCCCGCAACTCCTCCAGCGGCCCGTACTGGATCGACTCGGTCGGACACGCCTGCGCACACGCCGGCGTCATCCCTGCACCCAACCGGTCGTAGCACAACGTGCACTTCCACGCCCGACCATCGTCCTTACGCTGATCGATGACGCCGTACGGGCACGCCGAGATGCAGTACCCACACCCGTTACAGATGTCCTCCTGCACCACCACCGTCCCGAACTCCGTCCGGAACAACGACCCCGTCGGACACACGTCCAAACACGCCGCATGCGTGCAGTGCTTACACACGTCCGACATCATCAACCACCGGAAATCCGTCCGACCCTCCACACCGGAACCTCGACCCGGCGGCTGCGCCCCCGGCATCCCCAGGAACTCGGGGCCGGCCGACATCCGGGCCGCCGCCTCCGGCGAGCCGGTGGGCAGGCCCGGGTCGGTGCCGGTGTCGGCGCTGGTCAGCGCGCCGACCGCCGCCGTCACCGGGCTGACCGGCGGCCCGTCCGGGGTGTCGGCGAACGCCGGCGTCGCGAGACCGGCGCGACGGGGCTGCTCGACGAACGCCACATGCCGCCACGAGTTCGCGGTCAACGCGCCCGTGTTGTCGTACGACATACCGAGCAGATCCAGACCGCTCTCCGGCACACCGTTCCACTCCTTGCACGCCACCTCACACGCCTTGCACCCGATACAGACACTCGTATCGGTGAAGAACCCCATCCGCGGCGGCGCGTTCTCATAACCCGCGTCGGGCGCCGGATCCAGCGGGCCGTACAGGGCGTTGGCGTGGGGCATGGGTCAGACCTCCTGGTCCGGGCCGCGGTCCGCGGAGTCGGTCGTGACCATCGGTGGATAGTGCGGGTTGAGGTCACCGGATCGCCGCCGGTAGTCGACCAGCAGCGCGAGCAGCTCCGCACCTCTCGGGCGACGCCCGGACCTGATGTCGCAGGTGCCGACCTTGCTCTCCTGGATCAGGACGTTCGGGTCCAGGCTGATGCCGAACAGGTCGTTGGCCGAGTCACCGGTCACCAGACCCTCGAAACCGAAGTGGTACGGCAACCACACCTGGTGGATGATCCGGTCGTCCACCCGCAACGGGGTGAGCCGGTCGGTCACCAACACCTTCGCCTCGATGGCCGCACGGGTGGTGATCAGGTGTGCCCAGCCCAGGTGGGTGAGGCCGCGTTCGACGGCCAACTCCGGGGACACCTCGACGAACATCTCCGGCTGCAACTCCGCCAGCGGCGACACCGTCCGACTCATCCCACCGGCGGTGTGGTGCTCGGTGAGCCGGCTGACCGTGAACACGAACGGGAACACCTGGCTGTACGGCTCCGGCGGGCTCGGGTTCAGCGTGTTGATCGGGTGGGTGTAGACCTTGCGGGTCGGGTTGGCCTGCTGCCGGTAGAGCGGGTTACGAACCGGCGACTCCACCGGCTCGTAGTGGGTGGGCAGCGGCCCGTCGAGCACACCGGTGGGTGCGTACAGCCAGCCCTTGCCGTCGCCCTGGAGGATGAACGGGTCGTCGCCGGCGATGCCCGCCACGCCTGAGGAGCCGTGTTCCGGTCGGTACGACGGCGGTTTGGTCTTCTCGAAGTCCGGCACGTCGTAGCCCGTCCACTCGCCCTTCTCCGCGTCCCACCACACGTAGCGCTTGCGTTCACTCCACGGGTTGCCGTTCGGATCGGCCGACGCCCGGTTGTAGAGGATGCGCCGGTTTGCCGGCCACGCCCAACCCCACTCCGGCGCCACCAGGGACTGCTCCGCGCCGGGTTTGCGGCGGGCGGCCTGGTTGACGCCGTCCGCGTACACGCCGGTGTAGATCCAGCAGCCGCCGACGGTGGAGCCGTCGTCCTTCATCTCGGTGAACGACGACAGCGGCCGGCCGGTCGCCACGTCGTACCCGTTGATCTCGCGCAGCACCGCCTCGGCGCTCGGCTCCGCGTGCGGACCGTGCGTGGGATAGTCCCAGGCCAGGTCGAGCAGTGCCCGGTCGCGGTCCTTCGTCGAGGTCGCCAGCCGCTCCTGGATGAGGCGCCCGAGGTGGTAGAAGAACCAGAGTTCGGAGCGGGCGTCGCCGGGCGGCTCGACGGCCTTCTCCCGCCACTGCAGCAGCCGCTGCGTCTGGGTGAAGGTCCCCTCCTTCTCCACGTGCGAGGCGGCCGGCAGGAAGAACACCTCAGTGCGGCACTCCTCCGGCACGATCTCGCCGGTCTCGATCTCCGGCGCGTTCTTCCAGAAGGTCGCGCTCTCGACCTCGAACAGGTCGCGGACCACGAGCCAGTCCAGGTTGGCCATGCCCAGCCGCTGCGCCCGACCGTGCGCCGAGCCGACCGCCGGGTTCTGACCGAGCAGGAAGTACCCCTTGACCTTCCCGTCGATCATGTTGAGCACCTGCTGGTAGGTGCCGTGATCCCCGGTCATCCGCGGCATGTAGTCGTAGCAGTAGTCGTTCTCGGCGGTGGCGGCGTCTCCCCAGTACGCCTTGAGCAGGTTGACGCCGTAGGTGCGGGCGTTGCCCCAGAAACCCTTCTGCCCGGGGTGCCGGATGCTGTCCACCCACGTGTCCAGCGTCGGGTGGTTCGCGTGGTGCGGCATCGGCAGGTAGCCGGGCAGCAGGTTGAACAACGTCGGGATGTCGGTCGAGCCCTGGATGCTCGCGTGCCCGCGCAGCGCCATCACCCCGCCACCCGGGCGGCCCATGTTGCCGAGCAGCAGCTGGATGATCGCACCCGTGCGGATGTACTGCACACCCACGCTGTGCTGGGTCCACCCCACCGAGTAGACCAGCATGCCGGTGCGGTCCCGACCCGAGTTCTCCGTCCAGGCCTGGGCCAGTTCGAGGAACTTCTCCTGCGGGATGCCGCAGACCCGTTCCACCATCTCCGGGGTGTAGCGGGCGTAGTGCCGCTTCAGGATCTGGTAGACGCACCGCGGGTGCTGCAACGTCTCGTCGCGCTCGGTCTCGCCGCCGACCGGGGCGCCGTGTGACTCGTGTTCCAGCCCGGCCCCGGTCTCCCGCTGGATCTCGGTGTCCCGGGTGGTCTGGTTCTGCCCGTGGCCCTCGTAGCGCCAACTGGTCTGGTCGTACGAGGCGTTCTCCTCCTGGAAGCCGGAGAAGAGCCCGTGCAGGTCCTCGGTGTCGGCGAACTCCTCGGTCACGATGGTCGCGGCGTTGGTGTAGGAGATCACGTACTCCCGGAAGTCCAGCTCGTTGTCCAGGATGTAGCGGATCACCCCGCCGAGCAGCGCGATGTCGGTGCCCGCCCGGATCGGCAGGTACGAGTCGGCCAGCGCGCTGGTGCGGGTGAAGCGCGGGTCGACGTGGAAGACCTTCGCCCCACGGCGCTTGGCCTCCATCACCCACTGGAAACCCACCGGGTGCGCCTCGGCCATGTTCGAACCCTGGATGACGATGACGTCGGAGTTCGACAGGTCCTGCTGGAACTGGGTGGCGCCGCCACGGCCGAAGCTGGTCCCCAGACCGGGGACGGTGGCGGAGTGTCAAATACGGGCCTGGTTCTCGATCTGCAGCGCCCCCATCGCGGTGAACAACTTCTTGATGAGGTAGTTCTCCTCGTTGTCCAGCGTCGCCCCACCCAAGCTGCAGATGCCCAGCGTCCGGTGCAGCGGCCGACCCTCGGGGTCGACGTCCTCCCAGGTTTCGTCCCGGGCGGCAAGCACCCGATCGGCGATCATGTTCAGCGCCGTGTCGAGGTCCAGGTCCTCCCACTCGGTGCCGTACGGCCGGCGGTAGCGGACCTTGGTCTGCCGCAACGGGCTGGTCACCAGGCTCTTGCTGGCCGAGCCCTTCGGGCAGAGCCGACCCCGCGAGATCGGACTGTCCGGGTCGCCCTCGATCTGGGTGACCTGCCCGTCCTTCACGTACACCCGCTGGCCGCAGCCCACCGCGCAGTACGGACAGACGGATCGGGCCATCGAGTCGGCGGTGTCGGTGCGGGCGGTGAGCGCGCGGGATCCGGCGGACTTCGCCGCCGCGCCTCGGCCGAGCGGGTCGGTGCCGGTGAGCTGGCGGTAGACCGGCCAGCCCTCGATCCAGCGAGGCACCCCCATCGCGCACCTTTCCGACTAATCACACCAAATATGAACAGCCTGACATTAGTCGAGGTGCCGTCCCCGTCGCAGCGGGATCAGCAGAGACAAGCCTCCCCCGCCCTGTTCGCGAGGGCCGGGGAGGCTTGGTGCCTGCTGGGCGGGGTCAGTTCGGCTGGAGTTGGCCGACGGGGTGATCGTTGAAGGTCCGGTAGCGGTGCAGCTCCCAGAACAGCCAGCCGATGCTGACGAGCGCCACCACGACGAAGACCAGCGAACCGGTGAACGTGTCCCAGAGGGTGTGCAGGACGACGACGCCCAGGAACGTGCCGATGAACCCGAACAGCCGGCGGACGCTCGGACTGGCCAGCAACGCCCACAGCGCGCCCGCGGTGAGCCCGGTCCAGGCGGTGTGGCCGGCGGGCGCGGTCAGGCCGCGGATGAACAGCGTCTGCTCCACCGCCCCGATGTTGCCCTGCGAACTCAGCAACGCGCTGAACGCGTAACCCATCGTCTCCAGCGCGGCGAACCCCATGCCGGCGGCGACGCCGATGACCAGCCCGTCCGAGGGCACCCGGCGCCGACGCTGGGCCACCACCGTGAACAGCAGCACCACCGGCACGATCAGCTTCGCCGACTCCTCGATCAGCGCCACGAACAGCATGGGCAGCGTGCCGAGACCACGCAGGGTGTCGTATTCCAGGGTGCCGGCGACGACCGTACCGATCACACCGCCGAAGAACGCCGCCGTCACCAACACCGACGCCGGCACCTGCCACCGCCCGGTGCGGGCCTGCGCGAACGTCAGGAACGTCAACGGCACCAGCGTCGCCCCGAGCAGGATCAACGCCGGTACGAAATTCGGGTTCTTCGTGCTGACCAGGGTCCGCAGCACCGCCAAGTAAAGGATCAGCCCGATGACCAGGACTGCAACCCACGCCCACCGGCGCGAACGATCACCCATACCGCGCAGTGTGGCCCACCCACGTTACGAAGACCAGCCCCGGCGTTGAGATCCGCACAACTCCGGACCACACGGGATCAGCGTTTCTGATACATCGCCGAGCCCTCGATGTCGCCGTACCGCAAGCGCTTGATCGTTGTCAGCTGAGCAGTTCGACACGCCGGGCGCCGGGCCGCTGAGCTGCCAACGATCACCGCGTCCGACCATGGACGGCGCGTCAGGCCACGTGCACCAGCCGGAAGCGTTCGGTCACCACCAGCGTGTCGTCGTCCACCGTGAAGTCGGGGTCGCCCAACTCGGCGCGCACCTCCGCGCTGTGCCAGAACGTCTCGTGCCCCGCCCGCCACTGCGCCACCGACTCGTCGCCCTCCCCCTCGGCCAGGGCGTGGGGCAGGTCGACGTCGGCGAGCCTGACCACCCGTACCTCGGTCAGCTCGATGACCGCGACGCGCCGGCCAGCGGAGTCCACCACGGCGGAGCGTTGGCCCACCTCGGGCAGCGGCTCGTTCGCGCACTCGTACCCGACCAGCAGGCCGGTGGTCGAGGTCTTCGCGCCGGACAGGATCGCGCCCACGAGCTTGTCCCGCAGCGGCCCCGGGAACGCGAACTCGGCCAGCGGGAGATCATCGAGGTCCATCCGCGGAGGGTACGCGATCCCACGCGCCGTGCCGTTGTCGACGTGCTCACGGCGACGTGCACCGTCTCGTCATGGCCACCGACGGTGTCGCCCTCGTGCTGCTCGTCGATCCGTCGGGCGCGGTGCTGCCAAAGCACCGCGACGAGGATGCGGTCGTCTCGAAACAGCTTGTCTACACGTCAGTGTGGACCTATCGTCGGCAAGCGCCTTCCGGTGCGCAGGCAACGGCTACTTCCGCTCTCAACGGGGAGACGTGGGTTCGAATCCCACCGCCGCCTCGGGTGGCGTCGACCAGCGGCCCAGGTCACCTTGGCCCGCAAGGGCCAGTCGCCGTCGCCGCTTCGATCTCGGGAGACGCACTCACGCCGCTCGTCAGGTGCGACGGACACGGTTACTTCTTGGTGAAGGTCCCGCACGGGGCCCGCGGTTCGAGCCCGCAACACCGTGTCCGATCTGGTCTCTGTCGAGCGGCGTGACCACTCCCTTAAGATCGTAAATCCGTTGCCCCATCGTCGCCGCCGTCGATACGGTCGTTCCCGCACTTCCCGGTGCGCAGGTGACGGTTGCCTCTGAAGGGGTTCGGACCCCGATGGGTGCCATCCGTCGCCTACCCGGAACTCGGGAAGCGCCACCACACCGCACCGCCGGTGCGCAGGCCACGGTTACTTCAGGGCTTCGCAGATGGGGGTTCGAATCCTCCGGCACCTTCGGGTGAGTAGTTCAACGGACAGAACGGCGAACTAGTCCGTAGCCGATTCGATCTCGGTTGTGCGGTGCGGTGGCGTGTTTCCGAGCTGATTGACGTGGGGGACGTCATGGCCAAGTTCAACATCAAGCTGCGCAGGGGCCGCCAGCAGCCGGTGACCGCCCAGGGTGCGCCGGGCTTCGCCCGTGAGCCGCGCGTCGAGCTCTTCCTGCTCGGAGTCTCCGCCATGGTCGGCGAGGACACCTTCTACGAGGGCGCCGCGGACCGGGACGCTCGCTTCCGAGACCTGGTCGCCGCCGTCGCGGTCGCCGATCCGGACTGGTTCGCTCGCTTCGTACCGTGGCTTCGGTCCGGCGCCATGATGCGCTCGGCGGCCGTGGTGGCTGCTGTCGAGGGTGCTCGCGCCCAGGTCGCCGCACAGATTCCGGGTTCGCGGGCAGTCGTGGATGCCGCCCTGCAGCGCGCGGACGAGCCCGCCGAGGCTCTGGCGTACTGGCTGGCTCGCCATGGCCGGAAACTCCCCAAGCCGGTGAAGCGGGGCATCGCCGACGCGGTGGTCCGGCTGTACACCGAGCGGAATCTGCTCAAGTACGACTCCGTCGGCAGCCAGGTGCGCTTCGGCGACGTCATCGACCTGACCCACCCCACGGCGAAGGACGAGCGGCAGGGCGACCTGTTCCGGCACGCGCTGGACCGGCGGCACCGGCGGGACAATCCGCTGCCGGCGTCGCTCGGGATGCTGGCGGCACGGGACGCGCTCATGGCGCTGCCCGTCGAGCGGCGCAGGGAGGTGACCGATCCGGCGGTGCTGGGCGCGGCCGGCATGACGTGGGAGGCCCTGGCCGGCTGGCGACAGAGCGCGATGGACGCCTCGGCGTGGGAGTCGGTCATCCCGACCATGGGGTACCTGGCGTTGCTGCGCAATCTGCGCAACTTCGACCAGGTCGGGGTCAGCGACGCCGTGGCGGAGACGGTTGCGGCCAAGCTCTCCGATCCGGGGCAGGTGGCCACCTCTCGGGTGCTGCCGATGCGCTTCCTGTCGGCGTACAACGCGGCACCGAGTTTGCGGTGGGCGTACCCGCTGGAGAAGGCCCTGCAGCATGCCCTGGTGAACGTGCCTGCTCTGGACGGACGGACCCTCGTCCTCATCGACACGTCGGGTTCGATGCGGAGTCCGTTCAGCAAGGACGGCTCGTTGCTCTGCTGGGACGGTGCCACCGTGTTCGGCCTGGCGCTGGCCGCGCGGGCGCGGGCGGCCACCGTGGTGTCGTTCTCCAATGACAGCCGGGTGTTTCCGTCGGTGGCGGGCGAGTCGGTGCTCGCGGCGGTACGGCGGTTCAAGGACGACGGCTACTTCTTCGGCATGGGCACCGACACCGAGAAGGCGGTCCGCACGCACTACGACCGACACGACCGGGTGGTCATCCTCACCGACGAGCAGGCACAGTGGCACAACGCGGCGGACGTCGCCGCGGCGGTGCCCGCTGAGGTTCCGGTGTACACCTGGAACCTTGCCGGTTACCGGGTTGGCCACACACCGACAGTGGCGAATCGGCACACCTTCGGCGGGTTGTCCGACGCCGCGTTCGCGATGATCCCGCTCATCGAGGCCGGCAGTCACGAGCGGTGGCCCTTCTGACGCTGGCTACCGCCGCTTCGGGTCGCGAGGCGGCGGTGGCTGGCGCAGCCCGCCGCCGGTCACGCAGTACACGTCGCCGGAGTTCGCGTCGTGCGGCAGTGCGGCGAGGTGTGTCGCCATGTCGGTCGCGGAGACCCAGCGCTGGAACGTCATCGCCTTGTCGTCGCCCAGCGCGACGTCGAAGCCGTCGAAGCCGAGCGCGGTCAGGCGGTCGAGACAGCGGGAGGCGACCGGACGCGCGATCGTGGTGAACTCGAACGAGAGCGCGGGCAGCGGGCGGGTCAGCCCGGCCAGCACCTCGTCCTCGAAACCCTCCACGTCGATCTTCGCGAAGGTCGGCTCGCCGTACTCGGCGATGAGGGTGTCGACGGTGACCACCGGGACCTCGATGTCGGCGTCCCACACCTGGCCCTCCCACCCGCCCGCGCCCTCCGCCGCCCGGACGAAGTCGGGCGAGGCGGTGGACACGGTGGGATTGGCGGAGTTGACGTGGAAGCGGGTGGTGCCGGGGGCCGCCCCGCAGACCGCGCCGACGAGCGTCACCTGGACGTCGTCGGCGTAGATGGCCCGCAGGGCACGCAGACACAGCGGCTGCGGCTCCACGGCGACCACCCGGGCACCGAGGCGACGGAAGCTGGCGATGTGGTCGCCCACGTGCGAGCCGACGTCGAAGACGAGGTCCCCCTCGGCGACGAACCGGGAGTAGAAGGCGTCCATCCGCGCGTCGCGCTCGGCGTCGCCGTAGTAGACGTCCAACGATCGGTGCAGGAGGGACATCGCCGGATCGGTCCGGAGCGCGGCGATCCTGGTGTTGGTGGTGGCCGTCATGGGTGTGGGTCCAGTCCTTCTGAGGGTCACAGTCCGAAGGCGGTCAGGAACCGGTCCCGGAAGGTGTCCATCCGCCAGACCGGTGCCTGCGGCCCCGGCTTGAGCCCGTCCTGCCAGCCCCACCCGGAGATCCGGTCGAGGACGGCCCGGTCCCGGGTGATGATGGTGATCGGGACGTCGCGGCTGGCATTGTCGCCGGTGACCACGGCGGCGGGCTGGTGGTCGCCGAGGAAGATGAACACGAGGTCGTCGTCGCCGTAGGTCTGCACGTAGGAGATGAGCGCGCTCAACGTGTACTCGATGGAATGCCGGTAGTCGGCGCGGATCTGGGTGGTGTTGCGTCGCTTGTCGTCGGACTCCTCGGCGGTCCCCTTGAAGATCGCCCCGTCGCCGATGTCGGCCCAGTCGACCAGATCCGGGACGGGCGTCCAGGGCGCGTGACTCGACACGAGCGCGAGTTCCGTCATCGTCGGGCCGCCGCCGCGCTTCGCCTGCTCCAGACGCCGCCAACTGGCGAGGGTGTACTGGTCGGGCATCGTGCCGAAGCTGAACTTCGGGCCGCGGTACCCGAGGGCTCTGGCGTCGTAGAACCGCTCGTAGCCGAAGAAGGAGCCCTCCGGCCACGCCCTGCTGACGGCGGGCATCACGCCCACGGTCTGCCAGTCGGCCCGGCGGAAGGCGCCGTTGAGGGTCAGCCGGTCACTCGCCAGCAGGGTGCGGTGCCGCTGGTCGTTGTCGATCCACAGGCCGGAGAGCAACGTGTCGTGCGCGAGCCAGCTGCCGCCGCCGAACGTCGGCGACGTGAGGAAGCCGCTCTGCGCGGCGAACCCCGCCGCGTCCAGCCGGCTGGTCCCGCCGTCGAGGACCGCGCCGACCTGTGCGGCGAACTCCGGGTCCTCGACGGCGTCCCGGCCGTAGCTCTCCACGAAGGAGATGACCACGTTCTTGCCGCGCAGCGCGGTGAGCAGTTGGTCGCCGGGAGTGTGCGCGAACCGGTCGTCCTGCAGCAGCGCGGCGAACCTCTCCCGGTCGTCGAGTCGCAGGCGCACCTGGAAGCCGTGGCCGTTGGCCAGGGTGGTCGCGGACGTGTCGGCGACCGTGACGCCCTCGACCACCCGCACGCTGAACGCGGCGCAGACCACCCAGACGACCACCAGCGCCGCCACGATCCGGGTGGTCCCGGCGCGGTGCCCGATCACCAGCCGGCGCAGTCGCCGCATCGACAGCGTGACCAGGGCGGGCAGGCCCACCGCCACCACCGCCAGAGCGATCGCCACCCCGATGGCGGCGGGCCGCCCGTACGACTCGCTGAGGAAGGCGAACCCCTCGTCGAGCAACGCCCAGTCGAGCACCGGGTCGAAGGCCCGGCCGAGCGCGGCGGTGAACCCCAGGTCGAACAGCTTCAGCAGGCCGAGCAGGCCGAGGGCCACGCCGGCGAGGGTGGCGACCAACCGGCTCCCCCGAGCGGGTAGAGCCAGCAGGAGGGCGACGGCCAGCAGCGCCTCCAGGGGGATCCGCACGAACGCCCCCGGGCTGAACCGGCCGAAGTCGTACGGCAGGGTGAGCACGAACAGCACGAGCAGCGCGGCCAGGACCGTCGTCAGTCGAGCCGCGATGGAACGCTTCGGCTGACCCTCGGCTTCGCTGCCGGCGGTGGCGGTGACGTCCGGACGTTCGCCCCTCATCGCCTTCCGTCCCTGGCTCGGCATCGGACGTACGCGCGTCAAGAGCGACAACCCGGGCATCCTTCCATGATCCTTGTTGGGCGCGGCATCCGGGCGGCTCAGACGCGGGCAATCCCGCGTCGAGCCACGGCGACCGTTCGGTGTTCCGGCCAGGGCAGCCCGGCTGCCCCGCCGTGACCCAGCCCGGCCAGCCCCGCTCCCGCACTCGGGACACCGTGGCTCGGCTGACTGCCCGCGTGGCCCATCGCGCCGGGCGCATCGGGAATGCCCGGAGCGTGGTGAATGACCGGAGCATCGTGGACGAGGGCGCGGCGGAGGTGCCGGGTCGTCCACAGCCACCTGACGTCCCGCCCGAACGACTCGACCAGCAGTGCCAGTGACGCCACCAGCACGAACGTCGTCAGCGGCCCGGGCAGCGCGTCGCCCATCGCCACCGTCAGCACCACGCCCTGGATCGCGGCGACGACCTTGCGCCAGTAGCGCGGCGGCAGCGAGCCGCGCATCCAGTCCAGCACCCAGCTCGCGGCGACGAAGACGTACCGCATCGCGCCGATCGCGAGCACCCAGCCACCCGTCGACGGGGCCACGTACAGGCAGAGCACCAGGACCAGGAAGGAGTCGATCTCCATGTCGAAGCGCGCGCCCAGCTCGCTGGACGTGCCGGTGCGGCGGGCCGTGTATCCGTCCACGGCGTCGAGGGCCAGCGCCACGCTGGTGACGACGACCATCAACGTGACCGGCGCCGGCCGGTGGAACGAGTCCGCGGCCAGGGCCGTCACGCCGCCGACGAGGACCGCCCGGCTCAGGGTCACCCGGTCGGCCGGGCTCAGATCACGCGCGCCCGAGCGGGACATCCCCCGGCTGAGCAGGGCGCACAGCACCACCCCGTACGCCAGCCCGGCCAGCCAGCCGGCCGCGCCCAGACCGACTGTGCCTGCGAGCACCGCCAGCACGCCGATCTGCGCGAGCAGTCCGATGACCGGACCCGTTCGAACCGTTGACATCGCGCCTCCGTGACTCTGGTGGGTGACCCTGACCGTCATCACGGGAAACATGACCGATCGGTTCATTCTGAACGCGACTCGGCAGGGTGTCACGGAGCGACGCGCCCCGTCGGTGGCCGGTTGATCGTCCACCGTGAGTGCAGCTCGGAGCCGCTGACCGCCACCCGGTCGGTCGGACCCCGTCGGGTCACGGGTTCGGCAGGGTGAGCACCTCGGCGCCGTCGTCGGTGATGGCGATCGTGTGCTCGCTGTGGGCCGTCCGGCAACCGGTCACGCTGCGCAGGGTCCATCCGTCGGGATCGGTGACGAGCGTGGCGGTGTCCGCCATGACCCACGGCTCCAGTGCCAGCAGGAGCCCCGGGCGCAACCGGTAACCGCGGCCGGGTCGTCCCGTGTTGGAGACGTGCGGGTCCTGGTGCATCGTCGAGCCGACGCCGTGGCCGCCGAACTCGGTGTTGATGGAATATCCCGCCGTGCCGAGAACCGAGCCGATGGCGTGGGAGATGTCGCCGATGTGGACTCCGGGGCCGGCGGCGGCGATGCCGGCGCTCAGCGCGCGCTGGGTGGCGTCGATCAGCGCGATGCTCTCCGGGGGCTGCGCCTCGCCCACGATGAAACTGATCGCGGAGTCGGCGACGATTCCGCCCAGGGAGACGGCGAGGTCGAGCGACAGCAGGTCGCCGTCGGCGAGCTTGTAGTCGTGCGGCAGCCCGTGCAGCACCGCGTCGTTCACCGACGTGCAGATGTAGTGGCCGAACGGCCCACGCCCGAAGGAGGGCTCGTAGTCGACGTAGCAGGACTGCGCGCCGGCCTCGATGATCATGCTTTGCGCCCACGCGTCGATGTCCAGGAGGTTCGTGCCGACGACGCTGCGACCCTTCAACGTCTGCAGGATGCCGCCGACCAGCGCGCCGACGTCCCGGGCGCGCGGCAGGTCGGTGGGGCTCAGGATCTCGATCATGCGGCGCCTTCCTCAAAACCAATAAGTATCCCGGCCATATTATCCCGGTACTAGAATCGGGTCATGGTCAGGTTGCCACTCACCCCCGCAGAGGTCGAACGCGGCCAGCGCCTCGGCGCCCTCCTACGCCGAGCCCGAGGGGAGCGATCGATGCTCCTCACCGCGCTGGACGCGGGGGTCTCACCGGAGACGCTCCGGAAGATCGAGTCCGGTCGCATAGCCACCCCCGCCTTCCCGACCATCGCGGCGATCGCCGACGTCCTCGGCCTCTCCCTCGACACGGTGTGGTCGGAGATCAACAAGTCGGACGACGGGGTCGAGTTCGCCCGAGCAGGCACCAAGGTGGGTGAACGGCTGGCCTCGTAGGTCAGGTCGCGCGTACGCCGGTTCCACCTGACGCCGACCCACCCCCGGTCGAGCCGGCACGACGAGGACGGCCGGTTCGCCGTGCTGTCGCTGTGGGTGCTGCGGCACGTACCAGCGGCGCTGCGGGGCGACCGAAGACGCTGGTCCCGGTCGATGAGCGACCGGGACCAGCGGGTGACGTGTTCAGGAGGCGGCGATGCCCTCCATGCCGATGCCGTCGGTGAACTTGGGCAAGCCCTCCACGGTGGTGACGAGCTTCAACGAGCCGTCCTCGTGCACCTCGTAGCCCTGCACGTTGCCGGCGGTGGCGTTCTGCACGTACAGGAAGCCGTCGCTGGTGGTCATGTCGATCGACCCGCCGCCGGTGTCCGCGGCGACGGCCTTGACGAGTTCGAGCTTGCCGTCGTCGTTGACCCGGTAGGAGCTGATGGTGGAGGTGCCGGCGTTGGCGGCGTAGAAGTAGTCGCCGACGCGCTGGATCCAGCACGTCGCCTGCTGGCCGTTGGGCACCGACGGCCCGATCTGGTCGAGCGCGCCGTCGTCCTCCAGCTCGAAGAGGCTGACCGCGTTCGCCCCGGACTCGGTGACCAGCAGCGTGTCGTCGGTGTCGAACGTGAAGCCGAACGGGGTGTTGCCCGCGTCGCTGATGACGGGATTGCGGGCCAGCTCGCCGTGGCGACCGATCTCGTAGCTGAACATGACGTTCGCGGCCTTGGTCGACACCAGGACGAACTCACGGTCCGGGTCGATCTTGACTTGGGCCGGGGCGGTCCCGAACGCCGGCGGGTTGCCGTTGTGCAGGCCGAGCGACCGGTTGGCGTCCTCGATCCGCGACAGGCGCCCCTTGTTCAGCTCGAAGCCCTGCACCGACCCCTCGCCACCGGCGTTGAGGACGTAGACGAGGTCCCCACGGGCCGCGATGCTGACCGGCAGCAGACCGCCGGACCAGATGACCTGAAGCTTGTGCAGCTTGGTGCCCTCGACACCGAAGACCGTGACGGTGTTGCTGCCCGCGTTCACCGCGAAGAGGAGACCGCGGTGGTAGGTCAGGGAGCCCTGTGAGGCCAGCGCGTCGAGCGGCGCGCCGATGGTGAACCCGCCCAGCCCGCCGGTCTCGTACTCGCCGGCTTTGGTGAGACGGCCGTCCTCGTCGCGGTCGTACACCTTGATGGTGTTGCCTTCGGCCTTGTTGGTCTGCACGAAGACGGCGCCCTCGCTGCCGTGGTGGTGGTCACCTCCCTTGCGGTCGTCGTGGTAACCAGGGCCGCCGCCATCCGCGAAGGCGGTCCCGGGGATCGATCCGACGCTGGTCAGACCTGCCAGGAGGGCTGCCGCGAGCGCGATACTGCGCTTCATCACTGACTCCTTCTGCACCCGAAGGGAGGAATACGAATTTTCCTCTCCTTCGAAAGCTATCGGAGAGCGTAGGCGAGTTCGACGCACTTACCCTAAAGCGGTAATTTCGTGCCGTTCCATGGAATGACCGGACGTACGCGCAGAGGTGGCATAGTGCGAAGCGGACGTTCGGCCCGTCAGGGCAGGAACTCGGCGGTCAGGCTGATCAGCGCACGGGCGGCGGCCCCGACCGGGCGGTCCACCGGGGTGGCGAGGGACGCCGTCCAGGTCAGGTCGGCGCCGGTCACGCTCAGCAGGCGCACCGCGTGGTCGTCTGCGACGGCGAAGCCGGGCAGCAGCGCGATGCCGAGCCCGTGCCGGACGTGCTCGGCCCCGGTGGCGATGTCCGGGATCTCGATCGTGACCCGCCGGGACAGTCCGGCGCCCGCGAACGCCCGGTCGGTCACGGCCCGGTTGCCGTAGCCGACCGGGGAGTCGATGAAGTCCAGCCCGGCGATGTCGGCGAGGGTGACCGTCTCGCGGGTGGCCAGTGGATGGTCGTCCGGGACGACGAGGTCGAGGACCGAACTGGCCAGCTCGGTGAGGTGGATCTCCGCCGGGGGCGTGCCAGGCAGCGAGACGAACGCCAGGTCGAGCCGGCGTTCCCCGAGGGCGTCGATGAGTCCCTGGGAGCCGTGCGGGGCGACGCTGGTGTGCAGCAGCACTCCGGGGTGCCGGCGGTGGAACTCGCCGAGAAGGGCCGGCAGGTGCAGGAGTCTGATCGAGGTCATCGTGCCGATGCGCAGCGTGCCGCGCAGGCCGCCGTGCACCTCGGCGACCGCGTCGCGGGCGTCGCGGGCCGCGTCGAGCGCGATCCGGGCGCGCGGCAGCAGCGCGGCACCGGCGTCGGTGAGGCGTACGCGTTTGGAGTTGCGGTCCAGCAGTGACGCGCCCAGTTCGCGTTCGAGGGTCTTGACCGCGGCGGAGACGGCGGACTGGACGACGTGTAGGCGGGCGGCGGCGCGGGTGAAGTTCTGTTCCTCGGCCACGGCGACGAAGTACTCAAGTTGGCGGAGCTCCACACCACCAAGTATCACCGATCGTGATCGTCGCGAGCACCAACTTTCGTTGGACCTGATGCTTGGGCGAGGCAACAGTGGGCTCATGTCCTTGTCGACCCTGACACCCGACCCCACCACGTCCGACCGCGGCGACGGCTCGTCCCGCCGGCACGGCCGTGGCTTCTGGGCGATCGCCCTGGCGTTCCTGACCGCGATGGCGTTCTGCACCGTGCCTGCCCCGCTCTACCCGCTCTACATGGCGCGGGACGGTTTCTCCACGTTCATGGGCACGATCGTGTTCGCGGTGTAGGCGGTGGGAGTGGTGATCAGCCTGCTGCTCGCCGGCCACGTCTCGGACTGGGTCGGCCGCAAGAGGATCCTCATTCCGGCGCTGGCGTTGGAGCTGGTGGCCGCCGCACTGTTCCTGGGTGACCAGTCCCTGCCGGTGCTGCTGGTCGCCCGGCTGGTCAGCGGGCTGGGCATCGGCATGATCACCGCCACCGCCACCGCGTACCTCCAGGAGTTGCACGCGGCGCACCGGCCCGGCTCGTCCCGCCAGCGCTTCGAGATGGTCTCCACCGCCGCGAACATCGGCGGCCTGGGCGTCGGCGCGTTGGTCGCGGGCGTGCTCGCCCAGTACGTCGACGCGCCGCTCCGTACGCCGTACCTGGTGTTCGCCGTCCTGCTGGCGGCGAGCATCGTGGCGGTCGCCCTGACCCCGGAGACCGTCGAGGAGCGGCTGGTCAAGCCCACCTACCGGCCGCAGCGGATCAGCGCCGACCACGGGGACCGGGCCGGCTACCTGGCCGCGGCGGCCGCCGGGTTCGCCTCCTTCGCCGTGTTCGGCCTGTTCACCTCGGTCGCCCCGGGTTTCGTCGCGGGTGCCCTGCACCTTCCGTCGCGGGCCCTGGCCGGCACGATCGTGTTCGCCGTGTTCGGCGGTGCGGCCATGGCGCAGACCCTCACCAGCCAGCTCCCCGCCCCGGCGAAGGTGCGCCTGGGGCTGCTCGCCCAGGCCGTCGGCGTGCCCGTCCTGCTGGTGGGGATGCACACCGCCAGTCTCTCGGTGTTCCTGCTCGGCGGGGTGGTCGCCGGCATCGGCGCCGGCGTGCTCTTCAAGGCCGCCGTCGGCGCCGTCGCGGCGATGGCCGCGCCAGCCCGGCGCGGCGAGGCCCTGGCCGGGCTGTTCCTCGTCGGCTACCTGGGGATGATCCTGCCGTCCGTCGGCATCGGCGTCGCCACCCGGACCGTCACCGCCGGCACGGCGATGAACTGGTTCACCGGGTTGCTCCTGGTCATGCTCGCCGGCGTGGCGGCGCTGTTCCGCCACAGCGCCGCGAGCGCCCGGTCCGCCGGCCGGCGGTGATGGCGCCTCGGTTCCTCGAGAACGACAGCAGGCTGCGGCCCTGACGGATTCGGCCGACAACCACATCGCCGACGGTGCGCGCGGTCGTCTCCTACCCAGGGAGGAGGCCGGCTCCGACCACCGGCCGCAAGCGGGGCTCGCGGTCGGACGCGACCGGCAGGCCCGGCCGCGAGCATCTACAGGCATGACTATCGACCTGCGCCGGGCGGCACACTGGCACCGCCCACTGATGATCTTCGTTTCCGTGATGGCGGTGCTCGCCGTCGTCTGCGCGGTCGGCATCGCGGTCGACTCGCGCGTCCTGGTCGGCGCGCCGATCTGGCTCAAGCCGTTCAAGTTCGCGGTGTCCTTCGTGCTGTACGGCGCGACTCTCGCCTGGATGCTCACCCTGTTGCCACAGCGCAGCCGAGCCGCCGAGTGGGCCGCGACAGTCATCGTCGCGATGGCGGTGGTCGAGATGGTGGTGATCGTCGGCCAGGTGGTACGCGGGCAGCCCAGCCATTTCAACGGCACCTCCGCGCTGAACAGCGCCCTGTTCTCGGTGATGGGCGCGGCGATCATGGTGCTGTTCCTCGCACATCTCCTGGTCGGCATCGTGGTGCTGATCCGACGGATCCCGGACCGGGCCGCCGCGACGGCCGTCGGGTGGGGGCTCGGCCTGTCGCTGCTGGGCATGCTCGCGGCGGTGCCCATGGTGCTGCCCATGCAGGAGCCGGGAATCGACGGCATCTCCGGGGCGCACAGCGTCGGTGTGGTCGACGGTGGGGCCGGTCTGCCGGTGGTCGGCTGGAGCACCACCGGCGGTGACCTGCGGATCGGGCACTTCGTGGGGCTGCACGCCCTGCAGGCGCTGCCGATCCTGGCGATCCTGCTGAGCCGGTTCGCCGGGCGGCTGGACGAGCGCACCCGCGCCCGGCTGCTGGTCGTCGCGGGCGCCGCGTACGGCGTACTCACTGTGATGTTGACCTGGCAGGCGCTGCGCGGGCAGCCGCTGCTGCGGCCGGACGGCCTCACCCTCGTCGCCGTCGGCGCCCTGGTGGTCGCGACCGCGACCGCCGCCGGGCTCGTGCTGGCGCGCCGTCGCCGACCGGAACTGGCGCTGGCGGCATGACGGCGGCGCTGTTCTCCCTGACCTTCGCGGTGGCCGCGCCGTTCTGGGCGCTGATGATCCTGCTGCCGCGGTGGTCGTGGACGGCCCGGATCATCGCCTCTCCGCTGATCGTGCTGCCGGTCGTGGTGATCTACGCGCTGCTGGTGCTGCCGGCCTTCGGCGACGTGCTGCCGGCGGTGGCGTCGCCGACCCTGGAAGGTGTGCGTGACCTGCTCGGCACCTCCAACGGGGCCGCGGCGGGTTGGGCGCACATGATCGCGTTCGATCTGTTCGTCGGGCGGTGGGCGTGGTTGGACAGCCGGGAACGGGGGGTGCCGGCGCTGGCCATGGCCCCGGTACTGCTGCTGACCATCCTGCTCGGACCACTCGGCTTGGCCGCCTACCTCGCGGTTCGAACCCGGTCGCGGCGCCGTCGACCACCGCCGGCCCGCAGCGCCTAGGCTGACCGTCGTGAGCTGGCTGGCGCGACTGTTCGACCTGCGGGACACGCTCGTGCGGATGGTGCTGCTCGACCTCACCGGGTTGTGCTACCTGCTCGTGGTCCCGCACTCCACCAGCACGCCCACGACGACACAGTGGGTCCTCGCGGTGCCGGCGTTCGCAGTGGCGCTGGCAGCGCACCGCCGACCGGTGGTCAACATGGTGGCGCAGGCCGCCCTGCTGGCGGTCGCCATCAGCCTGATCGACGACTTCACCATCAACCAGGTCGGCGCCAGTTGGGCGTTGTTCGAGATGACCATGCGGGCGCGCGGCCCCCGGGCCATCTGGCTGGCCACGGCGCTGCTGGTGGTGGTCGACCTGACCGACTCGATCGGCGACCCGCCACGCCGGTTCGCCTCGGGGGTCGTCGGGCTCGCCGCGGAGGTCGGCTTGCCGGTGCTGCTCGGCCTCGTCATCCGCGCCAACCGGGAGCTGAGTCGGCAGGCGCTGGAGCGGGCCCTGGCCGAGCAACGCCAGCACGAGTCGGAGAGCCGCGCGGCCCGCGCCGACGAACGCAGCGCCATCGCCCGCGAGCTGCACGACGTCGTCGCGCACCATGTGGCGTCGATGGTCCTGCGGGTCGGCGTGGCCCGGCACGTGCTCAACGACCCGGACCCCCGGGTGGGCGAGGTCTTCGACGACGTGCACGGCACCGGTACCGCGGCCCTGGCGGAGCTGCGCCGGCTGGTCGCGGTGCTGCGCAACCCCGATGGAGTACGCGGCGACGCGGCGCTGACCGCGATCGAACCGTCCGCGCTGCCGGCGGCGATCGGCGCGTCCATCGACCGGGCCCGGCAGGCGGGTGTGACTGTGGAGGCCGATCTCGACTCGGCGATCGGTTCACTCGACGCGGTGCGCGGCATGGCGGTGCTGCGACTGACCCAGGAGGCGCTGACCAACGTGGCCAAACACGCGGGGACGTCCGCGCTCGCGCACCTCGTGATCGCCGTCCGGGACGGGTCCGTGCACTGGGAGGTCACCGACAACGGACGGGGTGGGGTGCCGGCGGGGGTGCCGGCCGGTGGCGGGCACGGCATCACCGGCATGCGCGAGCGCGTCGAGGTCCTCGGCGGCCGGCTGGAGGCCGGCCCGACGGGGACGGGGTGGCGGGTGCGTACCGTGCTCCCGGCCACCGCCGCCGATCCGTCCGCCCGGTCGTTGCCCCGCAACCGCCCGGCTCCCGCCGGAACGCCCGCGTCGGAGCCGGCGTGATCCGGGTGCTGCTGGTCGACGACCAGCACCTCATCCGTGCCGGGCTGCGGATGCTCTGCGACGCCCAGCCCGACGTGGAGGTCGTCGGGGAGGCCGACAACGGCCGCGAGGCGATCACGCTCGCCGCGCGACTCCTCCCCGACGTCGTCGTCATGGACCTGCGCATGCCCGGCGTCGACGGGATCACCGCGACCAGCCGGATCCTCGCCGAACGCCCCACGACCCGCATCCTGGTGTTGACCACGTTCGGCGACGACGACCACCTCTATCCCGCCCTGACCGCCGGCGCCTGTGGGTTCCTGCTCAAGGACGCACCCCCGACCGAGTTGCTGGACGGCATCCGCCGGGCCGCCGTCGGCGACAGCCCGTTCAGCGCGGAGGTGCTGCGCCGACTCGTGCAACGGGCGGTACACGCGCGCCCCGAGACGCCCCGAGCGGTACAGGGGTTGACCGCCCGCGAACAGGACGTGCTGAACCTGGTCGCCGAGGGCCTGTCCAACACCGAGATCGGCGACCGCCTCCACATCGGCGTCACCACGGTCAAGACCCACATCACCAGTCTGATGACCAAGACCGACAGCCCCAACCGGGTACGCCTGGCCCTGTTCGCGCGCGGCGTCTGAGGCTCAGGCCCGCATCCGCGCGGACACGGCGATGACGAGCACCAGCGGCACGATCAGCAACGCCGGAGCGATGACCGGCAGGTGCAGGGCGACCAGCGCGCCGACCGCCGCGCCGACCATGAGGGCCAGCAGGACCTGGGCCTTGGGGCGCAGGCCGCCCCACGGGCTGCGTGCGGCGACGCCGGCGATCAGGCTGGTGAGCGTGCCGGTCAGGTACGTGGAGGACAGGCCGGGCACGCCGAATCGTTGGATCGCGCTGCTCTGGACGCCCAGTGCGACGGCGGACAGCATGAGCAGCGCGAGGTGGACGCGCGCGTCGGGGGCGCGGAGGGTGACCTCCCAGACGACGAGGAACACGACGAACACCACCAGTTCCAGGACCAGCGCCCAGGTGACCTGTCGTGGCCAGACCGGGTCGTCCGGTCGCGGCGAGCCGACGACGCGGGCACCCGCGAGAACTCCGACGATGAAGCTGACGATCGCGCAGCCCGACGTCAGAGCCAGTTCGGCATCGCCCCGGCCCGCCGAGAGCCCGAGCAGGACCATGTTGCCGGTCATCACGCTGGCGAAGGCGCCGCCGAGGGAGAGGAACCCGAGGGCGTCTGCGCTGCCGGTCAGGAAGGTGAGCACGACGACGAGCGCGTGCCGTCGGCGCAGGAGACGCGGGTCCTGCGCAGCCGCGCGGTCGGGCCGGATCACGCGGGGGACTGTGCTCGACACTGTCGCCACCCTCAAGAAATTGTTCTTCGTATACACTCTGTCCGGACATGTTCACGAGAGGCGACCAGGTGGCTGAAGATCTGCGGGACAAGCTCGGCGCGCAACACCTGCCGCTACGCGACCAGGTCCTCGCCGCACTGCGCACCGCGATCATCGACGGCAACTACCTACCCGGTGAACGGCTCACCGAGGACCGGCTGGCAGAGGACTTCGGCGTCTCCCGCAACCCCGTCCGGGAGGCTCTCCGCGTCGCCGAGGCCGAAGGCTTCGTCCTGATCCTCCCCCGCCGGGGAGCGGTCGTCGCCTCACCGAGCAGCGGAACCATCGCCGACATGTTCGCCGTCCGCGAGCGCCTGGAGACGCTGGCCGCCCGGCTGGCCGCCGAACGGGCCACCGCCGCCGACGTGGCCGCCCTACGGGCCCTGCTCGACCAGGGCCGCGAGGCGACCCAACGGCAGGACCTGGCCCGGGTCGCCGAACTGAACAGCATGCTGCACCTGCGCATCCTCCAGATCAGCGGAAACCCCTGGCTGTCGTCGATAGCCAAGTCGCTCTACCTCCATGTCCAGTGGGTCTTCCGGCTCGGGGCGGCGGAACGCGCACCACACTCGTGGGCCGAGCACATCCAGCTCGTCGACGCCATCGAGTCAGGCGACGGGGACCGCGCCGAGCAGGCGGCGCTCGCCCACCTCGACGCGGCATCCGCCGCAGCCCACGAGAACGCCGAAGGCGGTTACGGCCGGCCCTAACGGCCGCACGCGTAGCCCTGCATCCCGCGGGGGTTCGCACCCGCGCCGAGCACGCCCGTGGCCGGGTCACGGGTCACCGCACAGAGCCGACCGAGGCTCCACCCGTCGACGACCCGCACCTCGTGCCCGTACGCCCGCAGGGCCGCCAGGACGCTGTCGTCGTACCGGTCCTCCACCACCAGCACGCCGGGTTCCATGTCGCGTGGATAGAACGACCCCGGCAGGCTGAGCGTGTGCCAGGCCGGCGCGTCGATGGCCTCCTGAAGGGACTGACCGCCGACGAGGTGCCGCAGCAGGAACGGCAACTGCCACTGGTCCTGCTGGTCGCCACCGGGCGTCCCGCAGGCCAGCACCGGTTCCCCGTCGCGGTGCACCATCGTCGGGCTCAACGTCGTACGCGGCCGGCGACCCGGCGCCAACGACGAGGCGAGACCTTCCTCCAGCCAGAACATCTGCAACCTGCTGCCCAGCGGAAAGCCGAGTTCCGGGATGGTGGGCGAGCTCTGCAACCAGCCGCCGCTCGGGGTGGCGGAGATCATGTTGCCCCACCGGTCGACCACGTCGACGTGGCAGGTGTCGCCCCGGGTCACCCCGTCCGGCTGCACCGTCGGCTCCCCCGTCGCCGCATCCGTCGGGTCGGCCCGCTGCCCGGCCCCGGGCCGGACGTGGGCCGGCAGGCGTGGCTGCGCACCATCGGGGCGGCCCGGCCGCAACTGAGCCGCCGCACGGTCACCGACCAGGGCCGCCCGCTCCCGCGCGTAGTCCCGGGAGAGCAGCGCCTTGGCGGGCACGTCGACGTCGTCGCCGTACCAGGCCTCCCGGTCGGCGAAGGCGAGCTTGAGCGCCTCGACCTGGGCGTGCACACCGGTCGCGGTGCCCGGGTCGTACGCGGCCGGGTCGTCGAGCGCGTCGAGGGTGGCCAGCGCCTCCAGCAGCACCGGGCCCTGGCCCCAGAAACCGGTCTTCGCCACCGAGTAGCCGCGCCAGTCGAGGGTGGCGGGCTGCTCCCAGGTCGCCGAGTACGCGGCCAGGTCGTCCCCGCTGACCAGACCGGCATGCGGTCGGCCGCTGGAGTCGTGGAACGGTCGTCGGCTGAACGCGTCGATCGCCTCGGCGACGAAACCGGTGCCCCAGGCCCGTCGCGCCGCCTCGATCTGTGCCTCCCGGTCGGCACCCGCCGACTGCCCCGCCTCGACGAGTCGGCGCAGGGTGTCCGCGTACGCCGGGTTGGTGACCATCTCCCCCGCACGCGGTGGACGGCCGCCGCGCAGCCAGAGCGCGGCGGACGTGGGCCAGTGTTCCTCGAACAACGACCGCACGGCCGCCACTGTGTCACCGACCCGGCCCACCAGCGGGTGTCCGGCGCCGGCGTAGCCGATCGCCGGCTCCAGCACCTCGGCGAGGGTGAGCGTGCCGTGTTCGCGCAGCAGCAGGAGCCAGGCGTCCACCGCACCGGGTACGGCCGCCGCGAGCGGCCCGGCCCCCGGGACGAGGTCCATCCCCAGGGAACGGAAGTGCGCGATGGTGGCCCCGGCCGGTGCCGGCCCCTGGCCGCACAGCACCTTCGGCCTCGGGTCCTGCGCGGTGGCCACGATGGCCGGGACCTCGCCACCCGGCCCGTTCAGGTGCGGCTCGACCACGTGCAGGACGAACCCGGCGGTGACCGCGGCGTCGAAGGCGTTGCCCCCGCGTTCGAGGATGCCCATCGCCGCCTGGCTGGCGAGCCAGTGCGTCGAGGACACCATGCCGAAGGTGCCCTGCAACGTGGGTCGGGTGGTGAACGTCATGACAACACCTCACTGGGATCTGCGGTGCG
The DNA here is from genome assembly GCF_029626145.1 of Micromonospora sp. WMMD961. Lineage (NCBI taxonomy): Bacteria > Bacillati > Actinomycetota > Actinomycetes > Micromonosporales > Micromonosporaceae > Micromonospora > Micromonospora sp. WMMD961. Next base: position 4,389,074 of record NZ_JARUBJ010000002.1, read on the forward strand.
AACGTCGGGACCGGTGCCGTCCGGCCGGACCAGGTGACACGCGGCCATGCCGTCGCCGATCGCCGTCTGCGCCGGCACCTCCGTCGCACACCTGTCGAACGCGAGCGGGCACCGGGTCCGGAACCGGCAGCCCGACGGCGGGTCCAGTGCGGAGGGCAGGTCGTCGCCGAGCAGCACCGGCTGCCGCTGCCGTTGGCGCACCGGGTCGGCCACCGGCGCGGCGGACAGCAGTGCCTGCGTGTACGGGTGGGCGGGCCGGGCGAAGATCCGCTCGCGGCTGCCCTGCTCGACGAGCTGCCCCAGGTACATGACGGCGATGTCGTCGGCCAGGTACTCGACAGCGGACAGGTCGTGGGTGATGAAGAGGCAGGCGAACCCGATGTCGCGTTGCAGGTCGGCGAGGAGGTTGAGCACCGACGCCTGCACCGACACGTCGAGTGCGCTCGTAGGTTCGTCGGCGATGAGCAGCATGGGCTCGGAGATCAGTGCCCGGGCGATGCTGACCCGTTGGCGTTGCCCACCGGACAGCTCGTGGGGATAGCGACGTGCCACCTCGGGGCGCAGGCCCACCCGTTCGAGCTGCGGGGCGACGCGGGTGTCCCGGTCGCGTCGGGAGAGCCGCCTGCCGGCCAGCCGCAGCGGCTCGGCGACGATTTCGCCCACCAGCATGCGCGGGTCCAGCGACCCGGCCGGGTCCTGGAAGACGATCGACACCGCGCTCCGGTGCGGGCGAAGCCGCCGACGGGACAGGTGGGTGACGTCGGTGCCGGCGATCCGCACCGTCCCCCCGGTGGGCTCGACCAGCCGCACCACGCAGCGACCCACCGTCGACTTGCCGGAGCCGCTCTCCCCCACCAGCGCGGTGACCCGACCCCTCGGGATGGTCAGCGACACCCCGTCCACGGCGCGGACCGGGCCGAAGTGCATCACCAGGTCCTCGATCTCCAGGGCGTTCGGCTGCGGCGTCATCGGGTCACCTCCTGGGTCACCGTCGAGCAAGGATGCCAGCAGGCCGCCACGTGGTCCGTGCCACCGATGCCCTCCAGTGGCGGGGCGGCGTCGCGGCATGTCGTGTCGGCGGCCGCGCAGCGGTCCGCGAAGGTGCACGCGTCGGGTGGGGTCGACAGCACCGGCACCAGTCCGGGGATCTCGGTCAACCGGTCCGTGCCGGCGTGCCGCCCCGGCTGTGGTGACGCCGACAGCAGCCCCGCGGTGTACCGGTGCCGAGGGTGTGCGAACAGGTCGTCCACCGGTGCCCGCTCCACCACCCGCCCCGCGTACATGACGACGACGCGGTCCGCGATGTCGGCGATCACGCCGAGGTCGTGCGTGATGACGAGGACGCTCGTGCCGAGCCGGTCGCGCAGGTCCCGCAGCACCTGCAGGATGCCGGCCTGGACGGTGACGTCCAGCGCGGTGGTCGGCTCGTCGGCCACCAGCACCTTCGGGCCGCAGGACACCGCCATCGCGATCATGACGCGTTGACGCATGCCGCCGGAGAGCTGGTGCGGATACGTGTCGACCCGACGTGCGGCGGACGGGATCCCGACGAGCGTCAGCAGCTCGACGGCGCGCGCCCGCGCAGCCCGTCGGGACATCCGCTCGTGGACCTGGAGCACCTCCCCGATCTGCCGCCCGACCGTGAGCACCGGGTTCAACGACGTCATCGGCTCCTGGAAGATGTAGGCGATCTCCTGGCCGCGTACCCGGCGCAGCGCCGACTCGCGCGCGCCGACCAGCTCGGCGCCGTCGAGGCGTACGGAGCCGCTGACCCGGGCGCTGCCGGGAAGTAGGCCGGCGATGCTCATCGCGGTGACGCTCTTGCCGCACCCCGACTCGCCGACCATCCCGACGATCTCCCCGGCGGCGAGGTCCAGGCTGACGCCGTCCACCGCCGAGACGGTGCCGGTCTCGGTCCGGAACGACACCGAGAGGTCGCGGATCTCCAGCACGGGCGCTGTCGCCGTGGTCATCGGCGGTCTCCCTTCGGGTCGAGGGCGTCGCGCAGGGCGTCACCGAAGACGTTGAACGCCAGCGCCAGGCCCATGATCACCACGCCGGGGAAGACCGCCGCCCACGGTGCCCGGGCGGCGAACTGCTGGGCGGTCGCCAGCATGGTGCCCAGGCTGGGTGCCGGTGGCTGGATGCCGAGGCCGAGGAAGGACAGCACCGCCTCACCGAGGATCGCGGCCGGGATGGCGACCGTGGCCTGCACCAGGATCACCGACGTCGCGTTCGGCAGGATGTGCCGGGCCAGCACCCACAGGTCACTCGCCCCGTCCACCACTGCCGCCGCGACGAAGTCCAACGACTTGAGGCGCAGCGTGTCCGAGCGGACGACCCGGATCACCCCGGGAATCTGGGCGATGCCGATGGCCACCGCGGCGTTGCCGAGGCTGGCTCCCCGGATGGCCGCCAACCCCACCGCCATGATCAGGAACGGGAAGGCGAGCAGCAGGTCGGTGAAGCGTGAGATGACCGCGTCCCAAGCCCGGAAGTAACCGGCCGCCAGCCCGAGTGGCACCCCGATGAGCAGGGAGGTGGCCACCGCCAGCAGCCCCACCTGCAACGACGCCCGGGCGCCGAGCATGATGCGGGAGAGGACGTCCCGACCGAGGTCGTCGGTGCCGAGCACGTGCCCGGCGGTGCCGGGTGGTGCGAGAGTACGGGCGAAGTCGGTCTGGTCGACGGAGTAGGGCGCGATCCACGGAGAGAGCAGCGCGATGACGCCGGCCAGCGCGAGGACGACGAAGCTCACCACGGCGAGAGGGTTGCGACGCAACCGGCGCAGCACCCGCGTACGCCGGGTGACGCCGGCGGCGGTCTCGGCCATCGGTACGGCGAGGACGGTCATGCCGGATCTCCCGTCACCCGGATGCGGGGGTCGATGACCGAGTAGAGCAGGTCCACGAAGAAGTTGATCACGATGTAGGCCGTCGCGGTGAGCAGGACGACGGCCTGGATCACGGGATAGTCCCGTTGGAACACCGCATCGATGGTCATCTTGCCGAAGCCCGGCAGCCCGAAGATCTGCTCGGTGACGACCGCGCCGGAGATCAGCCCGCCGAGTTGGAGACCCACGACGGTCACCACCACGATGAGGCTGTTGCGCAGTGCGTGTCGGGTGATGACGGCACGCGGCCGTAGGCCCTTCGCCTTCGCCGTTCGCACGTAGTCCGACGAGAGCGAGTCCAGCATCGCCGAGCGGGTCTGCCGCATGATGATGGCGGCGAGACCGGTCCCGAGGATCACCGCGGGCAGGATGATGTGGTGCAGGTTGTCCACCGGATCCTCCAGGACCGGCACGAAGCCGGAGGCGGGGAACAGCCCGGACGCCACGGACAGGTAGAGGATCGCGAGCAGCCCGAGCCAGAAGTGCGGCACCGACAGGCCCACCAGGGCCATGCCGTTGGCGAGCCACTCCGCCGGTCGCCCACGACGCACCGCCGCCAGCACGCCGGCCCCGACCCCGAGCGCCGAGGCGATGAGGATCGCCAGGACGGACAACTCGATGGTCACCGGCAGGGCGGTCGTGAGCATCGACGAGACCGGCGTGCCGGTGCGGATCGACTCCCCGAAGTCGCCCTGCGCCATGCGCTCCACGTACTGCGCGAACTGGACCGGCAGCGGCTGGTCCAGCCCGTAGTGCCGGCGGATCGCCTCCAACGCCTCCGGCGAGCGGTCCTCGCCGGCGAGCGCGAGGGCCGGGTCACCGGGGAGCGCCCGCACGCCGACGAAGACCACGATCGTCGACAGCAGCAGGGTCAGCGCCGACTGCCAGGCGCGGGTGAGCAGATATCGGGCCACGGTGACCTACTTGGCGAAGCCGGCGAAGCCCGCGCGGAGCACACCGTCCGGGAAGACCTGGAGGCCCTGGATCTGCTTGCTGACGGCGGTCAGGTTCCGCTGACGGTAGAGGTAGATGAGCGCGTCGTCCTGCTGGAGCACGGTGACCGCCTGCCCGTACAGCTTCTTGCGCTCCTCGACGTCGCCGGACTGGCGGGCCTGGGTGAGCAGGGCGTCGAGCTGCGGGTTGCCGTAGCCGGCGACGTTCTGGCTGGCCCCGGTGCCGACGAAGTTCGTGATGTTGGCGTCCGGGTCGATCCGCCCGCTCCAGCCGAGCTGCAACAACTCGAAGTTGCCGCGGTCCTGCTCGTCGAGGAGCGACGAGTACTCGACCGGGTTGATCTTCAGGTCGAACCCGCCGTCCTTGACCATGGACTGCAACGCCTGCGCGAGCCGCAGCGTGTCGGGGGTGTTGGAGGCGAGCATCGTCACCGGGTACGGCGTCGGCACGCCCGCCTCGGTGAGCAGCTGCTTGGACTTCGTGGGGTCGTGCGCCGGGCAGGTCTGCGCCTCGGGTGAGGAGAACGGGCTCGCGGGTGAGATCGGGGAGCAGGCGACGGTGTGCATGCCGTTGAAGACCGCGTCGACCAGCGCCTTGCGGTCGATGGCGTGCTCGAACGCCTGGCGGACCTTGGCGTTCTGCGCGAGCGGACGGTTGATGGGCTTGGGCGCGGTGCCGACGCCGTCGACGTTTCCGACGTTGATGGTCAGGCCCTGGTATCCGAGGGACTGCGACTGCAGGACGGAGACCGCGGCGTCCTGCCGCAGTGCGGCGAAGTCCTGGGTGGACACGCTGTCGGCGACCTGCACGTCGCCGGAGCGCAGGTTGGCGGCGCGGATGCTCGCGTCGGTGAGGATCCGCCACGAGATGGCGTCGAGGTGCACCTTGCTGGCGTCGTAGTAGTTCGGGTCCTTCACGACGTCGATCGAGTTCTGCGGCACCCGCTTGGCGAACTTGAAGGGGCCGACGCAGACCGGTGCGGAGGCGAAGTCGTCACCCAGACCCTGCAGCGCCTTGGGGCTCATGATCATGCCGGCCCGGTCGGCGAGGGCGCCGAGCAGCGGCGCGAACGGCTGCTTCAACCGCAGGACGACGGTCTGCGCGTCCGGGGTGTCGACGCCGTCGATGGGACCGAGTTCGCTCTTGCGCGCCGACCGGGAGTTGGTGAGGTGGCGTTGCACTGTGGCCTTCACGGCGGCGGAGTCGAACGGTGTCCCGTCCGCGAAGCGCACGCCGGGGCGCAGCGGGATGGTCACCGTCCGGCCGTCGCCGCTGGTGGTGGGCAGCGCGGTCGCGAGCTGCGGTACGACCTGCGCCTTCTCGTCGACGTCGTAGAGCTTCTGGCACATCGCCTGGAAGACGTAGCGGGAGTAGAGGCTTCTCGACAGCGTCGGGTCCAACGCGTCGGGCTCGGCGGAGAGGGCGATGACCAGTTTGCCGCCCTGCTTCACGGCGGCGGGGTCCGCGGGCGTACCGAAGGAGTCCTGGCCTGCCGACTGGTTGTCGCCGGACGGGTCGCCGTCGCCGCTGTTCGACACCGGTGAACAGGCGACGACCGCGCAGACGACGGTGGCCGCCGCGACCGCGGCCCGGAGTAGACGGCTCGTTTCGCTGACGGTGAGGTTCGTCATGGAGAGCTCCTCGAATGGGCGATTCGGGGAGCGTATGTTGTATACGATGAGCCCCGCAAGACCCCCGTGCGTGGCTCTACGTCCCTGGCGGTGACCGTCAGTCAGCTCGCTGGAGGCGGATGTGACAGTGAGCGCTATGCCTCGAAGTCATATCCATGACTTCGAGGCATAGCGCTCAACAGCACATCGCGAAGCATCCTGATCGCCGACGACCACCGACCAGACGTCGGACCTACTCGTCTAGGAGTTGTACGCCTGGGCCGTCACCCTGGCCTGACGGGTGAGGCCCGGCCGCACGGGCCAGGAGACCCGCACCTCGCGGGTCTCCCCCGGCAGAAGCCAGAAGTAGTTGTCGTCGTAGCGGGCCGGCAGAACCCGGTCGCCGCGCTGGTCGCGCACGGAGAGCCGCACCAGAGCGGCGACCGTACGACCCTGATTACGGACCGTCGCGGTGACGGTGTTCCGCCCGTCCACCACCCGTACCGTGCTCGACGACGTCGACAGGCGGGTGCTCGGCACGTCGTTGAGCGCCCGCATCTGCTCGGCCGTGTCGTAGCGCCAGTAGGTGTTCTCGGTGAGCAGCCGGTCGCGGCTGTCGCGCAGTTCCAGGCGGACCAGGTGCAGCCCACCACCGTCCGGCGCGGCGAGCGGGAAGACCGCCGTCGTCGCCGAGCGGGGCACGTCCACCCGCTGCCGCTGCGGGGTACCCAACGACCGGCCGCTCAGGTCGTACCGCCGGGCGGTGACCGTCACGCCGGTGACCGCCGCCGCGGTGTGGTTGACCACCCGGACCTGCCAGGTGCCCGGGTCGGCCTGCACGTGCAGCGGCTCGCACCCCTTGCGGGCCCCGTAGTAGGCGCCGTTCACGTCGAGGTCGTAGTCGTAGGTCTGCCAGACCGTGCTGTGCCACGCCGGGTGCGACATCCACAGCAGCAGACCGGTGGCGTCCTTCCACAGGTTGGCGTTCCACGCCTCGAACATGGCGCGGTGACTCTCGTAGTTGACGAACTGCGCCCGGGTGGCGAACTCGTCGAGTGAGTCGGACTCGCCGAGCCGGGCGTCGATGGCCGCCTGGTACGTGCCGACGCGCTGGTTACCGATGGTCGACCAGTCGTGGTAGTTCCACACCTCGCTGATCGGCCACTCCTTCGCGTCGCCGACGAGGTTGCGCATGCTCTCCACCACCGACACGACCGGCATGCCGATCTCGGTGTGGAAGCCGAAGGAGTCGGCCTCGTACATCGTCACGTCGGTGTAGGTCGTCGGGTCGACCCAGTGGTACGGCCCGCGCCCGCTCACGATGCCGCTCGCGGAGTTGGGAATGTAGAGGATCTCCGGGTGCTCGGTGCTGACGGCCTGCTTGAGGCCGGCGTCGACGATCGGCGGCGGGTCACCCTCGTTGGCGCCACACCACACCACGATGCTCGGGTGGTGCCGGAACCGCCGGATCGTGTCGGCGGCGATGTCCACGTAGCCCGGCGGGTTGGGCAGGAACCCGCCGGCCTGCCAGAAGTCGTTCCAGACCAGGATGCCCTGCTCGTCGCAGGCCTGGTACAGCTCCTCGCGGTTGCTGCTGCCGAGCCAGTTGCGGATCATCGTGAAGTTCATGTCGCGGTGCATCTCGACGGTGTCGGCCAGCCGGTCGGGCAGCACCCGGCGCAGCAGCTCGTCCCAGCCCCAGTTGCCGCCCCGGGCGAACACCGGCACACCGTTGACACTGATCTTCAGCTCGGTGATCTTGTTGCTGACCGACTTCACGTCGACCCACGACTGCCCGTCGTCGGAGACCTGGATGACGAAGTCGCGGGCGTACGCCTGCTCCCAGACGATGGCGACCTGGTCGAAGGTGACCGGTGCGCCCAGGTCGACCTGGATCCACTGGTCGTCCTCGAACGTCGACGACCAGCGGGTCCGGGGGTTGCCGTCGACGGCCCGGTCGGGGCCGTTGGAGTCGCCGTCCGACGACGACGCGCTGGCGGCCCGGCCCAGGGCCAGGTCCACGTCCGGCTCGGCCTGCCGCCGCACCGAGAGCGTCCACATGGACACCCCCCACGAGGTCGCCCGAGCACCGGTCTGGACGCGCACGTGCCGGGCGGTCTGGCTGGCGAACGTCTCGACCTGCTCGGCGCGGCTGCCCAGCGGGGTGTCGTTGCTGACCGACTTCACGTCGGTCCACGACTGCCCGTCGGCGGAGACCTGGACGCGGTAGTCCAGGGCGTACGCCTGCTCCCAGACGACGGTGACCCGGTCGAAGTCGACCGCCGCGCCGAGGTCGACCTGGATCCACTGGTCGTCCTCGGCCTTCGAGGCCCAGCGCGTCGCCGCGTCGCCGTCGACGGCCTTGGCGGCCACGTTGGTGTCGTTCTCCGCCGACGAGGCGGTCGCGTCGCGGTGCAGGGCGAGGTCCGGGCCGGTGCCGTCGGCCACCGACAGCGCGAACATCGAGATGCCCCAGCCGGTCGCGCGCTGACCGGCCTGGATGCGCACGTGCCGGGCGTGCTGCCGGTCGAACGTGACGGTCTGCGTCGCCGCCCCGTCGACGAAGTCCAGCGCGGGCTTGCCGGGCGGCGAGATCTGGATCGGCTGGTGCCAGTCGTAGGCGAACTGCCGGACACCGAAGCGCAGCTCACGCCGGTCGCTGAGCTTGCGCTTGACGGTGGCGGTGAGCGTGAGGTCGTACAGGTGGGGGTCGCCGTAGCCGTTGGGCCACCACAGCCGGGGCTTGCGCAGACGCAGTGCGGGGAAGCGCTCCGGTGCGAAGGTGACGGTGGTGCTTGCGCCGGCGGGGACGGTGACGGTGGACTCGACGCGTACCTTGTCGAACTCCGCGCGGACGGTGACGGTGGTGGCGGTGGCCGTCGCGTTGCGGACCGGCACCCGGATGGTGACCTCGGCGGCGCTGGTGTCCGGCAGGTCCGGCAGCGTGGTCTGCACGTGCGGGTCGCCGACGACCACGGCACCGGTGCTGCGCAGCCGGACGTGGTCCCAGAGGCCGGTGACCCGGTCCCGGACGGCCGGCATCCAGTCCCACCCGGACACCGCGAGGTAGGTCGGCGCGTCGAGGTAGTGGTGGGCCGACTGGAGGAAGGTACGGCCGTCGGAGCCCTTGTCGCCGGGGGTGCCCTGGTGCGGCATCGGGGTGACCCGGACGGCGAGAACGTGCTCACCGCGGTGACCGGCGAGGGCGTCGGTGATGTCGAACGCCGCCCGCGCGAACGGGTGCTTGACGCTGCCGACCTGCACGCCGTTGACCCAGGCGGTCGCCTCGTGGTTGATGCCGTCGAACTCGAGCCAGATCCGCCGACCGGCCGAGGTGTCCAGCTCGCGCGGCAACCGCAGGGCACGCCGGTACCACCACGTGTGCCGGGACAACGCCTCCGGGATGCGCATGTTGTTGAAGCCGGCCACCGGATCGGGCAGGTGGCCCTGCTCGACCAGGGTGCCCAGCACGGTGCCGGGCACCGTCGCCGGCAGCCAGGACCGGACGTCGACGCCCGCACGGGAGAGTTCGGCGCCGTCGGCGGTGCCCGCGAAGTCGTCCATCGTCAACGACCAGCCCGACTCCAGCGGCACCGTCCCGTCGGCGGCGACCGTGAGCGCGGGAGCCGGACCGGTGTTGCCGTCCTCCCAGCTGGTCCAGCCCTCGGCCTTCGGCCGGCCGGCCAGGGGTACGCCGTAGACCTGGAAGCCGTTGAGGCCCACCGGGTTGCTGTTCGAACGCTTCGTGGCCGTCATGCGGATCCAGCGGGCGGTGACCGGCTCGGGCAGCTTGATGGCCTGCACGCCGCCCTGGCCCTCGGTCGTCTCGTACACCGACCGCCAGGTGCGGCCGTCGGTGGAGACCTCGATGCGGTACGCCGTGGCCGCGCTGGAGAGGATCTCGTCGCCATCGGTGTCGGTGTAGTTGCCGTCGAACGGCCCGTCGGCGAGCGTGGCCTCGAAGACCAGGGTGACGGCCTCGACCCGGCAGAGCGCCTGCAGGTCCACCGATATCCACTGTGGATCGGCGTTGCCGGCCGCCCGCCAACCACTCCCCCGGACGCCGACCTGCGGAAGGCCGTCCACGGCGAAGGTCGCGGGCGTCGGCGCGTAGTCGGTCGAGGAGACCGCGACCGGACGGTACCGGGCCAGGTCGGTGGCCTGCGGGGTGGCAGGCGGCGTCGCCGGAGCGGCGGCCGCGACGGCGTCCGGTAGGACCGCGGCCACCCCGACCGACGCCAGCAGCGTGGCTCCGGCGGAGAGGAAGGTACGCCGCGACAGCGGAGATTGCTCGGACATTGTGCCTCCAGGTATGACAACGTTGTCAGGTGGCGGGGGGCTGTGACAACGTTGTCAGATGGTGGACCGATGTTTCCCGAGAGTCAAGGGCCCGAGTCCACCGTGATTCCCCGAACACGTTCCGCAGCTGTTCCACTTCGGACATCGACGCGTGGGCGAAACGGCCGAGGTCGCTCCGACTACGTGCTCAGCCCGTCCAGGGCGACCGCGAGCACGTGATCGCGCTGGTCGGGGTGGGGGAAGTGCCCGGAGGCGATGGCGCTGGCCAATCGCATGACGTCGTCGATCGTCACGTCGACGCGTACCTCGCGCGCCCGCTGGGCCCGTTCCAGCAGTGGCCCACCGGCGGCGTAGAGCGCCCGCCGACACTCCAGGTAGGCGGTGGACTCCCGGTTCAGACCGGCAGCGAGGGGCTGCTTCGCCCCGATGTACTCCACGAAGCGCCGCAGCCACGCGTACAGGCCGTCGCGGGGGGCGAGGCGTTCAGCCTCCCCGGCCGTCTCGCACACCGCCTCGACCTCGGTGATGTAGACGTTCTCGACCAGCACCTCCCGGGTCGGGAAGTTGCGGTAGAGCGTGGCGATGCCGACCCCGGCGCGGCGGGCGATCTCCTCCAGCGGGGCCTCCGCGCCCTGCTCGGCGAAGGCGGCCCGGGCCGCCGCCAGGACGGCGTCGTAGTTACGGGCGGCGTCGGCCCGGTGCGGGCGGGCCACGCGCAGGTGGGTGAGGGCCGTCACGATGCCGATGTCTCCCAGCACTAGCAACCGGAGGTCGCCTATCACTATTGTGATAGTCGGCCTCCACTTATCCGGAGGTCTCCTATCAGTCTAGCCCGAAAGAAGGCGGACCATGTCCCCGACTCCCGCTACCCGTCGCGGGATCGCCCTGGCGCTCATCCTCGGCTCGCAGCTGATGATGACGCTGGACACCTCGATCATCACGACCGCGCTGCCGCACGTGCAGCGGCAGTTCGACTTCTCCCAGTCCGGGCTCTCCTGGGTGCAGAACGCCTATGTGCTGGCGTTCGGGGGCCTGCTCCTGCTCGGCGCCCGAGCCGGTGACCTGCTCGGCCGCCGCCGTGTCTTCATCGCCGGGATCGCCCTGTTCACCGCGGCGTCCCTCGCCGCCGGTCTCGCCCAGAGCGGCAGCTGGCTGATCATCGCCCGCGTCGTGCAGGGCCTCGCCGCCGCGCTCGCGGTGCCCTCGACGCTCGCGCTGCTGGTCGCCGACCACCCCCAACCGGGGGCCCGAGCCAGGGTGATCGCCCTCTACAGCGCGGTCATCGGCGCTGGCGGCAGCGTCGGCATCGTCATCGGCGGCGTCTTCACCGACCTGCTCTCCTGGCGCTGGGGAATGCTCGTCAACGTTCCGATCGGCATCGCCATCGCACTGCTCGCACCACGGTTCCTGGTCGAGACCGAACGCCGCGCCGGCACGTTCGACCTGGGCGGTGCGCTGACCTCCACCGGCGGCATGACCGCCCTGGTGTACGGCTTCATCCAGGCCGCCGCAGCCGGCTGGAGCGCACCGGGCACCGTGGTCTCGTTGGGCCTCGGCGCCGTCCTGCTGATCACCTTCGTGCTGATCGAACACCGCGCACCGCAGCCCATCACCCCACTGCGACTCTTCGGCAGCCTGGAACGCTCCGGGGCGTACGCCGGGCGGATCCTCATCGTCGGCGCGACCTTCTCCACCTTCTACTTCCTCAGTCAGTACCTCCAGGAGGTGCTGCACCTCAGCGCCCTGCAGACCGGCTTCGCGTACGTGCCCATCACCGGCATGTTCTTCGCCATGGTGTACGTCATCCGGCCCCTGCAGAACCGGCTCGGCCGTCCCCTCCTGCTGGTGGCGTCCCTCGTCATCGCGCTGGTCGGCATGGCGTGGCTGTCGCGGATCTCGGCCGACTCCAGCTACTTCCCGGACGTGCTGCTGCCGCTGCTGGTGATCGGAATCGGCCAGGGCATCGCGATCATCCTGATGACCCAGGGCGGCGTCGCCGGAGTCGAACCGCAGGACGCCGGCGCCGCGTCCGGTCTCGTCAACGTCGCCCACCAACTCGGTGGCTCGCTCGGCATCGCGATCCTCACCATCGCGTACACCCGTGCCAGCTCCGCCACCGACCCGACGGCGGGCTTCCACGCGGCCTTCACCGGCGCGGACGTCTTCTTTCTGATCGCCCTGGCCCTGGCCGTCGTCGTGGCCGTCGCGGGCCGCCGCGCCACCCGGCTCGCCGCTCTCCCCACCACCTGAACGCCCCTCGCGGCGCCTGGAGCCGGGAGGCGCTGCGGGCCCTGCACTGCGGGGCTCCCGGCCCTGCACTGCGGGGCTCCCGGCCCTGCACTGCGGGGCGCTCCCGGCCCTGCACTGCGGGGCTTATCGGATGGCGCGCTGCCTTTGGAGCTGATGCCGCAAACGAATCAGACCGAATGCCTGCCGCTTGCGGTGCCTGCCGCTTGCGGTGCCTGCCGCTTGCGGTGCCTCCCGCTTCCGCCTCCCGGCTGGAAGCCCTCGGTCGGCCGCGACGCCTCGTCGGTGATGTCGCTAACGATTCAGCTCCAAAGGCGCCGACCCACCCATCCCCATCCCGCTACGCCGAAGCGGATCGCAGGTCGGCGGTCAGCTCGCCGGGCCGGCCTCGCGGGGCCCGGGATCCCGAGGGCGGTACTCGGGGCGGAGCTTCGCGCTCGCGAACGCCGACTTCACCGCCGCCGAGAGCGCGGCGACGTCGTAAGCGCCGTGGTGTCGCCGCCCGTTGACGAAGAAGGTCGGGGTGCCGGTGACGCCGCTGAGGTCGGCGGAGTCGACGTCCTCGGCGATCCGGTCCACTCCCATCCGCTTCACCATGTGCTCCCGGAACGCGTCCAGGTTCAGGCCTAGTTGTTCGGCGTAGCCGAGCACGTCGGCGGGGTTGAGAGCGTCCTGGTGAGCGAGCAGCAGGTCGTGCATCTCCCAGAAGGCGCCCTGCTCCCCCGCCGCCTCGGCCGCCTCGGCGGCGAGTTGGGCGTGCGGGTGGACATCGGTGAGTGGCAGGTGCCGCCACACGTACCGGACGTTGGCGAAGTCCGCCAACAACTCTCGGACCACCGGCTCGGCCTGCCCGCAGTACGGGCACTCGAAGTCCCCGTACTCCACCACCGTCACCGGTGCCTCAAGCGAGCCGCGCATGTGGTCGCGGTCCGGATCGACCGGCAGCATCAGGTCGACGATCCCCTCGGCGACGCCCAGCAGCGCGCGTGCCCGCCGCGCCGGCGAAAGCCGCCCGACCGAGCGGAACACCAGCCAGGTGACGAGGGACGCGCCGAACGTCGACACGATGATGCCGAACTTCGCCTCGTCCAGGGCCGGCCCGCTCAGTGCGTGGGTGGCGATCAGGAGCGCGACGGTGAAACCGATGCCGGATACCGTGCCGACCCCCAGGACGGCGAGCCAGCCGACGGGCGGTCGGAATCGGTTGCCGCTCAACCGGGTCGCCAGCCAGGCGGTGAGCACGATCCCCGCCGGCTTGCCGACGACGTACGCGAGGACGACGCCGATCGTGACCGGCGAGGTCACGGCCCTGGCCAGCAGGTCACCGTCGATCACGATGCCGACGTTGGCCAGCGCGAACAGTGGCACGATCACGTAGCTCGCCCAGGGGTGGTAAAGCGTCTGCAGCCGCTCGTTCGGCGACAGCGCCGAGGTGAGTCCGGCCTGCGCCATCCGGGCGAGTTGCGGGGTGGGCTGTTCCCGGAAGAGGCGGAACTGGTCGCTGGCCCGCTGCAGGTCGCTGCGGCCGGGAGCGTAGGCGTAGGTCAGCAGTCCCATCAGCAGACCCACCGCGACCGGATCGACGCCGGACATCGAGACGGCGAGCCAGGCCGCCACCCCCAGCAGCGCGTAGACCGGCCCGAACCGCACACCCCAGGCCCGGACGAGCAGGACGACGCCGAAGATCGCCGCCGCGACGATCAGCGCCGTCAGCGAGGGGTGGTGCGGGTACGCGACGGCCAGCACTGCGATCGCCACCACATCGTCGACGACGGCGACGGTCAGCAGGAAACCCCGCAGCCGTTCCGAGAACCGCGGCCCGAAGACGGCCAGCGCGCCGAGCGCGAGCGCCGTGTCGGTGGCCATCACGGCACCCCAGCCCGCCGCGCTGGTATGCCCGGCGTTGATGGCGAGGTAGATCGCGATCGGCACGAGCATGCCGCCGACCCCGGCCAGCATCGGCAACGCCAGGCGACGCCGCTCCCGCAGCTCACCGATGTCGAACTCGCGTCGCAACTCCAGCCCCGCGACCAGGAAGAAGAACGTCATGAGGCCGCTGTTGACCCAGAAACGCACATCGTGTGTCACGTGCCAGTCGGCGAGCTGGACTGAAAAGGTCGTGTTCCAGACCGACTCGTACGACGAGGCGCTGAGGTTCGCCCAGAGGAGAGCCGTCACCGCGGCGATCAGCACCACCCGCGCGCCGCCGGTCTCGGTGCGCAGGAACGAGCGCAGCGGAGCGTTGAACCGCCCCTCCCAGGCTGTTCGGCTGGTCCAACCCCGGTGCGTGTTGTCGCTCATCACGGGGACAATCTTCGCCGACCTGACGGTCAGGTGGTCCGGATTGCTACTCCTCTTCGGCGAAGACCACCGCGCGGCGCTGGCGAATCGTCGGGAGGACGGCGACGACGAGGGCGGCGACGGCCAGGGTCAGGAGCACCGCGGAGATCGGGCGGGTCACGAAGACCGACGGGTCGCCACGGGAGATGATGAGCGCGCGCCGCAGGTTCTCCTCCAGCAGCGGGCCGAGGACGAAGCCGAGCAGCAGCGGCGCCGGCTCGCAACCGCACTTGATCAGCAGGTATCCCAGGATCCCGAAGAACGCGATCGCGTAGACGTCGTACGCGTTGAAGCTCAGCGAGTACGTGCCGATCGCGGCGAACAGGATGATCATCGGGAACAGCACCTGGTACGGGATGCGCAGCAGACGCACCCAGAGGCCGATCAACGGGAGGTTCAGCAGCAGCAGGATCACGTTCCCGATCCACATCGACGCGATCAGGCCCCAGAACAGCGCCGGTTCGTCGTTGATGACGTTCGGGCCGGGAGTGATGCCTTGCACGATGAACGCGCCGATCATCAGTGCCATGACCGGGTGGGCGGGCAGCCCCAGGGTGAGAAGTGGGATGAACGACGTCTGCGCGGCGGCGTTGTTCGCCGACTCGGGACCGGCGACACCCTCGATCGCGCCGTGCCCGAACTCCTTCGGCCGCTTCGAGATCCGCTTTTCGACGGCGTACGAGGTGAACGAGGCGAGCACGTGCCCGCCGCCGGGTAGGACGCCGAGCGCGGCGCCGAGACCGGTGCCCCGCAGGATCGGGGCGACGATCCGACGCCGGTCCTCGCGGGTCGGCCAGAGGTTGGTCACCCTGTTGACGACGGCCGTACGGGTCTGCTCGTTCTCCAGGTTGCGCAGGATCTCGGCCACCCCGAACAGGCCGACGGCGACCGACACGAAGTCGATGCCCCCGTACAGCTCCCGCTGCTCGAACACGAACCGGGGCGTCCCGGTGTAGATGTCCTGGCCGACCGTGCCGAGCAGCACGCCGAGCGCGATCATCGCCAGGGCCTTGAGCGCCGTGCCTCGGGCCAGCGCGATCGACACGATCAGGCCGAACAGCACGAGCGAGAAGTAGTCGGCCGCGCCGAATCTCAGCGCGACGCTGGCCAGTGGCGGGGCGGCGGCGGCCAGAGCCACGGTGGCGACCGTACCCGCGACGAAGGACCCGATCGCCGCGGCCGCGAGGGCCGGTCCGGCCCGGCCCTGGCGGGCCATTTCGTGCCCGTCCAGCGCGGTGACCGCCGCGGACGACTCACCGGGCAGGTTGATCAGAATGGCGGTCGTCGAACCGCCGTACTGTGCGCCGTAGTAGATGCCGGCCAGCATGATCAGCGCCGTCACCGGCTCGAAGCTGAACGTGATCGGCAGCAGCATCGCCACCGTCGCCGTCGGCCCGATGCCGGGCAGTACGCCCACCGCGGTTCCGAGCAACACTCCCACGAAGCAGTAGAGGACGTTCTGGACCAGGAGGGCCGTCGAGAAACCCAGCGCGAGATTGTCGAGAAGGTCCATTCCTCAACCCAGACGGCCCGTCAGAATCCCAGCCACGGGCCCCACAGCGGGATCCGCAGCTGGAGTCCGACGACGAAGATGAGCGTGCTGGCCACGGTCAACCCAGCGGCCACCGCCACCGCCGTGAGCAGCCGCACGCGGGTGCTGGCCAACGTGGTGACCAGGGCGGTCACCGCCGTCGTCGGGACGAACCCGAGGCGGCGGATGGTGAATCCGAAGAACAGGACCGCGAGCACGATGACGGCGACCGCCCGCCACGGGATCGGTCCAAACGAGATCACCTCACCGGCGACGAGGCCCTTGCCGACGATCGCCAGGCCCAGGGCGACCACGGCCGCGCCCACCAGCAGCGGGAAGGCACCCGGGCCCATCCGCGTCGGGGTGCCCAGCTCGTAGCCGAGCGCC
This sequence comes from Micromonospora sp. WMMD961, assembly GCF_029626145.1. NCBI lineage: Bacteria > Bacillati > Actinomycetota > Actinomycetes > Micromonosporales > Micromonosporaceae > Micromonospora > Micromonospora sp. WMMD961. The sequence continues at coordinate 4,405,335 of NZ_JARUBJ010000002.1, forward strand.
CCCACCGCGAATGCGCCACCGATCAGGACGAACATGCCCCCGGCGAGGACGTCCGGGAACGACCGATGGCGCTCCACCTCAGGAGACCTTGACCCCGGAATCGGCGATGATCTTCGCCCAGGTGCCGATCTGCTCGTCGAGCTTCGCCCGGTGCGCCTCCGGTGTCGCGTCCTGGGCCGGGACCGGCGCAGTGCCGAGCTTGGCCATCTGGTCGATGACGCCCTGGTCGGCCAGTGCGACCTTGAGCGCCTCGGACAGCTTCTGGACGATCTCCTGCGGCGTGTCCGCCGGAACGTACAGCCCGTGCCACACGCTGACCGTGAGCTGGGGCAACCCGGCCTCGGCGGTGGTGGGCAGGTCGGGAAGGCTCTTCACCCGCTCGGGCGTGGTGACCGCGTACGCCTTCACCTTTCCCGCCGCGATCTGGCCGCTGGTGTTGGTCGTCTGGTCGCACATGAAGTCGACCTGGCCGCCGACGAGGTCGGTCAACGCGGGACCGGTGCCCTGGTACGGGACCTCCTGGAGCTTCACGCCGGTGATGGTCTGGAACAGCAGGCCACACAGGTGGGAGGCGGCGCCGATGCCCGCGTTGGCCAGCGTGACCTTGCCGGCGTTCGCCTTCACGTGGCTGACCAGGTCCGGAAGCGTCGCGGGCGCGAAGTCCTTGCGGGCGACGATCGTCATCGGCACCTCGGTGACGAGCCCGACCGACTCGAAGTCGTCGAGTGGCTTGTAACCCAGGCTCTTGTACAGCGCGGGCGCCGTCGACATGCCGATGTGGTGCATGAGCACGGTGTAGCCGTCCGGCCTGGCCCGCGCGACGTCGCCGGCGCCGACCGTGCCGCCGGCACCCTCGACATTCTGGACGACGATCTTGCCGCCGAGCTTCGTGGCCATCGGCTCGGCGATCATGCGGGTGACCGTGTCCGTCGGCCCGCCGGCGCTGAACGGCACGACGATGGTGATGTTCCGGTCCGGATAACCGGCGGCGTCGCCCCCGCCATTGGCGCCCCCGTTACCGGAACAGGCCGCGACGAGCGAGACGGCGCCGACCGCGGCGATCATCCGTCCGGCGGCGCGGCGCCTGCTGGTCGTTCGCATACGGCAGCCCTCCTCATCAACGCATGGACATTCCTGATCGGGCATGTGGCTCCCAGTCTCGGCTGGTCGGAGCGCGGATGGTGTCAGAGAAATCCCAAGAACTCGCGGGCCGGCACGAGCACCGGTCCGGGCCGTACAATCCGCTGGTATGCGGATAACCGTCATCGAGGATGACGACCGCGTGGCGCGGGGTCTGGTGACCGTTCTGACCCAGGCGGGCTTCGAGGTCGACCGGGTCGCCACCGCTGCGGAGGCGGTGCGCGCCGCGCCGTCCGACGTGGTCCTCGTCGACCTGGGTCTCCCCGACGGCGACGGACTGGACGTCATTCGCAGCCTGCGTGATCATCCGCAGACCGCCGTCATCGCGGTGACCGCACGATCCGAGGAACACGAGCGGGTCCGTGGCCTGCGCGCCGGCGCCGACGACTACATCGTCAAGCCGTTCGGCATACCAGAACTGCTAGCCCGGATCGATGCCGTCCTGCGGCGTACCCGGGCCGCCCGCTCCCTCGCCCCGGCGGACGCGCCGCTCGTCCTCGGCCCGGTGCGGATCTGCGTCGGCACCCGCGAGGTCACCGTCGACGGCACGCTCGTGCCGTTGACCCGCAAGGAGTTCGCGTTGCTGCTGCTCCTGGCGCGGCGAGCACCCAACGTGGTCAGTCGCGACGTCATCCTCGACCAGATCTGGGGTGCGACCTGGGAGTCGTCGAGCCGCACCCTGGACACCCACATAGCGGCGCTTCGGCACAAGCTCGGGCCGGGAGTGGTCATCCGCACCGTCCACGGCGTCGGCTATCGGCTCCTGGCCGACCAGCCGGAGCTGATCGGCTGACGCGCCGTGCGCCGCCGCCTGCTCGTCGTCCTGGTCCCTCTCGCGGTGCTTCTCGTCGCGGCACTCGGGGTGCCGCTCAGCGTCACCGTGGCCGAACGGGAGATGCAGGAGACGTACGTCAACCGGCTGGGCGACGTCGGCCGGTTCGCCTCGCTGGCCGAGACCGCGCTGTCCACCGGGCGGACCGAGGCGTTGCAGCAGGAGCTGACCCGGTACCACGATCTCTACGACATCCCGGTCGCGCTGATCGACACGTCGGGCACGGTGCTGCTCGGGCCGGCCGACGCCTACGCGGAGGCGGCGCGCGCCGAGCCGGCGTTGCCCCGGACCGTGACCGCGGCACTGGCCGGCGCCCGGTCCGAGCCGTCCTGGGAATGGGCTCCCTGGGCCGATTCCGCCCTCGTCGTGGCGGAGCCGGTGGGCCGGGACAGCGAGGTCGTCGGCGCCGTCGTGACGATCTCCGACCTGTCCAAGACGCGCGAACTCATCCTCGTACGCTGGGCCCGGCTGGCCGGGCTCGGGCTGCTGCCGTTGATCGCGCTGGCCGCCGTCGCCTGGCCGGTGTCGGCATGGGTGCTCCGGCCGGTGCGGAAACTGGACGCGGCGACCTCGCGGATCTCCGAAGGCGACCTGACGATCCGCGCCGACGCCGAGGCCGGCCCGGTCGAACTGCGGCGGCTCGCGCGATCGTTCAACACCATGATGGACGCCGTCGAGAACGCCGTGCAGCGGCAGCGCGCGTTCGTGTCCGACGCGTCGCACCAGTTGCGCAACCCGTTGACGAGCCTTCGGCTCGCGGTGGAGAGCCTCGCGCCGCACCTGCGACCGGACGGTGACGGCCAGCAGATGTACGACGTCGCCGTCGACGAACTGAAGGCGATGCAGCGGATGCTGAACTCGTTGCAGGCCAGCGCGCGAATGGAGAGCATGCGGACCGCGTCGCCGGTGGACCTCGACGAGGTTCTGGCGACCCGGGTCGACCGGTGGCGGGCACTGACGGCCACGGCCGGACAGACCCTGACGGTCCACGTACCACCGGGGTTGCGGGTGTTGGAGCCGCCCGGCGGCCTGGGCAGCATCCTGGACGAGCTGATCAGCAACGCGCTGCGGCTGTCCGACGCACAGGTCGTGGAGGTGTCCGCACAGGTTGTCCCCGGTGGTGCGGGCGTCGAGGGCCGCGACGGAGCCGTGGTAGCGGTCGCCGTTCGCGACGACGGCCAGGGCATCGACGCCGCCGAGCGGGCCCAGGCGCTACGACGGTTCTGGCGGTCGCCACGACACCAGAACGTGTCCGGTACCGGCCTGGGGCTGGCGATCTGCGCCGACCTGATCGGGGCGGCCGGGGGCGAGCTGCGCCTGGCGGACGGCCTGCCCCGTCCGGACGGGTCCGGGCACGGCTTCGCCGCGGTGGTGGTGTTGCCGGCCGTACCGCAGGTGGTGTCTCCGTCCGACGCTGAAGCGTCGGTGCCGACCTGATCATCCGGTCGCTGTCCCGGGTCACCGCTTCCGGTCGCGGAACCAGGCCGCCGCGCCCGGGTGGAGCGGAACCGACGCCGTCGCTATCCCGGTACGCACGTTGATCTGCCAGGCCTCGGGGAGGGTTTCGGCGTCGTCGCGGCCGGCGGAGGTGATCGCGCCGGTGTGCGTGAAGACCGTGTCGGTGATGGCGTAGGCCAGGCCCTCGGGCAGGTCGTCGCGCGCGAGCAGCACGTTCGGTACGGCGACCGTGCGAATGGCCGGGACGCCGGCGTAGGCAGTCGCGTGGATCATCGCCGGGGCGTAGGGACCCGGGTACTCCGTGAAGAGCCCGCCCGCCTGCGCGTCCAGCGGGATAAGCCGGATGGGGTGCCGTTGCGCCAGCTCGGTGATGGCGGGTGTCGGGACGCCGGTCAGGGAGAACATCGCGTCGATCGTGCCGTCGCGCAGCGCCGTCGCTGATTCGGCCTGGCTGAGATGCCTGCGGTCGGCGTTCACCGTGCCGAGCCGCAGCACCCGCAGCGCTGTGAACTCCGTGCCCGAGTCGTGTGCACCGAGGGACAGGCGCTTGCCCTCGAGATCCTGGAACTCGTCGATCGCCGAATCGGCCATCACCACGAGGTGCAGGTGGCTGTCGTAGAGCCGGCAGATCGCCGACAGCCCCGGGGGCGCGCTGCCGTCGGCCCTGATCAACGCATCCAGGCTCGTCAGCCCGAGGTGCACCTCGCCGGCCCGCAGCATCCGGATGTTGTCGGTGGACGCCCCGCTCGGCACGGTGGTCACCGTCACCGCCGGCACCTGCTCGGAGATGTGCTCGGCCAACGCGCCGCCGATGCGCCGGTACACCGCTCCCGCCGGCCCGGTCGCCAGTCGCAGGTGGACCTCGCTCGCCTCGGGCTGCCGCGAGCAACCGACGAGCAGCCCTGCGGCGGTCAGAAGCACCGCCCGCCGACTGAACCGCAGCTCCGGGCTCAGCACCATCCCGAAATGATACGGACCGGGATCGTGTGCCGAACGGGAGCTCCGGCGACGGCGCCCAGTTCGTCGTCGACGACCGGGGCCCAGCGTTCGCCCCGTGCTCCACGAGCCGCAACCTGCCGGACCGACCGTTCTATCCGCTATGATGGTGGGTATGGCGCGCACCGAAACCGACACCCGGCCCTCCGCGGCGCGACTCCGGCTGCTCAACACGGCGACCAGGCTCTTCTACGCCGAGGGGATCCATTCCGTCGGCGTCGACCGGATCATCGCCGAGGCAGGGGTGACCCGGGCCACGTTCTACCGGCACTTCCCCAGCAAGGACGACCTCATCCTGGCCTACCTGCGGGAAGTCCACGTCATGGAGCGTGGACTGGTCGAAGCGGCGATCGCCGCCAATCCCGCGCCGGTCGACTCACTCCTCGGCATCGCCGGCGCCATCGCCCAGAACGTCCAGTCTCCCGCGTTCCGCGGATGCGCCTTCCTGAACGCCGCGGCGGAGTATCCCGAAACCGGTCATGCCGTGCACCAGGAGATCATCGCCCACCGGCAGTGGTTCCTGGACACACTCACCACGCTGATGGCGCAGGTCCACGAGGAGACGGCCGATCCCGCCGCGCGCCACTTCGTCATGCTCCGCGACGGCGCCATGGCCGCCGGATGCCTGTTCAACCCCGCCCTGGTGTCCGAGACCTTCCTGCGCGGGGTGGAAGGGCTCCTCCGGGTCAACACCGCGCGCCAATCGGCCGAAACCGACCGCTGAGCCGCCTGGTCACGCCTCGGAGTCGTCCCGGTCGAACGGCTCCCGCCCGACCGGTGGGGCCGGCACCTCCGGCGAACGGCCCCGACTTCGCAGCGCGTCGAGCAGCGCCACCAGCGCCAACACTCCGGCCACCACGGACAGCGAGACCATCGACGTCCAGCGGAACAGCGCCGGTGTGAGCACCAGCAGAGTCACCAGGCCGATCACCAGGGCCCGCGAGGCCCGACCGAAGATCTCGTACTCCAGCCGCATCCGGGCGAGGAGGAAGAGCGCCGGACCACCCACCACGAACAGCAGCCAACTCGGCCGCGGCGACCCGTACGGATGGTCGATCACCAGCTCGTAACCGACAGCGGTGACGAGCACGCTGAGCACGATCAGCAGATGCGTGCGCTCCGACGCCGTGCCCAGTCGGCCGGGCATACCCGCGCGACTCAACGCATCGGTCAGCAGCAGACCGGCACGGTAGAAGTAGATCCGCCAGAGCAACGAGCTGGTGACGAACGCGACGACGAAGGCCGCCGCCCGCTCGGCGGAGTAGTCAGCGCCGCCGAAGACGATGCCGATGAGCAGAATCGACTCACCGAGGGCGATGAGGATCACCTGCTGGTAGCGGTCGGCCAGATGCACCCCGGCGATCCGCCACCGGCTCACCGCCGAGGCCCCGAGCCTCGGCAGCGGCCAGCCCAGAATCCAGGCGAGGTAGTCGATGCCGAGGGCGACAGCCCACAACGCCGGGAGAAGTCGGTCCGGGCCCAGGGCCCCGGCCAGCCAGAGCGGTGCGCTCGCCGCAGCCCAGATGGCGAGCCGGAAGGGCACCAGCCGTCGCGGATGCCCACGCAACGCGGCGGCGATCACCAGCGGCCGCACCACCATCACCGACAGGTACGCGACCGCGAACGGCAGCGCCCGCTCCTCCATCCCACGGGGCAGCGTCACCGCCATCACCAGGCCGGCGAACATGGTGCCGACCACGACGGCCTGGATGATCGACCGCTCCGGCTCGTAACGGCTGGTGATCCAGGCGGTGTGCGACCAGATCAGCCAGAGCGCCAAGAAGAGCAGCAGGGTACGGCCGAACCCGCTCGCGAGGGCCCAGCCTGTTCCGTCGCCCAACTCGGCGAACCGACGCGAGACCTGGGTGAGCGCCACCACGAAGGCCAGGTCGAAGAACAGCTCCAGGAACGTGGCTCGGCCCGAACTCGTCGGCGGGCGCAGCAGCTTGGCACCAGGTCCCGCCGTCATCGTCCTCCTCAGTCCGCCCCTCGTCGCACCAACGAATCGACCGGCGAGGGGTTGCGTCAGCCCGGCAGGAAGTGCCGCGACGACATCGAGATCGAACGTCAGCCGCAGATGAGGAGGCCCTCCGAGTCGAAGCGGAGGCGGCCGCTGCTCACGGCGACGTGCAGCCCGTACCGCAGCAGTTTGTCGATCTTCTCGGTGCGTCGGCGGTAGCCGAGCCGCTCCAGGCCGGCGCGCAGCAGCCGCTCCTCGTCCATGCTCGACGCGCCCTGCAGCACGTGGACGAAGGCGTTGGCCACCTCCTCGGGTGGCACCTCCTCGAACGCCCGGTCGTTGCTCGCCCGGGTGACCCGGTACGCCCGGTACGTCTGCGGGTCGACGCCATCGGGCCACGCGTACCGGCCCAGCGTCGGGTGTGTGTGCAGGCGGCGGGAGTCCACGAGCGCGAGCACGGCGGTACGCCGGTCCTCACGGGTGCGGAGGAAGCCGAACCGGGCGAGGGCGAGGCGGGCGAGCCGGTGCTGTTCCACAGGTCCCTCGACCTCGATGATCTCGCGGAGCGCGTTTCGCATCAGGCTACGTATCCGCTGGTCGGTTGCCAGCAGGTCGAGGTCGGCCTGATCTCCGAGCGAGGTCGGGACGTACGGAACGAACGGGGTTGCCGTGACGATGTCCGCTGCTGCCGTGGCCGGCGCTGGCGGCGCGGTGGTCGCGGCGACGAGTGCGGTGACGGGGGCCGACGACGCGCCGGGGAAGGGTTCTTCCTCCTCCGTGCGGCGCGGCTGTGGCACCTCGGCGGCCGGTGTCGGGAGCTGCGGCTCCCCGCCTGTCGCGGGACGGGGCTGAGGCAGCTCGATGCCGGGTGTGACCGCCGACGACTCGGGCTCCCGTTCGACGGTCGCGAGGGCCTCGGCTCGGATGACCGCTTCGTCGACCCGGTCGAGCATGGCCGACCGGTCGTGGATCCACGCCGGCAGCCAGAACCGCACGACCTCCGACCAACCCATGATCGAGCGGAGCAGCGTCGGTGCGGAGTCCCGGTCGGCCACCGTCGGGCGTGCGCTCCAGTCCGGGCCGTCGAGCATGACGGCCACCTGCCAGCGTGGTGAGCCTGGCCTACGCACGGCGATGTCCACAGTGAAGTCGGACAGGCCGTGCGAGGTGCGGACCTCGTGGCCGCGGTCGCGCAGCGCCGCGGCCACCTCGTCGCGGATCCGGCTGCGCCGTTCGGTGCGGTCGGTGGCCAGGTCACCGAGACGGTCCGCGCCTGCGGCGGCCATCTCGCAGTACGCCCGCAGGTGCTGCGTGCCCAGCGCGGAGGTGCGGGCGAGGTCGATGTCGATCGGGTCGAACGACGAGTAGAGGACGACCTGGCGGCGGGCGCGGGTGATGGCCACGTTGAGCCGCCGCTCCCCGCCGGCCTGGCTGAGCGGGCCGAAATTCAGCGGAAGCTGACCGGTCTCCAGGTTGGTGGAGAAGGCCAGCGAGAACAGGACGACGTCCCGCTCGTCGCCCTGCACGTTCTCCAGGTTCTTCACGAAGATCGGCTCGGCGACCGCTCCGGAGAGGTGCTCACGGATGATCGGATCGGTGCTCTCCTCCAGCAGGTTGAGGATGAGGTCCCGCTGCTGGATGTTGAAGGTGACCACGCCGACGGACTGGGTGGCGGTCGCCGGGTCGTGCAACCGCCGGGTGATGTCGGCGAGGATCGCCCGTGCCTCGACCTCGTTGGTGCGGGACCCACCCCGGTCGTACTGACCGTCGACACGTCGCCAGCTGACGCCCGCCGAGCTGGCGGCACCGGGCGACGGAAGGCTGGAGAGCTTGTTGTCGTAGTAGTAGCGGTTGGAGAAGGCGATCAGGGACTCGTCGTGACTGCGGTAGTGCCAGGACAGCCAGCGTTGCGGCAACCCCGACTCGACGGCCTCGCTGAGGATGCTCTCCAGGTCCTCCGGCACCGGGCCGTCGCCGTCGTCGACCTCGTCGAGCGTGTGGCTGGCCTGCATGATGCTGCTCGGCGGCATCTGCCGGGAGTCGCCGACTACCACCACGGCGCTGCCCCGACCCATCGCGCCGATCGCCTCCGCCACCCGGATCTGGGAAGCCTCGTCGAAGATGACCAGGTCGAAGCGTTGGCTCCCCGGCGCCAGGAAGTTCGCCGCCGACGCCGGGCTGACCAGGACGCACGGGGTCAACGCCAGCACCGCGTCCGGGTACTGCTCGAACAACTCCCGGAAGGATCGCCCGCCCCGCTTGCGGCGAAGCTCCGCCGCGAAGTCGGCGAAGCGGCCACGCCGGTCGGTCGGGCTGAAGGGGCGGCGACGCACCAGCACCGACGGCAGCTGCGTCGGCAGCGCGGACCGTAGCTCAGCCGCGGCGGCCTCGAACTGGCTGATCTCGTCGTCGTGCAGCTCGCTGTCGAAATACTGCAGGCCGCCGGCGCGTACCCGCTCGTTGAGCGACGCGGTCGCGACTCCCCGGCGGTAGACCTCCTCGGCGACCTGCGCGGACACCTCTGCGCGCAGCAGCTGGTCCTGGTAGCCGGTGAGGCCGGCAGAGGCCAGGACGTCGGCATGGGTGAGGACGGTCGCCCATCGGCGCAGTGGGAACAGCTCCTCGGCCCGCAGCTCCTGCAGCCAGACCGCGCCGTCGCGCTGCCAGGCGTCGACCCAGTGCGACCCGGCGGCCCACCGGGTCAGCTCCGGCCCGCCGGAGCGCAACACCCCGCGCCAGGCCCGCCACCGCGAGGCACACCGGTCGAGCACTGCCGCGCCGACATCGGTGAACCCGCTCTGGAACAGCTCCCAGGCCTGCGGGTGCTGGCTCAGCAGCGCCCGACCGACCCGGGTCGCCTCGATCGCCTCCGTCAGACGCTCCTGCGCGTTCGGGTCCGTGGGCAGCCACTGCGACAGCCGCAGCCCACCAAGCCCCAACAGGTGTCGGTGCAGCGCGGCGGCCTGCGCCTGGGCGGCGACCAGCCGGCCGGTGAGCACCTCCATCTGCTCCACGTCGAGCGTGGCGCCCGCGACCACGTGCACGGCCAACCGGTCCGCGATGGCCTGGCGGCGCTTGCGCTTGCCGAACAACCGCTTCGCCACCTCCTGGGCCTCGGCGTGCCAGGCGGTCAGCTCCGGTCGGGCGAACACGTCCGGCCGGAAGGTCGCCAGCTCACCGGCGAAGCCCTGCCGGAAGGCCGCCAGGTCCGTCTGGAGCCGGGCCACCGCCTCGTCCCAGCGTGGATCGCTCGCGTGCACTGTGGTCGCCCGGTCCGGCAGCAGTCCGCGTACGGCGAGCCAGGCGCCCGCCTGCAACTCACTGACGGTCTCCGGTGCGGGCAGCGTCCGCAGCACCTCGACCAGCCGCGGGTACGCGCCGAGGTCGGCACGAAGATGCTCCAGCTCACCGGCGATCTCGGTGACCGCAGTGGCGTGCAGCCCGTCCAGGGTGCGGCAGCCGCTGAGCGCCCACGGGTGTGCGGCCCGCAGGCGGGCCGACCGGGCGGCTGCCGGGAACTCCCGCAGTGTCGTCTCGACCTGCGCGCGTGCCTCGGCCGGGGCGTGCAGATAGCTCACCGGGATCGGGGCGACCGGGCCCTCGGAGTACGCCAGGGTCTGCTCGTAGGCCGACCAGAGCGACATCCCGACGGGGTTGGCGGTGTGCACCTGCGCCGGGTACTCGGTCAGCGGGGCGAGCCGCGTCCGGTAGGCCGTCTCGACAGCCGTCCAACTGCCGTCGCCGCCCTGGTCGTACTGGTCGAGGGCGTCGCGCAGCTGCTGGCGGATCGCGTTGAGGGACTGCTTACGCCCGTGCAGGTCCAGAGCGAACGGTCCGAGGCCGACCTGCCTGAGGCGGCGCTTCACCACCTCCAGTGCGGCCTGCTTCTCGGCGACGAAGAGCACCGACCGACCGGTGCTGACCGCGCGGGCGATCATGTTGGTGATGGTCTGCGACTTGCCGGTGCCGGGCGGGCCCTCCAGGACGAACGAGTGACCGCGCTCGGCGCGCACGATGGCCTGCATCTGCGAGCCGTCGGCGGGAATCGGCAGGTGCAGGTCCGCCTCGTCGACCATGACCTCGGCGTCGTCGGGACGGGCCGGGTCGTCGAAGGTGGCCCCGGAGGACTCGACCAGGTGCCGCACGACCGGGTTCTCCATGAACCGGGGCCAGTGGTCGGTGAGGTCCCGCCACATCTGGAAGGTGGAGAACTGCAGCAGTCGAAGGCTGGCGGTCTCGTCGATGCGGTAGTTGAGCCGGTTGTCGAGCAACCCGGTGTTGATCGCCGCCAGGGTCTTCGCGATGTCGATGCCGTGCTCGTCGAGGACCGGCTGCTCCAACTCCGGGATCCGCACGCCGTGCTTGACCCGCAACCACTCGATCAGGCAGTGGTTGGGACTGGCGACCTCGGTGCCGTCGATGACCATCGCGTACGGGCGACGGCCGCTGCCACCCTCGACGCGTACCGGCAGGAGGAACAGCGGCGCGTACGCCTCTCCCCCGGTCGTCTTGGTGTGCACCAGCGTGCCGATGGTCAGGTAGAGGTAGTTGCTGCCGGTCTCCTGCTCCATCGTGCGCGCCTCACGCTGCAACGCCCGCATCGCCGTCTTGTAACGCGCGTCGGTGACCGCGCCGTAGACCCGGCGGTCGGTACGCAGCTCCCGGGTGAGGATCTCCGCGTCGAGGTCCTGCGCCCGACGCGCCCCGGCCAGCTCGTGCACGTGGCTGATGTCGTCCTGCGGGATGACCTGCACCTGACGGCCGTCATGGATGAGATCGTCCAGCAGGGCCAGCGCACCCGCCGGCACGTGCAGGTCCAGACCACGGCCCCGCTTGGGCAGGTTGAGCAGCGGATTACGCAGGCTCAGATCGAGCAGCGACTTCTTCCACTGCTGGACCCGCGCCGGTGACCCGTCGGACTGCTGCGCCACCTCGTCACCGTCGTCGGCGAGCTGACGCAGTTTCGCGGCGGCGACGCCGGGCGGGAGGTCGAGGGATGCTGTTATCTCCGCCGTCGCCTCGGCGTCGACCGCGGCGGGCGCGATCAGTTCGTCGGGCGACGGCAGCGGCTGGATGCCGGAACGGTGCGCCAGGTGCACGTCGACGACGCCCTGCATGCGCTCGCCGTCGCCGCGGAAGTGCCCGAGCCCGACCCGTACCGCCTCGGTGAAGGTCGCCGACTGCGCGCCCGGCCCGACGCGGGTCAGCTCGACCGGCACGGCCCGGCCGGAGTCCACCATCGAGATCAGCAGGTTGGTCTCGGTCACCGCGGCCGAGCCCAGCCGCTCCTCCTCCAGCAGGAAGCCGCCGAAGGCATGCCCCGCGCTGACGAAGATGAGCGGGTGCAGCCCCGCCGCCTCCAGACAGGCGGCGTACGTGACGGACAGGTCGAGGCAGTTGCCGAGCCGACCATCGAGGACGGCTGCTGTGGTGCGTACCTTCTGGCCGGTGTTCTCGAACGACGCCGGCAGGGTCTGGTAGGTGATCTCCAGTTGCCGCAGCGCCTCGTACACGGCCCCGGCGACCAGCGCCGCCCGCTCCGAACCCTCCTGATAACCCTGCAACGAGCCGGAGCCGGTCCGCGCCAGCAGGAGCTGGGCGGCAGCGCGCAGCACCGCCTCCACCGCCCGGGTGTTCGGCTGCACGAAGGCGGCCAGGCTGTCGTACAGGGCGGGGCTGTTGAACCACTCGTTGTGCGCCAACACCCGTGATGGGGCGACCAGCGTCAAGTCGTTGTCGGCTGTCTCGACGGTGAGGTGGTAGTCGACCGGGAACGCCTCGTCGGTGCGGTACAGCAGCTTGCGGTCGGGCGTGAAGTCGCGGAAGTCGTCCCAGCTGGTGCTCGCGCCGGGCCGCAACGGCGCGGTCAGGGTACGCGTCCACGGCTCGGTCAGCGCGCCGTCCGGGCCGCGCAGCTCCAGCGTCAGCGTGACGGCGGTCAGCGGCACCGCTCCCCTGTTCACGAGGGTGAGGTGACGGACCAGCGGCACCCGGTTGTGCACCAGGGCGGCGTTGATCGCCGGCTGCACGAGCAACCCGACTTCGAGCTGGTCGTCGTCGGCGGTGAACTGCGCGAAGACGCTGTCGGACATGGGCGTTTCTCCAGGTGGGGAGACCGTGGGGGGCCAGCCTAGCGGTCAACCCACCGGCGGAGAGGGCCCGGCCGTACGACGGCCGCGCTGCCGCCTGAGCGTGCTACCCGGGGCGCCGCCGGGTATCGGCACCCACCGGTTCGATCACCTGCCGGAATTCCTTCCCAAGCTGGGCCACCGCGTCGTCGAACTCGTCACGGGAAACGGCCTCCCGCAACGTGGTGAGCACCGCGCGGACGCCGGTACCGGCGAGCGCACGGTCGATGGCCGGGTGGTCCGCCACCCGCCGCACGAACTCGTCGAGCCCGAACGGTTGGGCCTGCTCCTGCCTACGATGCGGTGGCGCTTTGCGCAGGTGGTCGTCGAGCCCGTCGGGAAGCTGGTAGGCAAGGTCCTCGGCCTGGCCGGCGCTGATCCGGTCCGCCAATGTCTCCAGAGTCGCGCGGCTGAGTGTCGCCGCCTGATCGGTCGACACCTTCGCCCGCGTGGCCACTGCGTTGATGAAATCGTCGTATTCCACCTGATTCTCCTCTCCGGCCCGATCGCCGTCGAACCGCCGGTTAGGAAGGCCCGCGTCGACGCTGTTCGGGTCGATGTCGCCTGCTGGCGTCACGACGTGATCGAACTGGCTGGCCCCTGGGTTCCCGGTGGCGGAGGAAGGATTCCCTGGCGATCCCGCTCCTTGAGCTCGCCCGTGATCCCCAGCTGGTTGTCGCGCAGCGCCCTGGTACCTCGACAGCCTGTCGGATCCGGGGGTGAGCGTGCCTCATCCCGATCGGGCGAATCAGGAGTGGGGGTTCACGACCAACGCAGTTGGGCCCCCGAGGGCACCGGCGACCGATTCTGTCTGGCCGGCCCGAGTCGGCCCACGTCGACCGGCTGCAGGACTCGACCGCGTACAGCAGAGATGTGATCACACACGTCCGGTCGGTCACCAGTCGCGGGCCCAGTCCGGTGGCGGTACGACGGCGATGTGCGGTTCACCGCTGATGGGTTCGAGGGCGTGCACCACCCGCAGGTCCCCATCGGCTGCGGCGTAATCGTCGGTGACGACACGACCACTGCTGCCGTCGGTGCTCACCAGCAGCCACCGGTCGGGATGAATGCTGCCGTCGTCGACCAGCGCCCGCACCCCGAAGGTTCGGGCGAGAGTGGCCGCCAGCTCACGCTCCCCCTGCCCGGTGGCATCGACGAGTTCGGTGTCGCCGGTCAGGATCCAGCCGAATCCCTCGTCCTCGTCGGGGGGATTGAACATGACGACCGGCCGCGGGTCGTCGACCGCTCGGTCTTCGATTCGACCGATGTAGACCGCATCAGGTGAGATGCCGTAATCCTCGTTGAGGAACCGCCGAAGAGCAGCTGCGGACAGTTCCTTCTCGAAGTGGATCTGATAGCGCAACACTTACCCCCGGTAGCTCTTGTGGTGGCGGAAAGACATCCATCGCCCGCACCTGCGCGGCCTCGGTCAGGAACGGATTGCGGGTCGTCGCGGCTCTCGCCTTCTCGATGTCGCAGCCAGCGGCAATGCGCTCCTTCAGCGCGCCGTACTCGGCTCTTCGCACCTGTCATCGACGTAAGCGGCGGGAGCAGTCGCCGTCGTGGCCGTCGCGTAGGAGGCAGCGCCGGCCGCCGGGCAGCCGTAGGTCGCAGAAGACCCGATGGCAGAGGAACTGCTGGTCCTCCTCGGAGACGGTGGTCTCCCCCGGGTCCACCATCGGCAGCACCAGCATCCACCGGCCGATGACCCGGGCCAGGCGTTGCGCGGCGAGCAGGTCGGTGGCCACGACGGGCAGGTGGATGACGTACCGCTGGCTCATTGGACCTGGCCCCGCTCGTTGCGGGCGCGGGCCTGCTCGGCTTGCCAGCGACGTAGCGCGCCCTTGATCCGGGCGGTCTCGCGGCGGCTCTCGGCGAGAGCGGCGTAGACAGCGGCCATGTCGACGGCGACCCGGTCGAGGAAGGCGTACACGTCGTCGGGATTCAGACCGCGACGTCCGAGCCCGGTCGGCGCGAAGCGGCGCTCACGCACCTGCCACGGCAGCAGACTGGTGTACGCGGCCGAGCGGTACGTCGCACCGCCGCTCGCTGCCCCTGGTCGCTGGTTGTTGGCGTTCATGTCTGCCTGCCTTCCTGACGCAGAGGAGCGAGGGGTGTTCGGGGAAGCGCGGCGGCCGTTCGGGGGGACCGGACGGCCGCCGTGCTGTGATCAGCCTGCGACAGTCCGGAGTGGAAACGCAACGTTCTAAACCGCGATTTCGCTGCTGTGCATTGACTTTCTTTGCTGAAACCCGTAGGAGTTGCAGGAGCAGGTCACGCAGTGTTGCGCGACGGAACCAGGGAGTGTGCGGATGCCCGACGACATCGGATCGACAGTGCCGCGCCGGCAACTCGGCCGGCTGCTACGGCAGTTCCGCAACGAGGCCGGCGTGACGCTCGACGCCGCCGCCGAAGCCCTCGAATACAGCCGGCAGAAGATCTGGCGGCTCGAATGCGGCCAGGGCTCGGTTCGGGTGCTCGACGTCAAGGCGATGTGCGAGCTGTACGGGGTGTCGCCCGAGATGACCGAGGCGATGCGCGGCCTGGCCGTGGAGACGAAGTCGAAGGGCTGGTGGCACGCGTACGGCGACGCGGTGCCGAACTGGTTCGAGCTCTACGTCGGCCTGGAATCCGCCGCCGCCCACCTCCGCGAATACGGCGAGAACCTGATCCCTGGACTGCTCCAGACCCGCTCCTACGCACTCGGTCTCTTCCGACCCACAAGCCGGTTGAGCATCGAGGAGCGCGAGCGGGCTGTCGAGGTGCGGCTGAAGCGTCAGAGTCTGCTCACTCGTCGGCTTCCACAGCCGCCACACCTGGACGCCATCCTCTCCGAAGCGGTGCTGCGCCGTGTTGTGGGCGGCCCTACGGTGATGACTGGGCAGCTTGCTCGCCTACTCGAAGCATCGGAGCTGCCGAACGTCTCGGTTCGCATTGCGCCACTCGCGGCAGGGCCACATCCCGGTGCGGTCGCAGGCTCCTTTGTTCTCCTGGACTTCCCGGCCACGAAGGGCGGCCGGGCCGTCCCGGAACCGTCGGTCGTCTACAGCGAGTCGCTGACCGGGGCGCTCTACCTCGACAAGCCGGACGAGCTTCGGGCCTATGAAGACGTCTGGAAGGGTCTGGATGCCCTCGCCCTCGATCAGGCAGACTCAAGAGACATGATCAAACGAATCGCCGGGGAGATGCGGCATGACTGACCTGACCGGCGCCGTCTGGCGCAAGAGCACCCGCAGCGGCGACAACGGTGGCAACTGCGTCGAGGTCGCCACCAACGTCGCCAAGCTAGTTGCCGTACGCGATTCCAAGCACATTGACGGACCCGTTCTTCGCTTCGAGCGCCACGTCTGGGTCACGTTCATTGCCGCCGTGAGCTCTGTCGACTTCTCCGACAGGTAAGAGCAGCGCACATGGATGACCTGACCGGCCGCGTACGGGCGTTTGCCGAAGAGCGGGACTGGCAGCAGTTCCACACGCCCAAGAACCTGGCCATGGCTCTCGCCGGTGAGGTCGGTGAGCTGGTCGCCGAATTCCAGTGGCTCACACCCGAGCAGGCCACGACCGTCATGTCCGACCGAGAGGCTGGCGACCGGGTCAAGGCCGAGATCGGCGACGTGATGATCTATCTAACCCGGCTCGCCGATGTCCTCGGCATCGACCTGGTCGAGGCGGCTTCGACCAAACTCGAGGAGGTCGCTCGTCGCTACCCGGTCGACGAGGCTCGCGGCTCGGCGGCGAAGCGATAGCTGCCGGCAGCGTCAACATGGCGCTGAGTTGATCTCTTCGCTACAGTCCATCACGTAGAAGCGCGTCACGACGGGCTTCCGGTGGCCACCGGACACGCCCCCCATGCGCACGATCACTTCGTGCTGCCCGGGGGCAAGTGTTGTCAGCGTTCCGTACGTCCGCAACTGGTCTACTGCGTCTGGTCGACAATGGCACGCTCGCCGACCGGATCGTGGAACAGATCGGCCGCAACGTGAGCCCGGCGGAGCGCCGGGCCTGGTCGCGCAGCCTTGAGGTGCTGGGTCAGGATCTCGCCGACGCGGGCCTCGGCCAGGTCGAGATGCTTGTCGAGTACCAACTCCCGCTGACCAACAAAAGGGTCGACGTGGTGCTGGCCGGCGTGGACCCGCGAACCTCCCACGACTCCTACGTGGTCGTGGAGCTGAAGCAGTGGTCCTACGTCGAGTCCTACGAAGCCTCCGACACCCTGGTGGCCGTGGAGCATGTGCGCGGCCCGCGACTGCACCCCGGTGTGCAGGTCGAGCAGTACTGCGAGTACCTGACCGACTTCCTCGGCGTTCTCGCCGGGCACCACAATCCGGTACGCGGGGTGGCCTACCTGCACAACGCGGCCGACCGCGACATCAGCGACCTGTTCGACCGCCAGGCGACCGAGCAGAGCCGGATCTTCACCAAGCAACGGCGGGGCACGTTCCTGGACTACCTACGCACCCACCTGGGACCTGCGTCGGGCGCAGGAGCCGCCGACCGTTTCCTCAGCAGCGCTGTCCGACCCAGCCGTCATCTGCTGAGGTACGCCGCGTTGGAGCTGAAGGATCGTTCGCACTTCACGCTTCTCGACGAGCAGCGTGTGGCGTACGAGCTGGTGTTGCACGCCGTCGAGAAGGCGCGGTCCGCAGACCGTA